>JAJYWE010000071.1 GCA_021791675.1 Actinomycetes bacterium | reverse complement strand
CCGGCCGGGCTCCTGCTCCTGGGCGATCCGGAACTGGAACCCGAACCCCGCTCCATCCGCTGGCACCAGCGAGGCGCAGCCGGAGGGATCACGGACCAGCTTCCAGCCGAGGAGGTCTCCCCAGAAGTGGGCCAGCCGAAGCGGGTCGGCCGAGTCGAAGCTCACTGCCGCGAGCCGACACGCCATGGAGTCGAACCTCCGATCTCGCCACCAGTGACTGGCGCCTGTCCCACCGAGACTCTGGACAGTAGGGGCAAGCTGCGCCCCGAACGCTCGGCGAGAACGCAGCCAGCGGCCGTCGCCGGGCGGGCCAGACGTGGAAGCGAGCGGCGGGTGGTTTCAGGCAGCGCTGGTGGGTCGTCGCTCGAGCTGGTCGCGATCCAGAGCTTGGCCCTCTCTTTCAACCTGACGCGAGGAAGGACGACCACTGATGCCCTGGTCAGCCAGACGCAGGGGTCCGCCCTCGACCAGGAACTTCGCGCCGGTCGGCGGAAGGGAGGTCCCGCCTGCGAGCGCCACCGGGATCGACGGGTGCGCGCTGGGTTCAATCACGTCTCCCTCCGTTGGCCGCGCGCTGGAACTGCCAGTTCGCCCCCCCGTTTCCCCGAGCCCGCCGTGCAACCGCGGCGGCGCCGGAGCTCACCGGTGATGAGTGGTGCTCGCCGGAGCTCACCCACCCCGCTTCCGCCCGTTGCGGGCGGTCTTCCAGTACCCGACGGTCGTCGGTATGCCGAAGACAGCGACCCCGCCGTAGGTGCTGATCGCTCCGCAGGCGCGCAAGACCCGCGCCAGCCGGGGATGCGTCCGCGCGGCGTTCGCCGCTGCCACTTGGATGCCCAACCCGGTGGCAGTGGTCATCATCGCCCACTTCGCACGCTGGTCCGGGAAGACCCCGGGCTCCGCATTGCGGAGCAAGTCGTAGCCGGTGACCACGGCGTTCGCCACGTTGTAGGCCGCGACGGTCGCGATGACGGGCCGGTCGGCCAGGCGCAGACGCCAGATGTGCCACGCGCCCCAGAAGAGCTTCGGCTTGTCCCCGACGACGTGGTCCATGATCTCCCCGACTCGGGTGACGGTGCCGGTTCGGCGGGCGATCATCCCGTCGGCCAAGTCGGCAAAGTACGAGGGGGCGGCGACCGCGTATCCCTTCCAGGTTCCGAGCCTCGGACCGGCCCACCATGCACCCACAAGCGCAACCACGTCGAGGAGGTTGGCCGGGGTGACGACGCCGCCGGTGGCGGCCGCGACGCGCTGCAGCGCCGAGGCGGGGGTCTCGGCCACGGCTCGATCCTACGCCGCTGGCTCGCGCCCTCGACACGGCTGGGGGGCACGCACTCGAGACCGCTGGAGGGTGGGCCACCCGCTCGGGAGCCGGAGGCGGTCTGCACGGTGTCGTGGTCGTCGCCGGCCTCCGTCGAGAGGCCCCGTGTCGCGCGGGGACCCGGTGACGGGCGCCGTGCTCAGGGCGCCGAGTCGAGGCGCTGAACCAGCTGGATGGGGTGGCCGTCGGGGTCCAGTACCCACGCGATGAGCAGCCGGTCCAGCCACACGTGCGGCGGCGCGAGCCCAGGGATGCCCCGAGCCGTCAGCTGGGCATAGGCGGCAGCGGTGTCGTCGGTCCAGAGCGTGACGGTGCCACGCTGTCCGTCCGTCGCAGGGTCGAGACCATGGTGGTGCCGTGAGCTCTCGATGGACGCGAAGCCGATGCGGTAGCCGTCGAGCTCCAGGTCGATGTGGATGGGCTCGCCGTCTCGGGGGACCCGGAAGGTCTCGGTGAACCCGAGGGCCGTGTAGAACTCCGCCGCCCGCTGGACGTCGGAGCTGAACAGGATCACCTCGGGCTCGCGAAACTGGCCCACCCTCCCAACGCTATCCTCTGCAGTACGGCCCGTTGATGACCGATTGGCAGGTCACGACGAGCCGAGGCCGAGCACCAGCCGAAGACCCTCGTCGAGCGACCTGGCCTCGAGGGCGGGCAGGTCCGCAAGGTGGTCGACGAGCTGCTCGCGATCCACGGTGAACAGGGCGGTCACGTTCACGACCGAAGGCTTCGGCAAGAGGGCATCCGGCAGCGTCACGTTCCCTGGCTCACGGCTGAGTCGGGTATTCGAGGTGATCGCCGCAACGATCACGGTGTTGATTCGAGACCGGTTGAAGCGATCCGAGGACACGACGACCGCTGGCCTCCGGTAGCCGGGCGACGACCCCACGGGATCGCCGAAGTCGACCCACCAGACCGCTCCGCGCGTTACCACTCCCAGTTGCCCGAGTCGATCAAGGCACGAGCCACCGCCGATGCCTCGCGGGGCCCCCGTTCCTTGGCGTGCTCGGCGGCCAGCTCGTCCAGTCGCTCCGTGACCGGGTCCGGTCCGAGGTCTCGGAGGTACGTAGCGAGCGCCCGGGCGTACAGCTGGGAGCGGTTCAGGCCGAGCCGGTGGGCCGCCTGCTCGGCACGCTCGTAGAGGTCGTCCGGTACCGACACCGCAGTCTTCACACCTTTGAGTATAACCGGTATAACGCGATGTTGACCGGTCCCTGCAGCGACGGCCTCGAGCGGCAGCACGTCCCCGCGATGGCGCTACCGTTCCGCTCGCACGGCCAGGAACACCATCTCGAGGCCCGGGCGGTCGGGTGCATCTCGCACCTCCTCCAGACGGAAACCGGCCCTCTCGAGCGAGCCGGCGATCTCGTTCCGGTCACGGAACCGCAAGGTCGACTGCGAGCGGAGCGTCGCGCCGTCGGAGGCGAAGACGAAGGTCGTCTGGAACGAGACCAGCGGGAATGCCACGCTTGTCAGCTCGACCCACGTCTCGACCCTCCCGATGCCGGGGATCTCGGCGTGGCGGTACGTGTGCTCGTGGGTCCAGTGCCGCCACGCCTGGCTCCCCGGGTCGCGGGTCTCGAAGACCAGCCAGCCGCCGGCCCGCAGGGAAGCGCGAACTGCTGCGAGTGTCTCGTCCCATCCCCGGTCGTCGACGAAGACCTGGGCGACGTTGCCCGTCATGGTCGCGAGGTCCGCCCGGAGCGCGGGGAGCGCTGGGAGCGCGGTCGCGTCCCCACGGACCCAGTGGACGGCGTCGGCGCCCGGCTTTCGGCGCGCGACTTTGAGCGACGCTGCCGCGGGGTCGACGCCGACGACGGACTTGTCGCGCGCGGCGAGCAGGCAGGCGAAGGTCCCGGTGCCGCAGCCCACGTCCACGACGCGGGTTGCGCCGAGCTCTTCGGCGATGGCCAAGTAGGCGTCGAGGTCACTCCGATCGGGATCGAGGGCGTCATAGACCGCGGCGAGCCGGGGCTCTGCGAAGAGGGCGTCGACCACTCGACCAGCCTGCCCGATCTGCGCTCGGAGACCGCTCCGGGCGGTCAGCGCTCCCGGCAGCCGGCCAGTAGGCCCCGCAGCGGAGCAGCGTTCCCGGGGGCCCGTGGGGTACCCGCCCCGCCAGTCCCAGGGCGCGAAAGACGATGTTCGGGTTCTCCCAGGTGTCGTCTCCGCTCTCGTAGCGGGCGCCGATGGCGTCACGCACGACGCTCCGGGCGCCCTCCAGCCGCCAGCCCTGGACGGCCTGGCGTCGGACCTGGCCGGCTTCCGCAGGCACTACGAGGCGGTGATGGACCCAGAGGACCTCGCGACCGGCGGCTACCCGATCCTGGTCCTCACCTCCGGGCGCACGCCGGCGTTCGAGGCCATCGCCGGGGCCATCGTCGAACGGGCCGGCGCCACCCACACCGTCGTGCCCGGCGCGGGCCACGCCGTCCAAGGCGCTGGGGAACCCGTCAACCGGCTCCTGGAGGAGCGCTAGAGTCGTGCCGGGCTGGAGTGAGGGGGACGGTCAGGACTCGGCGTGCGTCGGCACGCCGTTCGGGATCTCGGGAGCCGCTGGCGAGCCCGACGGCCGAGGCGCACTCGACGAGGGACCTCGCCGTCGTTCCGACGCGCGGGACCGGCTGGACGCCCCCGTCACCGATGGGCGATCCTTGGCCCATGTCCGACGAGCCGGCCACCGGCGACGACTTCGTGCCCGCACCGAGGGTGGACGCCGGCTGGCTGGTCTGCCGCCGTGTCGAGCCGGGCGACGCCGACGTCGTCTACGAGGCGATTGCGGCCTCGATGGAGCACCTCCGGCCGTGGATGGCCTGGGTCGAGGGCTACACGCCCGAGAAGGCCCGAGGCTTCGTCGAGCGCAACGTCGCCAGGCCGGGCGGGTCGGGGGTTCCCGAGGTCTCCTACCTGGCGTGTGACCGAGACGGGCGGCTGCTCGGCATGTTCGGCCTGCACGCCCGGCTCGGCCCGGGTGCCCTCGAGCTCGGCTACTGGGTCGACGTGCGCCACACTCGACGGGGCGTGGCCACGCTGGGAGCCGCTGCCCTCACGGAGCTGGCGCTCGACACCCCGGGCGTGGAGGTCGTGGAGATCCACCACGACCGCGCCAACCGGGCGAGCGGTGCCGTCCCCGCCCGGCTCGGCTACCAGCTCGTGGCCACGGTCGACCGCGAGGTCGAGACTCCCGGCGAGGAAGGCGTCGAGCTGCAGTGGCGCACGAACCGCGAGACCTGGCCGGTCGGTGCCGGCGCCCGCCTGCTGGACGAGGCGCGAGCCGCCACCGTGTGAGGACGAGGCCCCGCGGGCGGGCCCTCACCGGGCGCCCAGCGTGAGCACGGTTTGGCGCAGCTCCCGGTCGCGGACGTAGCCGACGGGCAGGGACTGGCCCGGCGCGTGGGCCCGCAGCAGCAGGCTGAGGTCGGTGCGCCGCTAGACCGGCGCGGTCCCGATCTGCACGATGATGTCACCGGGCCGCAAGCCCGCGGCCTCGGCGGGCCCCTCGGTGTCGACTTCGGCGACGCACAGGCCGGCCGGGATGTCACGGGCGCTGAGCCCCGCGCGGGCGCGGCCGGCCAGGTGTCGTGCGGTGCTGACCCCGTGGTCCAAGATCAGCACCAGGTCGGCGATCGACTCCTCCCAGCCCCGGACCCGCCCGGCCGCGACACCGGGACGCGCAGCCGGTGCCGAGCTTCGAGCGGCGGCTCTCGGAACCGTGGGACCGGTTGCCGCGGTCGGGTTGCGCGTTCGGGTCGCGCGTGCGAGTGACCGGCCGGGCGGTAGCCGGCGCAGGCCGTCCGAGCCGAGTGCGCATGCGGCGAAGCAACTCCCGCCCGGCCAGTCGGGGCTGCCTGGTCAGATGGAGACCCTACCGGAAGTAGTATGACGGTATGAAAGTCAGCGTGAGCCTGCCCGACGCCGACGTCGAGTTCCTCGACTGCTACGCCGCTGCACAGGGCCTCGGGTCGCGGTCTGCTGCATTGCACCGGGCGGTGAGGCTGCTCCGAGGATCCGAGCTCGCCCCAGCCTATGAGGAAGCCTTCCTCGCGTGGGATGCGTCCGAAGAGGCGGCGGAGTGGGACGCCACCGTGGGCGACGGGTTGCACTGATGCTGCGGGGCGAGATCCGGCTGGTCGACCTCGACCCGGCGGTCGGAGCGGAGGCGAACAAGACGCGCCCGGCGGTCGTCGTCAGCAACGATGGCGCCAATGCCACTGCGGCGCGACTGGGTCGCGGGGTCGTCACGGTGGTCCCGGTCTCCTCGAACCTCGCCCGGGTGTACCCCTTCCAGGTTGCGCTCCCCGCCACGGAGACCGGCCTGAGAGCCGATTCGAAAGCCCAGGCGGAGCAGGTCCGCTCGGTTGCCGTCCAGCGGGTGGGAGGTCGGGTCGGGCGCCTACCTGCACAGCTGATGGCGCAGCTCGACGAGGCGCTCCGCCTCCACCTCGCCCTGTAGATTGCTCTGCCGCCGTGGTCACGAAGCGGTTTCACCCCGGTCACGAAGGTGCTCTGGCTGGAGCGCGGAGGGCGACCCCATCCCCGAGCCGCTCCCCGCATTCGGAGTGATGGTCCGCTCGCTCGGGACCTCGGGAGCGCCACGGGAACCGGCACCGGCTCGGGAAGAGGCACACGTCGACTCCTCGCCCCGCCACGCGCGTCGTTCCCCGGGGACGGCGATGGCGGCGATGACGAGTGCAACGGCTGGCTCGAGCCACCGCAACCCGAAGAGCGGGTTGGCGACGGGGCCGGCGAACACTGCGGCGGCCTGGGCCGCGCAGAGCAGGTTTTGCGTGCCCTCGCCTGCGACGGTGCCCGAGGTCAGTTCCCGGCCGAGGCGGCGTTTGGCCACGCCGAGCGTGGGCTCGAAGACCGCGGTGAACGCCGTGAGGGCGATGCCGACCAGGCTGGTCTCGGGATGGCTCCGCGGTGTGCGCTCGCCTTCGCCACCTCCTCGTCGGAGAGGGCGCCGGCGTCGAGACGGACGACCTCCCAGACCGGGGCAGCGAGCGTCGGTGCGTCCGGGCCCTGGCATCCGAAGTTCCGAACCCGAGGCAGCGGGCCGAGCCACGAGCAGGAGGGAGCAGTCGTGATGCCGTCCGGATGGGGGTTCCTCCCCTGGCCCGTGCTGTTCGTGATCCCGATGACGGCGATGGTCGTGCTCATGGCGATCCGGCTGCCCCACCACCGGGGGACCATGGAGCCGGGATGCGGGCTCGGCGCTTCTCCAGCTGCCACGGGTGGTGTGGCGGCATTCCCACCGGCCGAGGATCCGCTGGTCATCCTCCGTGAGTGCGGCGCCCGCGGGGAGATCGACCTGCCCGAGCTCGAGACCCGTCTGGAGTGCCCGCTGGGCTCCGAGCCGAGCGAGTCGACCGCCTCGCAGCGCCGGCCGGTCACCGTTGCCCCGTCCAGGGGTCCCCGGTGAGCCCCGAGCAGCCCGCCCCCGACCCCGGCGCGCTCGTCGCCGGCCAGCGCCAGCACTGGGAGACGACGTTCGCGGCGAACCCGCAGATGTACGGGACCGAACCGAGCGAGGCGGGCCGCTCTGCGGCGAGCCGTTTCGCTGCGGAGGGGCTGAGCCGGGTGCTCGAGCTCGGAGCGGGCCAGGGGCGGGACACGTTCGGACTGCTCGGAGCCGGCCTCGAGGTCACCGCGCTCGACTACGCAGCCGGGTCACTGGCCGGCATCCGGGACGAAGCGGGCCGTGCTGGTCTTGCCGGGCGGCTCACGACCCTCACCCACGACGTCCGCCAGCCACTGCCCTTCGCCGACGCCAGCTTCGACGCCTGCTACTCGCACATGCTCTTCACCATGGCCCTCGCAAGCGACGAGCTCGCGGCGCTCGCCGGGGAGGTCCACCGGGTGCTGCGCCCCGGCGGACTATGCATCTACACCGTGCGCCACGTCGGCGACGCCCACTACGGTGCCGGCCGCGACCTCGGCGACAACCTCTTCGAGAACGGTGGGTTCGTCGTCCACTTCTTCGATCGCACACTCGTCGACCGGCTCGCGGAGGGCTTCGAGCTCGAGGACCTGACCGCCTTCGAGGAAGGCGACCTGCCCCGGCGCCTCTGGCGGATCACCATGCGCCGGCGGTGACGGAGCCGGACCGGGCGCGTGCCGTGGCGCCGACCGAGGCCGGATCAGCCACCACCGGCGATGGTGTCGACCAGCTCCAGTCTGGGCAACGCTCCTGCCTCGCTCGCGAGGGGATGGGCAGCTCCGCCGGTCCGGCGGTCCGCCGGCCCAACCAGCTCCCCGGGTCACCCCAGGTGAGCACACCCACTCCGCCCTGCCCGCCCCCGCCACGGTGAGCAGTCCGCTCACCGAGGCGCGCTCGGCGGAGTGAGGACCGCAGTATCGAGAAGCCGTCCCCGAGCGGTCGACGCTCGACGGACCGCCGATCTGTCAGAGATGCCGGCGGATACGCCGACCCGTGATCTCCTCGACACGAAGGCGCACGACGCGTGGCCGGTGCTCTCCGGCCCACGAACGGATCTCCAGCGCGTCGATGCGCTGCAAGACCTCCGGATCGTCCACGAGGGCCCCATGCCCGGTGGCGAGCACGCTCCAGCCCTCGCCGAGCGCGTCGTCGAGGCGGTCTGCCTCGAAGCCGATCGACCCGCCGGCGTCGATCGCGCCTCGAATGGAGCCGTCGCCGGTTCGAAAGACGACGTCCTCGTCGAGCAGGCGGAAGTTGACCGGGAGGCCGGCGGGGCCACGGTCCGCGAGGAAGAGAACTCGCCCGATCCCGCCGTGACGGAGGAGCTCGTAGCAGGCCGCGCGGTCGAGCTCGAGCACCTCTGCGATGCCACCTGGGGGATGCCCGGTCCCGACCGGTTCGCCGAACCCGCTCCCTTCCAGGCGCTCCACGGTGGTCGACAGCGCCCTCGCGAGGCGGAGGCGGGTCGCTGCCTCTGGAGACGCACCGGGGCGCTCCTCCAGGTACTCGAGGTAGCCGGGATCCATGCCCACCCGACGGGCGAGTTCCTCCCGAGCCAGGCCGAGCTCCTGACGGCGCTCGGCGACTCTGCGTCCGAAGTCTCCTGGATCACGGTCCGTCATCCTCTGGTCCTTTCTGGCACTGCGTCGGGCGACCGCTCCGGCACTGCGTCGGGAGTTGGTCGGCCCATCGCCTCCGAGGAGGTGGCAAGTCGGCCGCTGCGTGTTTCGTGCACCCAGGGAAGGGGCGCTCCGGTGCGGTTGAACGGGGGCAGTGCGAAGACGCTCCGGCGCGGGACGCGAGGTCGGTGCACCCACGCTCGGCTCGAGCTCACGAGAGGTCAGAAGGTGAGGACATGCCAACCGGCCGCGAGTCGCGCGCCGACCTCGACCCCACCCTTCACGGTCTCGGCCTCGAACATCTGGTCCGCGGTCAGGCCGAGGCTCCCGAGCGAGACCTCACACACCGTCACCCGGACCCCGGCCTCTCGGAGGGCCGTGAGCTGCTGGTCGAACTGCGGCGAGTTCTTCTGGTTCGAGCGTAGGATCTCCACACCTGGGCCGAGGAGGAGCAGCTCGACGGGTATCTGGGCGGTCTTGCGCACCATGAGCGTCATCTGGAGCACGGCGTTGGCCCTGACGAAGGCTTCCTTTCCCGTCGTGAGCACCACCAGGGTCGACTGCTCGCCAGCGTCCACGTCGTGTCCTCCTGGGTCGAATGCGTTGGTTCCCGGAGCGCTCGCCGCGCCCCCGCCACCGCTATGCGTCTCACCGTAGCGAGGTCGCGCTCGGGCCGCCCGCTCAGCCCTCCACGGGCGACCGGGCGACGGAGGAGGGAGCGAGCGCGAGGAGCCGGACGCTCCGGCGCGTGAGGAGGGCAGCTGCTGGCGCCGCTGCGAGTGCCTTGCTGGCGCCGCTCAACGGTCGCGGTCTACGACGAGCTCGACCTCGAAGCCGTCTTCGTCCACCAGGTACGCAGCCTCGTGGTCGGGTCCCCCCGCGTGCGGGTACTGCTCGGCGAACAGCTGCTGCCAGCCGTGCGCCGGGGCGTCGGCGACCAGGCGATCGAGTGCCGCCCGCGTCCCGGCGTGGAACGCGAGATGGTTCAGGCCTGGCCGGCACCGGTCGTGCTCGGTGCCGTGGAGCGCGACGGACTGCTCGAGGACCACGTAGTGCCCGTTGCGCCGCCAGCTCCTCCCCGCCGGCCAGTCCTGGAAGGCCTCGTAGCCGAGCTCGCCGAGGAGCCAGGCCCAGCGCTCGATGGCGGGGGAGAGGTCCGCGACCCAGAGCTCGATGTGGTGCACGTCGCCCGGTGAGCGACCGGTGTGGCGCCCGGGGAGCGACTTCACCAGCTGCACTGCCGGGTTGTCCGGACCCCAGAGTGTCGGGAGCTCTTCGAGCACGACGAAGCCGCACGCCCGGTAGAAGGCGCGGGTGGCGGCGTACCCGGCGTCGCGATGGCGGGCCGAGAGCGTCTTCACCTGCAGGTAGCGGACGCCGTCTTCCGCGAGGACCTGTTCGGCGAGCTGGAGGAGTCGCCGCCCGACACCGCGGCGGTGCCACTCCGGGCGAACCGCGAAGAGGGCCATCTCGGCGGCCTCGGGGCTGTGGCGGGACAGCAGCGCGAGCCCGACCGGCGCACCGTGTGCCTCGGCGAGGATCGCCGGGCCACGTTCCGCGGCCGCCGCGTAGGCGCGGTTCGCACCGGGGTCGGAGAACCAGGCCGGGAGGGACGAGAGGATCTCGACGCACGCCGACCCCGCTCCGCTCGGGGCTCTCCGCAGCTCGACCGCCGTTGCGTCCACGACGACCATCTTGGCAGCACGGCTCTGCGTCGGAGCTACTCCTCGCCCGAGAAGCGCTCCCAAGCAGACTGACGTGTCATCCCGAGCGCTGCTCCGATGCGTGCCCAGGTGACGCCACGTGCGCGCAGTTCCGCGACGTAGCGCGCAACTGCCCGGTCGACCTGGTCGTGTGCCGCGTGGGAACGGACCATCTCCGCGACCAGCTCGTCGTCCGAGAGCCCCTCCCACGGGCGAAGAGGCGGTGGAGCCTCCCCAGGCGCTGGCGCCGCCTCGGCCTCCCCGGCTCGCACTTCGCCCTCCTCCACTGCGAGGATCTGGTTGCACACCTCTATGCACTCGTTGCAGATGACCGCGCCTCTTCCTGCGACGAGCCTTCCCACGTCGAACTGGCTCTTGCCGCAGAACGAGCAGCGAATGCCGTCGGTGGTCGAGGCGTGCGCCATGCGTCTCCTCCTCGGGCCCCCGGCGTCAGGTTCGCCCAGCGCGCAGCCGTTAGGTTAGACCTGACGAGCTCCCCTGGCGACGTCGCTCCGTCGGGAGGGTCGCCGTGTGTCGTTCCGAGCCCGCGCGGTCTGACGGCGGCGCGGCGTCCGTGGCCACACTGCTCTGTGTCCACCAGCTCCCCGGCCCTCGCTAGCGTTGGCACATGGCGGAGGCGAGTGGCGAGTCGTGCTTCGTCACGCGGTCCCAGCTCGTCGCCGACCTGCGCCGCCTCGGGTTCGCTCGTGGCGGGGTGCTGATGGTGCACACGCGCATGAGCGCTCTCGGGTGGGTCGTCGGCGGAACGCAGACCGTGGTCGAGGCACTCGTGGAGGCCGTCGGGGCAGGAGGGACGCTGCTCGCGTACGCCGGCTGGGAGGACGATCCCTACCATCTCGGCGAGTGGCCCCCGGCGCGCCGGGCAGCCTACCGGCGGGAGCTGCCGCCGTTCGACCCGGCGCGCAGCGCCGCCGACCCGGACTTCGGCCGGATTCCCGAGCGGCTCCGGACGTGGCCAGGGGCACGTGCGAGCGATGGGCACGTCTTCCGCTTCGTGGCACTCGGTGCGCGAGCACACGAGCTCACCGCCGGCGTGCCCTGGGACTTCCCCGCCGGTGCCGGGTCCCCGCTCGCCCGTCTCGTCGCGTCGGGTGGCCAGGTGCTCGCCCTCGGTGCGCCGCTCGCGACGCTGACCCTGTTGCACCATGCGGAGAGCCTCGTCGAGAGCCCCAGCCGGCGACTGGTCACCTACGAGGTACCGGTCGAGACGGACGGCGTCGTGACCTGGCGACCGGTGCGCGACGTCGACACCTCGTCGCGGGGCGCGTTCCCCTACGAGACGGTCCTCGGGGAGGAGGATGCGTTCGAGTTCCTCGCCCGCGAGGCACTCCGCGCAGGTGCGGGGACGGGGGGAGTCGTGGGTGCGGCGACGAGCTACCTCTTCGACGCGTCGGCGTTGGTGGAGGTCGCGACCTCCTGGCTCTCGGCGCACTTCGCCTGACGGGCCAGACATCCCCCGACCGACCAGTCGGACCGAGGTCTCCGGGATCGTGCGACGCTGACCCCCTCCCTGCCTGCCTGCACACCCGCGTGCTTGTCCGCACACCCGCCTGCTTATCCGCACACCCGCGCCCCCGCCCGCCTGCCTGCCCACCACCTGCCCGCCCGGATCCGACCGGTTCGCCCCTGGAGCTGGTCGGCACCGATCTCGGCTGCGGCGCTCGAGCCGGAGGCGCTGCGACAGCGCGACGGGGATGCGTGCGACTCAGCGGAACTCGTCCACGCCGATGCCGCTCTGCTCGTCGATCCCGTAGCGGTCGATGTAGCCCCAGCAGTCGGGACGCGAGCCGTCGGTGTCGGTGATCCCGTAGGCATCCGCGAGCTGGCGCGAGGACACGATCTGCCCGGCCCAGCGAGCGAGTCCTCGATCAGCCGCGAGCGCGGCGACCCCACGGGCGACGTAGGCGGGCGACTCGGGGATCGCGAAGCCTGGCGCTCTCGCCAGGGCGTCCCGCCAACGCTCCTCGCTCACGCCGAAGCCTTCGAGCATGCGCTCCGACCGGAGCCATCCCGGCGTGACGCCGACGGCCGTGACGGGATGCTCGCCAAGCTCGAAAGTGAGTCCCTTGACGATCCGCCCGACGCTCGCTTTCACCAGGTCGTAGTAGAAGCCGACTCGTACCCGGAAGTTCGCGTTGAACGCCTCGGTCCCGTCGGTCATCTCGACGACGAGCCCCTCGGTCG
>JAJYWE010000070.1:11030-12316 GCA_021791675.1 Actinomycetes bacterium | reverse complement strand
GCCGCGAACAGCTCGACGCAGCCGGGGGCCACGGTTCCCAGGTGTCGACCGCAGCGTGATCCAGCAGGACACCGCCTCCTCCCAGGCGGCATCCGAGCCGAACAGGACATCCGGTGCTCGGAGAGGGACTCGGTGCACATGGTCGGCGCACCGAGTCCGCCGGTGTGGGGGACGCCGTACCGGCACACCTCGTGCGATCCTCGGGTCGTGGGACCCTCCCGGCGGCTCTCGGTCGCCGCTCGCACCTCGGGCACGGCGGTCCTGTCGAGGTGCTCGATCCCGGCGTCGGTGTGCCGGCGGTGCCGAGAGGGCGGGAGGCGCCTCAGCCCCCTGCGGCGAGGAGGAGTCCCTCGAGATCCTCGCGACAGGGCCCGCAGGCAAGGAAGTGGGCGGCGATCCCCGGGTAGCGGGCGACGGCGTGGTCCCTGCCGTGGGCGAGGACGACGTCCGCGTAGACGTGCAGGAGGCGGATGGCCTCGTCGCAGCCGACGTCTCGCGGATCCGTCAGCAGGAACCGGTCGAGCTCGTCCCAGCCACTCATGAGTCCTGCTCCTCGCGTGTCGCCTCGCCCTCGCGGCCCGGACGCGCCTCGAAGTAGCCCTCGGCGATCAGGGCGGCCCGGAGCTTGCGGCGAGCGTCGAACATGGTCTTGTAGAGCGCGTTGCGGTTGGAGCCGAGCCGGGAAGCGAGCGCGTCGACCGGGATGCCGTCGACGACCAGGGCAACGAAGATTCGTCGCTGGTGGTCGGTCAACTCCGCGCGCACGGCTCGACGAAGCGCGCCGACCAGCTCGACCGCGATCGCTTGGTCCTCCGGGACGACCCCGAGCCGGTCAGGCAGACGATCCCACTGCGCAGCGTCGAGCGCAGCGGTCGGACGCCGCCAGAAGTGCCGTCCGAGCTTGCTCGAGACCTCGAGGATGACGAACTTGTAGGCCCAGGTCGTGAACCGGCTCTCCCCGCGGAACTCCCCGAGCCTGTCGACGATGGCCAGCATCGCATCGTGGGCCGCCTGGTGAGCAAGATCCTCCAGCTCGGGGCCGGTCAGCGGATGCCGGCCACGACGACGAGCGAGCTCGGTGCGGGCCACCCGGAGCAGGAGGCGATGCAGGTCCTCGAGCGCTCGTTCCCGGCGCGGGCTGCCGCGGTCCAGGCTGCGCACCCACTCGCCGGTCTCCTCGTCTTGCGCCGGGACCACGCCAGCAACCGTACTGGGACCGGTAAGACGGGCGGGCTCGCGCGCCACTAAGGAAGGTGTGCACCGCCCACGGGAACACGATCGGCCCC
>JAJYWE010000070.1:6837-10930 GCA_021791675.1 Actinomycetes bacterium | reverse complement strand
TCTACCGGGGCAGCTGGTGCCCCTACTGCAACGCTCAGCTCCGAGCGTTCGAGCGGGCGAGCCAGACCCTGGCCGAGACCGGTGCCCGGGTCGTCGCGCTCTCCGTCGACGGCGAGGAGGTGACCGCCGCCCTCGTCGAACGGCACGGCCTCACCATGCCGATCGGCTGGGGTGCAGACGCCGGCGCGCTCGCTGCTGCCACCGGAGCCTTCGTCGACGGCGAGGGGGGCTTCCTGCAGTCGACGGGCTTCGTCCTCGACCCCTCCGGCAAGGTCGTCGTCAGCGTCTACTCCTCGGGGGCGATCGGCCGGCTGGTCCCCGAGGACGTCGTCGGGATGATCCGGTACCTCCGCGAGCACGCCGCAGCGGTCTGACCGCCGAACCCCGCCTCCCGAGCAGCACCTGTCCCATCACGAACGCCCGGGCAGCCGCACGCAGTTGCCCGGTCACGAACATCCGTTCCATCACGAGCACCTGCCCCGTCGAAGACACCGATCCCATCACGACAAGGAGACCATCATGAGACCGTTGCTCCGCCGATCCCTGACCCTCGCTGCGACCGGTGCGATCACCGCCGGCACGCTTGCAGCAACCGCAGCCGCCGCCGGTGCCGAGGGCCTCTCGAGCCCCGCCCCGCAACGCCCGGCCGGGCAAGCGGTCTTCGTCCAGACGAACAGTCTGGCCGGCAATGCGATCGACGTGTTCGCCGCGAACCGCGACGGGCAGCTCTCGCTCCGCCAGGTCGTCGCGACGGGTGGGCTCGGTGGTCAGGCTGCCGGGGCCGGCACCGACCATCTCGCCTCCCAGGACTCGCTCGTCTACGACTCGAGCCATCAGCTGCTCTTCGCGGTGAACGCGGGCAGCGACACCCTCTCGGTCCTCTCCACGCAGTCCCACGAGGTACGCCTCCTGCAGGTGGTCGACTCCGGCGGCGCCTTCCCCGTCAGCGTGGCCGTGCAGGGCAGCCTCGTCTACGTACTCAACGCCGGAGGGGCGGGCTCGGTGAGCGGCTTCCGGATCGTCGGCGACGAGCTCGTGGCGCTACCCGGCTCCACCCGCAGCCTCGGCCTGACCAACGCCACGCCACCGCTGTTCCTCACCGCTCCCGGCGAGGTCGGCTTCAGTCCGAACGGCTCCGAGCTCGTCGTCACGACCAAGGGCAGCACGAACTCGCTCGACGTCTTCGGCGTGAACCGGCTCGGGTACCTCTCGGTTGCCCCGACGGTCAGCGACACCGGCGGCAACGTACCCTTCGCCTTCGTGTCCACGCCGAACGGGAAGCTGGTCGTCGCCGAGGCCGGAGCCAGTGCCCTGCAGAGCTTCAGCTTCGGCCCCGACGGCACGCTCACCAGCCTCAGCACGTCGGTGTCGGACGAGCAGGCTGCGCTGTGCTGGATCGCCGCCGCCGGGCGGTACTACTACGTCGCCAACGCCGGGAGTGCCGACGTGAGCGTCTACACCGTCACACCCGGCGGGACGCCGGTCCTCCTCGACGGAACCGGCCTCCCGACGGCAACCTCCCCCGGACCGATCGACCTTGCTGCGTCAGAGAACGGGCGGTTCCTCTACGTCGAGTCCGGATCGTCGGGGACCGTGAACGAGTTCCGGGTCGACCCCGACGGCTCGCTCGCCAACCTCGGCACCGTCGCCGGCCTCGGAACCGGGATCGAAGGGATCGCGACCAGCTGACCCCACCGCGGCCGGCGGCTCCGGGTTCACCTCCGTCGGAAGAGGTGGGGCCCGGGGCAGCCGGTCCGGCTCCCATCGACAGCGTCGCCTCAGGCGGCAGGGACCCGGACGAGGTCCGACCGCACCCAGAACAGCACAGGAGGAGCATGCAATGACCGTCGATCTCGTCGTGTTGGGCACCGGCAGTGCCGCCCAGAGTGTCGCCTACCCCTGCCGGGAGGCGGGCTGGAGCGTGACCGTCATCGACAACCGCCCCTTCGGTGGGACGTGCCAGCTCCGTGGGTGCGACCCGAAGAAGGTGCTCGTCGGGGTCTCGGAGGTGACCGACTGGGCGCGACGCATGCACGGCAGGGGTATGCCCGGCTCTCCCGGCAGCATCGACTGGCCGGAGATGATGGCGTTCAAGCGGACCTTCGTCGACGGGGTCCCCGAGGCGAACGAGGCGGGGTTCCGACAGGCCGGGATCGAGACCGTGCACGGCCGGGCCCGGTTCACCGGCCCCACCACCCTCCGGGTCGGAGACGACGTCCACGAGGCCACTCACGTCGTCGTCGCCACCGGTGCCCGCCACGCCCCCCTCGGGATCGCCGGCGAGGAGCACCTGGTCACGAGCACGGGGTTCCTGGAGCTGCCGGCACTGCCACGCCGGGTCCTGTTCGTCGGCGGCGGCTACATCGCGTTCGAGTTCGCGCACGTCGCGGCCCGGGCCGGCAGCCAGGTGCGGGTCGTGCACCGGGGGCCCCGGCCGCTCGAGGCGTTCGACCCCGACCTGGTCGACCAGCTCCTCGTGACCACCCGCGAGCTCGGCGTCGAGGTGGTGCTCGACACCACCGTCACCGGTGTCGAGCGGCGGGGCAACGAGCTCGTCGTGGCGACCGCCAGCAGAGCCGGCAGCGGCGAGTTCGTCGCCGACCTGGTCGTCCACGCCGCGGGGCGGGTCCCCGAGATCGACGACCTCGACCTCGAGGCGGGCGGGGTCGCTCGGGCCGAGGGCGGCGGTATCGAGGTCGACCACCACCTGCAGAGCGTCACCAACCCGGCCGTGTACGCGGCTGGTGACGCCGTCGCGAGCGGCGGGTTCCCGCTCACGCCCGTGGCGGGCATGCAGGGCGGCGTCGTCGCGGCCAACCTCCTGGAAGGCAACGCCCGCACCCCCGACTACGCCGGGATCCCCAGTGTGGTCTACACCACCCCACCGCTCGCCCGGGTCGGCCTCGACGAAGCCACCGCGGATGCCCGCGGTCTCGCCTACACCGTCCGCCAGGACGACACGACCGGCTGGTACTCGTCGCGACGCGTCGCGCTCGCGCACTCCGGCTACAAGACCCTCGTGGAGGACGGGACCGGCAAGGTCCTCGGCGCCCACCTCTTCGGCCACCACGCCGAGGAGGTCATCAACCTCTTCGGGCTCGCCATCCGCACGGGCCTCACCGCGGGAGACCTGAAGGACATGATCTACGCCTACCCGACCGCCAGCTCCGACATCGGCTACATGCTGTGAGCATCCGCGTCGCCGGCTCGACCCTTCCCGAGGCCCGGACGCCACTTCCGCCGTCGGCGCGGTGCGCCCCCGCGCCGTCGCCTGATCGTCGGACCCGGACAGTCCCAGGGCCAGCATCGCTTCGTTCGCACGGCATTCCGGGACGACACCACGTCCGACAGGAGGGCAGATGACGACCTATCGCACGATCGAGGTCGACGGAGTCGAGCTCTTCTACCGCGAGGCCGGCACCGCCGGCGCGCCGACCATCCTCCTGCTCCACGGGTTCCCCTCCTCCTCGCGCATGTGGGAACCGCTCCTGACCCGGCTGGACGACGCCTTCCACCTGATCGCCCCGGACTACCCCGGTTTCGGTCACAGCCAGACGCCGGACCCCACCGGTTTCGCCTACACCTTCGACCACCTCGCCGAGGTCGTCGACCACTTCACCGAGATGCTCGATCTCACCCACTACGCGCTGTTCCTGCAGGACTACGGGGGGCCGATCGGGTTCCGGCTCGCGCTGGCCCACCCCGAGCGGGTCCGCGCGCTGATCGTGCAGAACGCCGTCGCCCACGAGGACGGGCTCGGGCCGCTGTGGGAGACCCGCCGCCAGTTCTGGTCCGACCGCGCTGCACACGAGGCGGCACTGCGGGAGAACTTCTTCTCGACCGACGCGACCCGCCTCCGACACGTCGGGAAGAGCCCTACCCCGGAGCGCTACGACCCCGACCTGTGGACCGACGAGCTCGCGTTCCTGCAACGCCCCGGGCAGGCGGACATCCAGACGGACCTGTTCTTCGACTACCGGACCAACGTCGCCAGCTACCCCGCCTGGCAGGAGTGGCTCCGGGCGCGCCAACCGCCGTTGCTGGTGACCTGGGGTCGCTACGATCCGTCCTTCGAGGTGGCGGAGGCCGCCGC
>JAJYWE010000070.1:2039-6737 GCA_021791675.1 Actinomycetes bacterium | reverse complement strand
CTCCTGGGTCCAGATGGCGATGACCGCTCGCAGCCACCCGCGGTTTGCCACAGCTCGGGCGGCTCCATCGTCGAGGTCTGCGGAGCTGGAGCGCTGCTCGACGGAGCGCGACGAGCACACTGCTGCACGTCGCCGCAAGCGTGGGGGTGGGTCGAGCGACAGCCTCGCCTTCGAAGGCGCGCAGCCGAGCGCGCAGCCCGGCGAGGGCCGCTCGGCCGGCTCGACCCCGGCACCCCCGCCTGGTCAGGGGACGATCGCGTCTGCTTCGATCTCGACCAGCAGCGCGGGGTCGACGAGCCTGCTCACCTCGACCATCGTCGTCACCGGCCGAACGGAGCCGAAGACGTCGCCGTGGACTCGACCGACCTCCTCCCACCGCTCGATGTCGGTGACGTAGATCCGGGTCCGGACCACGTGCTCCAGGCCTGCGCCGAGCTCCTCGAGCGCAACCGCGATACGACGGATGGCTTCGCGGGTCTGCGCGGCGACGTCGTCACCGCCGACGGCACCGCCGGCGGCTGCCGCGGCGGTCGTACCGGACACTGCGATCCAGGAGCCGACCCGGACGGCTCTCGAGTACCCGACGGCGGCCTCCCAACGCGCTCCCGAGGACACCGAGCGCCGTTCGACCACCGACCCAGGCTGCCCCATGGCCGCGACGGACGCAACCCCTCCCGCCGAGGCGAGTGGCCCCCGGGGGAGCTGCCCGTGTCGCTCGCCCCCGGGTGGCAGCGCGAGCGACCGGGCGAGGCGTCCCGCCCGGCCCTCGCCGAGCGCCGCCGCGGCGCGCACCGAGGCCACCGGATCTCCGAGCAGGGCCGCACGGACCGGCGCTGGCGTTCCCGGGTTGCAGGCGACGAAGAACCGGACCCAGTGCTCGCCGTCGCCGGCGAGCTGGCCCAGTGCGCCGACGGGGGCGTCGGCGCGCTTGGCGATCGAGCGCCGGACCTCCCAGACGGTGTCGCAGGCGAGGCGCTCGAGCACCCCGGCGGGCGCGTTCGGATGCTCGGCCACGGCATCGCGAATGCCGAAGTCCTCGTCACCCGCGAGCGCCTCGAGGACAGCCGGCAGGGTTGTCGCATTCTCCGCAACGGCACGACGAACCCAGGGGACGGGATCCCGGGCGAGCATCGCAGCCAGCGCTTCGGGACAGCCCGACCTGGACGCGACGCCAGCCCGGACCTCCCACCACCAGTCGCGGGCGAGGCGCGCCAAGACGGCCTCGGGACAGCACGGTACACCGGCGAGCCAGGTGCGCGCCGCCGGCTCGGCGGACCCGGCAAGGCTTGCGGCCACCCGGCCGAGCTCAGCCGGCTCGAGCTTCCCCTCCTCGAGCAGCCGGGCCTGCGCGTCGGCGAGCGCACGCCCGAGCCTCCCCCGCCGGCAGGGCAGCGGCGCCCCGGGGAGCGTTCCGCTCGGGCACGCCGCGCTCCGGCACGCGAGCTCGACCGGCACCCCGCTGATCGCGCCCCCGGCCACCAACCGGCAGCCCCGGCCGCGCACCTCGTCGCCCGCTGCCAGGGCCGCGACCGCCCGGCGGAGTCTGGCCACGGTCGCCGCCTACCCGTACGGGGGGAGGTCCGTGCGCCCGAGGGTGGTCGCCCGGGCGGCACCCGCCGTGAGCCCGGGTGGCCGCACGCCCGCGGACGCCGGCACCGGGGCGGGCCCGGGGTCCGGTTCGGGAGCGAGCCCGAGGAGGTGGCCGGCCCCCGCTGCGAGCCGGCGCGTCCCGGCCGCGTGCCACGCCCACACGACCGCAGGGACCAAGACCGCGATCCAGAGCACCCCGGCCCAGGCGAGCGGGAAGACGAGGGGTACGACGGACTCGTAGAGCACGAACCAGAAGAGCAGCATCGCGAGGACCGGAAGGAGCAGGTGGAAGAGCACCTGGGTGACACGGCGCTCCCGGTAGGAGAGGCGCATCAGCGAGACGTTCATGAGCGTGTGTGCCGTCACCAGCCCGAACAGGACCGCAGTGGTCATCACGTCGAACGCGGCGGCAGGACCCAGCCAGAGCCCGAAGCCCAGCCCCACCGCCGTTGCGCCCGCGGCGACCGCGCTCACGCTCCGGGCCGGTGCACGCCTCCCGTTCACCACCGCAAAACTGGTCTGCAGCAGCTTGTCCCGGCTGACGGCGTACAAGACCCGCGAGGTACTCGTGAGCAGCGCCAAGTCGTCCATCAGCGCGCTGTTGACGGCGAGGACGACGAGCGCGATCGCTCCGATCGGACCGAGGTATCGGAGGAAGACCGTGACGCCCGGCGCCGGCGAGGTCGCGAAGGACGCCATGTGTGCCTGGCCCCACCCGACGGTCAGGGCGTACGCGGAGATGGTGAGGGCTGCGCCGACCATCGTGAGCGAGAGGATCGCGGCCTTGCCGATCAGACGGCCCTGCTGGGTGCGGACCCCCTTCGCCTCCTCGCCGAGCGGCGCATGGCTCCCGACCCCGATGAAGCTGGTGATGGCGAAGATCATGCCCAGCGCGACACCCTTCACGCCGACGGTGCCGAAGCTGAAGGGCCGGAGCGGGGTGTGCAGTGGCGCGCGGGCGATGATGACCAGCGAGGCGACGACCAGGAACGCGATCTCGAGCGTGCTCGTGAAGACCAGGGTCTTCACGGTCGGCCGGATCCCGAGGACCGAGAGGAGCCACGGAACCCCGATGAAGAAGAGGATCATCGGCACCCAGAACCAGCCGGGGAGGCTGACGCCCAGGTAGGAGTGGGCGAGAGCGGGGAGGAACACCCCGGCGACGTAGACCGGCACACCGGCCACACTCACGAGTTGGTAGAAGATCACCATGAGCGCGGTCACGAGCGCCGCGCGCGGGCCGAGGCCGGCCGAGACGTAGCTGTAGTACCCGCCTGCGGAGCCACGGTGCTTGGACAGGTGGTACAGCGTGTTGACCTCGATGAACATGAGCCCGAACGCGAGCAGGTACGACAGCGGGAGCGCCACCAGCGCGAACGCCGCGCCAGCGGTCATGAAAGCGACCACGTCACACGTCGGTGCCATGCCGGCCAGGCTCTGGCTCACGAGGCCCCAGAGCGACACGATGTTGGGCTCGAGGGTCTGGCCTGCCCCGCTCGCCCCGTGTCCGGACTCGCTCGCCCGGCCGCCCCGTGCCCGCACTCGCCCGCCTTCCGCCCACCTACCAGGATCCGTGTACCTGAGACGATACTCGGTCTCAGCACGTGATGATACTCGGTATCAGAAGTGACGCGGTTGCTCGTCGACCTGGAAGTGTCCCCGGCGCTCCGACACCTGCTCGTCGCGGGGCAGCTGCCGCTGCGGCGCGCCGAGCTGGAGACCAGGACGCCGACGCAGGCTATGCCTTGGAGAGGCCAGCGGCCACGAGTCGCTGCGCGCGCTGTTCGGCGCGCTCGGCACTCGGCGCTCGGCCCCCCACCCGCAGGGACGGGGCAAGCGCCGAGAGTCGTGCGTCAGCGGGCTCTCAGCGCCCTCCGGTCGGCGCCCGTCGAGCCCGGAAGAAGTCCTCGAGCAGGGCTGCCGCCTCGGCTGCACGGACCCCGGGGACGACTTCGATCTCGTGGTTGAGCCGGGGGTCGACGCAGAGGTTGTAGAGGGACCCGCAGGCGCCCGCCTTCGGATCGGCGGCACCGAAGACGACGCGGCGGACCCTCGCCGCGACCAGCGCCCCGGCGCACATCGGACAGGGCTCGAGGGTCACGACGAGGGTCGCGCCGGCGAGCCGCCAGCTCCCGAGCTCCCGGGCCGCCTCCCGGAGCGCAAGGATCTCGGCGTGCGCCGTCGGGTCTGCGTCGCGCTCGCGCGCGTTGGACCCTCGCCCGAGCAGCCGGCCATCTTCGTCGACGACCACGGCGCCGACCGGCACGTCCCCGCTCTCGAGCGAGGCTCGAGCCGCCTCGAGCGCGCTCGCCATCGCCTCCTCCCACGAACCGCTCACCGGTGGTCCATCGAGTCGGCGAAAGCCGCGAGCGTGGTCGTGAAGGCGGGGTCCAACATGGCATTCATGTGGTTGCCCGCCACCGCTGTCGCGCCGGCGCGGGGAAGCCGAGCCGCGAGGATCTCGGGGGGCCCGGCAAGCTCGTCTTCTCGTCCGTTGCACACGTGAGCCGGGAGCTCGACCAGGTCGAGCTGTGGAGCCTCCCAGCCCGGAAGGGCTCGTTGGACCGCGGCGAGCGCATGCCGGTCGGAGCGGGTTGCGTCTGCGAAGTGCCGGAACGCACGGGCGCGGCGGTCGTCGATGTCGGTCGGGCGATCAGCCTCCATCCCCGCCGCGATGGTGTCTGCCATCGCTCGGGCGACGGCGAGGTTCCCCACCCCGAACCCCCCGAGGAAGACCCCGGCCAGCGGGAGCCCCGCGATTGCGCCATGGAGCGCGATCCGCGAGCCGAGCGAGTAGCCGGCGACCACGGGGCGCTCGAGGCGGAGCTCGCCGAGGAGTGCGGCGAGGTCGTCGAGGAAGCTCGCCAAGGGGTAGTCCTCCGGCTGGTGGGGGGCGCCCGAGGCGCCGTGACCACGCAGGTCGGGTGCGATCACCTGGTACCCGGCCGCGACGAGACCGTCGAGGACTCCCGGGCGGATCCAGTTCACCTGAGCCGTGGCTGCAAACCCGTGCAGGAGGACGACGGGCCGGCCCGATCCACGCCGCTCGAAGGCGAGCTCGAACCCCGAAGGCGTGACGAGGCGCTCCACCCCTCAAGCGCACCACGC
>JAJYWE010000070.1:0-1939 GCA_021791675.1 Actinomycetes bacterium | reverse complement strand
GAGGCGAGCACCCCGTCGGGCCCGGCCGGACTCGGGGCATAAAGCGAGACGGGCGGTATGTTGTTCCTGACGTCAACGGCAGGTCTCCCGCGTGCCGTCGACGACCCCGTCGGAGCGGATCCCGAGAGGACATCGTGACCAACACCCTGACGAACGCCGCCGGTCCCGGCGGCGCCAGCCCTGCGAAGCGCCGGAGCACCCACTACAAGTGGATCGCGCTCTCCAACACCACGCTCGGCATGCTCATGGCCACGATCAACGGCTCGATCGTGCTGATCTCACTCCCGGCCATCTTCCGCGGCATCAAGATCAATCCCCTGGCGCCCGCGAACACGACCTACCTCCTCTGGATGCTGCTCGGGTTCCTGATCGTCACGGCGGTCCTCGTCGTGAGCCTCGGACGGGTCGGCGACATCTACGGGCGGGTCCGGATGTACAACCTCGGTTTCGCTGTCTTCACGGTCTTCTCGATCCTGCTCTCGATCACCTGGTTCAGCGGAACTGCAGCAGCGGACTACCTGGTCATCATGCGGATCTTCCAAGGCGTCGGCGCAGCGTTCCTCTTCGCGAACTCCTCCGCCATCCTGACGGACGCCTTCCCCGAGAACGAGCGGGGTCTCGCCCTCGGGATCAACATGGTCGCCGCCATCGCGGGCTCCTTCATCGGCCTCGTGCTCGGTGGTGTGCTCTCGCCCGTCTCGTGGCGGCTCGTGTTCCTCGTGTCGGTTCCATTCGGGCTCTTCGGCACGGTGTGGGCCTACCTCAAGCTCGTCGACAACGGGATCCGGACCCCGTCGCGGATCGACTGGTGGGGGAACCTCACCTTTGCCATCGGCCTCGTGTCGCTCATGGTCGGGATCACCTACGGCATCGAGCCCTACGGCGGGCACACGATGGGGTGGACGAACCCCGGGGTGCTCGCGGCCATCATCGGGGGCCTGCTCACCCTGCTCACGTTCTGCGTGATCGAGACCAAGGTCGCGAACCCGATGTTCCGCATGAACCTCTTCGGCATCCGGGCCTTCTCGATGGGCAACCTCGCAAGCCTGCTCGCGGCGATGGGCCGTGGGGGGCTGCAGTTCATCCTCATCATCTGGCTCCAGGGGATCTGGCTCCCCGAGCACGGCTACGCCTTCTCCGAGACACCCCTCTGGGCCGGTATCTACCTGGTCCCGCTCACGATCGGCTTCCTGCTCGCGGGGCCACTCGCAGGCAAGCTCTCCGACCGCTTCGGCGCCCGGCCGTTCGCCACGCTCGGCCTGTTCGTGACCGCCGCGGGCTACCTCGGGCTGCGCTTCCTGCCGATCAGCTTCGACTACTGGGAGTTCGCGCTCTACCTCGCGATCGCCGGTTTCGGTGGTGGGCTGTTCGCAGCTCCGAACCAGGCGGGTGTCATGAACAGCCTCCCGCCGAACGAGCGGGGCGCAGGCGCAGGCATGGCTGCGACGTTCACCAACTCCGCCACCGTGCTGTCGATCGGCGTGTTCTTCACGCTCATCATCGTCGGCCTCGCGTCGAGCCTTCCGCACACGCTCTTCAGCGGTCTCGTCGCCGAGGGTGTGCCGGCGGCGGCGGCCGCGAAGGTCGCCGCACTGCCCCCCGTGGGGAGCCTCTTCGCTGCCTTCCTCGGCTACAACCCCGTGAAGGAGCTGCTGGGGCCGGTCCTGGTGCACCTCCCGGCGAGCCGGGCGGCCTACCTCACCGGGCGGCGCTTCTTCCCGACCCTCATCTCCCCAGCCTTCGCGAAGGGACTCGGCGCTGCCCTCGACTTCGCCGTCGGAGCGGCGCTCGTCGCCGCGGTCGCGTCCTGGTTCCGGGGCGGTAAGTACGTCCACCAGGAGACGCCGGCCGTCGTCACTCCGGCGGACGAGCCGGTCGCCGTCGGGGTGGCACCGGCAGGGGTCTCCGGCCGCTAGGAGCTGATCCCAACCCGGCGACC
>JAJYWE010000069.1:5311-12447 GCA_021791675.1 Actinomycetes bacterium | reverse complement strand
CTGGAGAGAGACCGGCGGCAGCGCAGAACCGGTCGTAGTCGGCGAGGTCGAACCGGCCGTCGAGCACGAAGCCGGCGACCAGGAGTCCCCCCGCCTCGACGTGTCCGGCCGCGCCGGCGACGAGCTCGGCCTCGGTCCCCGGATCCGTGAAGAGGACCACGTTGCCGGCCATCAGGACGATCGCGAAGCGCCGCCCGAGCGTCGCCGTGCACAGGTCCGCCTCGACGAAGCTCACGCCTGGGGCCCGGGTCCTCGCCACGGCGAGCATGGAGGGATCTCGGTCGACCCCGACGACCTCACGACCGCGCCGGGCGAGCTCTGCGGCGACCCGCCCCGTGCCACAGCCGGCGTCGAGCACAGATCCCGGCCCGAGCCGGTCGACGAAGTCCGCCTCGCCGTGTACCGCTACACCGCGTGCCGCGAGCCGGTCGAAACGGCGTTGGTAGGCCTCCCCGTCCCAGGACATACGAGAGATGCTCGCAGGATCACGCGCCGAACGCAGCTCGGGCCCCACGGCCCGCCTCCTGCAAGCGTGTGCGATGATCGGGCATGCGCGAGTTGACCTACACCCGCCATCTCCTGCCCGGCGCCGCCCGCTGGCCGGACCGGATCGCGACCATCGACGCCGACGTGACTCGCACCTTCGCCGAGCACGTCGGGCGCGTCCTCCGACTGGCGAACGCGCTCCACGGCGAGCTCGGGGTCAAGCCCGGCGATCGGGTCGTGGTGATGAGCCTCAACAGCCACCGGTTCCTCGAGCTCTACCACGCGTGCCTCGTGAGCGGGATCATCTGCGCGCCACTGAACCTTCGCCTCTCGCCGGCCGAGATCGCGTTCCTGATCGAGGACAGCGGCGCCCGCGTCGGCTTCGGCGACGGCTTCTTCACCCCCGGGCTCGTTGCGGCGAAGGCTGCCACGCAGCTCGAGCAGGTCGTACTCATGGGGCCGGGCGACGCCACGGGCAGCCCGGACTACGAGGCACTCATCGGGAGCGGCACCGACGCCGTGCCACCGGAGCCGGACGAGGACGACCCGGCGCTGCTGCTCTACACCGGCGGCACCACCGGGCTCCCGAAGGGCGCCGTGCTCTCCCAGCGTGCCCTGGCACTCGACGTCTACAAGCTCGCAGCGTCGTTCGGCCTCATCCGCGACGACGTCTACCTCCACCAGGCGCCCATGTTCCACGCGGCGGAGCTCGGGGCCGTGCTCGCGATCCCCGCCGTCGGCGCCGCGACCACCTTCGTACCGGTGTTCGACCCACCTGCCGTGCTCGAGGCCGTCGAGCGCACGAACGCGACGATGACGCTCATGGTGCCGACGATGATCGCGATGCTCCTCGACCACCCGGAGTTCCGCCCGGAACGCCTCGCCAGCCTGACCCGCCTGGTCTACGGCGCCTCCCCCATGCCGGCTTCGCTCGTCGAGCGGCTCATGGCCACGCTCCCCCAAGTTGCCGTCTACCAGGGCTACGGCATGACGGAGTCCTGCGGACTGCTCACGGTCCTCGGCCCGGACGAGCACCGCTCCGGCGGCGAGCGGCTCCGCTCCGCCGGCACGCCGGTCCCGGGCACCGAGGTCCGCGTCGTGGACGCCGCCGGGTCGAGCGTCCCCGCAGGCACCGTCGGCGAGGTCTGGGCGCGAAGCGGCAACCTCCTCGACAGCTACTGGGCGCGCCCCGGCGAGACGGCAGACGCCCTCGCCGGCGGCTGGTACCACACGGGAGACGCCGGCCATCTGGACCGGGAAGGCTACCTCTACCTGGTCGACCGGGTGAAGGACATGATCGTGACCGGTGGCGAGAACGTCTACCCGGCCGAGGTGGAGAACGTGCTCGCGGGCCATCCCTCCGTTGCACAGGTCGCCGTCATCGGCGTCCCGGACGACCGCTGGGGCGAACGGGTCCACGCGGTGGTGGTGCCCGCCCCGGGCACAGAACCGACGCTCGAGGAGCTGACCGGTTTCGCGCGAGGGCAGCTCGCAGGCTTCAAGCTGCCCCGCTCCCTCGAGCTGCGCGCGGAGCCCCTCCCCCTCTCCGGAGCGATGAAGGTGCTGCGGCGCGAGCTGCGAGCGCCGTACTGGGAGGGGCGGGGCCGGGCGATCTCCTGAGCCGGCGCCGGCAGGCACGCGGTCGGGCGGGCGCGGCTGGGCGAGCACGCGGTCTGCGGTCTGCGACCCCTCATTCCTGTGCATCTCCTGTGAATGTGGCCGGAACGGGAATACCCGCCATCTACAGGGGTTCTTCGGGCCGTAGACGAAACGACTGGAGGAACCATGCTCGCAACACTCGACAGCGCAGACGTTCTCTCCCCCGAGCAGCAGGCACGGCTGCAGCACCTGCTCGAGCACGAGCGCACCGAGCTCGTCGGCCAGATCTCCGACCTCGAGTCCGAGCTCGAGTCGCTCGCCCAACAGGAAGGCCCGATCGAGGTCCAGTTCGACGACGAGTCCGGCGAGGGTGCCGGCGTGAACGTCGACGCCGACCGTGACCGCTCGCTGCTCGCGCAGCTCCGCTTCCAGGCCGTCGAGGTCGACGAGGCGCTCGCCCGCCTGGAGGCGGGGACCTACGGGTTCTGCGAGGACTGCGGGCAGCCGATCGCACCGGAGCGGCTCGAGGCCATCCCGACGGCGCGGAGCTGTGTTCGCTGCAAGACCGGGGGTCTCCTCGCTCGCGCCGGGAGGCGGTGAGCCCGGGCTACCTCGTCGGGGCAGGCTGCGAGCCGGGCTCCGGTGCGGGAGCGGCCTGCCAGACGGGGCTCGCATACGCGAACGTCTCGCCGTAACCGGCCCACTCCCGTGGGGCCCGGGGGTCGGCGGGTCGGCTCGGGTCGCTGAGGCGTACCACGAGCCACGCCACCTCACCAACCTCGGTCGGGATCGGCACCGTTCTTCGTACGAGCGGGGCGGCGGACAGTGCAGCGCTCTCCAATGTCCCGGCGTCGCAGCACCACGGGAGCTGCCCGGCCCAATTCGCGGGGGAAGCGGCAACCTTCTCGGCCCGGCCTCCTCGGGAGTCGCTGGCCTGGCCATCCGAAGAACGGGACTCACCGCCCTCGCGGAAACCGGCGAGCAGCTGCAGGCCGAGCACGGGTGGCGCCTCGGGACCGGGCTCGAGGTCCAGCTCCACCAGGACCTCGTCGTCCATCTGGGCAGTAGAGCCCATCGGCGCCCCGTTGAGCCGCACCGCGAGGCGGACGCCGGGCCGGCGGGTGGCGAACGTGAGGCGATCGCGGAGCGCGGCGCGCACCCCCTGCCAGGACCACTCCCGCACCCAGATCCCGGTGCGACCCTTGCCCTGGGGCAGCCCCCAGGACTCGCCGTGCTCGTCCGTCACCCCGAGCAGGGCCGGTCGCCAGCCCGCAGCCAGGCAGGCGACCAGCGGGGATGGCCGCCCGCGATCCACCCCCTGGAAGAGGTAGTCGTCGGTCATGTTGAACAGCTCGAGCCCGACGAGCGCCTCCGCAGCCTCCGGGTAGTAGCGGAAGTCCTCGAAACGTCCTGCGCCCCGGCCGCCGGGGTGGTTGAACGACGCGACACCCGACTCGTCGCCGGGCAGACCGTCCACCGGCGGGTGGCGGTGGCTCGTGGGTCCACGGTGGTCGTGGCGCACTTCGGCCTCGCTCGGGTCGTCCAACCCGGTTGCGAGCCAGCGGAACAGGGAGGTGAGGCGGTCGGGCCCCTCGCGCGCGGGGCGGTGGTAGCGGGAGGTACCCCACACGTTGACGTGGCCGAGGTCCGGATCGGACCATTCGAAGCCGCGGACGGCGACGAAGGTGCCCTCCTCGTCGGCAGTCTTGGCGAGGCGTCCGAGCTCCTCCCACGCCTCCTCGTCCAGGCCACCGGCGCGCCAGCTCCCCCGGGCCGCTGGCTCCCGGTCGCGTGCCGGAGCGGCCGCCCCGACATGGTCGGTGATCGCGGCGACGTCGAGCCCGTTGGCCCGCAGGCTCGGGAACGCGCTCGCTGGGTCCCCCCGGCCATCCGAGAGCCGGGTGTGGTTGTGTAGGTCGGCGTGGAGCAGTGTCCGCGCGGGGAGGAGAGGGGAGTCCCGGCGCGTGCCCCATGCATCGCAGCGGCGGCGAGCCGGCGCCTGGCCCGTCGGCACCTCCCGGGCGCCGCGTGGCAGCCCCCCGGGTGCGACAGGATCCACGACTCCACCGTAGGGCGTCGCCGGCCCGTCGGTTCCGGACGCGCGGAAGTCCGGTTCGGCCCGGCACCGCCCGGCTGGCCCAGGATGCGGCCGCCTCGGGCTCGGGCCGCTGCCGGCCGCCTGGCTCAGGACGGCTCGGGCTCGGCGGTCGGGAAGCCGGCGGGCTCGACGCCGAAGCGCAAGCGAGCACCCTCGCCCGGCCGCAGGATCCAGAGGTCCTCTCCAGAGTTGAACGCATCCGGCGGGCAGGTCATCGGCTCGATGGCGACGGAGCGACGCCGCTTCGGCTCCGGGAGGGTGTCGCCCGTGAAGACCATCCACCAGGCGCAGGCCTCGTCCCCCCAGACCGTGACCGCACGCCCGCTCCCAGGGTCCCTCAGGACCGCCCGGACCCGGCCGTCGGCGTCCCGTGCGAGCGCGCCGAAGGCCGTGTCCAGCACCCGGTCGCCGAGCGGCGCTCCCGTGGAGAGATCGAAGGGGGTGCCGGCGACCGCGTGGCGGGCGACGGGGATGCTGCGCTCGTCGGACTCGAGGTAGACCCCGGCGTCGAGTCGCAGCTCGTAGCCGTCCACGAGTGCGTGTGCCCGCTCCTCGGCGGCGCCGCTGCCAGCCGGGTGGTCGGGTCGCACCTCGGACGCGCCCGGGCCGGTGGCGGCCGGGCGGTCGGGTGGGGCCTCGGACGCGGCGGAGCTGGCGGGCCGTGCCCCGGTGCCGGCACCGAGTCGCAGGTAGGGATGGGCACCGAGCCCGAACGGCGCGGGGTCCGGTCCGTGGTTCTCGCCCGAGAGCTCGACCTCCAGGCCGGCGCTACCCAGGCGGTAAGTGGCACCGAGGCGGAGCGAGAAGGGGTAGCCAGGCTGGGGGTGGAGGTCGAGCCCCAAGGAGACCCGGTCGGGCTCCGCCTCCACCAGCTCCCACCGGTACCAGTTGGCCAGCCCGTGGATGGCGCCGCCCGTGGCCGGCTCGGTGAGCGCGAGCTGCTGGACAGCTCCTCCCACCACGTACCGCCCGCCGGCGATCCGGTTCGGCCAGGGCGCGAGCACGTGGCCCTGGTAGCGGTGGGATCCCTCGCTCGGTGCGAAGCCGTCGAGGACGTCGACTCCGCCGACGGTGTAGCTCGCGAGCGCAGCGCCGAGCTCGACGACGACCGCCCGATGGGCGCCGTGCTCGAGCACGTAGGACTGTCCCGACGGAAACGCAGGTGGCCGCATCGGCCGGTTCTACCACGCCCGTAAGCTCGGAAGCATGCGTGCCGCCATCCTGCACAACTACGGCGGGAACCCGACGCTCGGCGAGTGGGAGGACCCCGCACCCTCCGGAGCCGCTGTCGTGCTCGAGGTCCTCGCCGCTGCGCTCAACCCCGTCGACCTCCGCATCGCCTCCGGCCGGTTCTACGGCGGCTCGCCCCGCCTGCCCTACATCGTCGGAGCCGAGGGCGCCGGACGGACCGCCGACGGCAGGGTGGTCTACTTCGACGGCGCCATCGCCCCCTACGGCGCCTGCGCAGAGCGCACGCTCGTCGGCGAGTCGAACCTCCTCCCGCTCCCGGAGGGGTTGGACCCGGCAGTCGGGGCCTCCCTCGGGGTCGCCGGGCTCGCCGCCTGGCTCGGGCTCGAGTGGCGCGGTCAGCTCCGGCCGGGCGAGGTCGTGCTCGTCCTCGGTGCGAGTGGCCCGGTCGGTCAGTTCGCACTGCAGGCAGCGAAGCTCCTCGGCGCAGGGCGCGTGATCGCAGCGGCGCGAGACCCCGAGCGCCTCGAGGCGACCCGAGCCCTCGGTGCCGACGCAACCGTCTCCCTCGGGGAGACCGACCACGCTGCGCTGGTCGCGGCGTTCCGCGAGGCCGGCGGTGGCGGGGTGGACCTCGTCATCGACCCCTTGTGGGGAGCTCCGGCGGCAGCCGCCCTCGACGCCTGCAACCTCGGGGGCCGCCTCGTCCAGCTGGGCGAGTCCGCCGCGGCGACCGCCTCGCTCAGCTCCGCAACCGTGCGCGGCCGGCTGCTCTCGATCATCGGGCACACGAACTTCGCCGCCCCCCACGACGTCAAGCGTGCCGCGTTCACCCGCCTCGCGGAGCACGCAGCGGCCGGCCGCATCCGCGTCGAGCTCGAGCGGATGCCGCTCGACCAGGCGGCCGAGGCCTGGGAGCGCCAGCGGCGCGGGCCCGGGCACAAGCTGATCCTCGTCCCCTGAGCGCGGGCGAGCCGGGCCCGGCTGCGGGCCCGGCCTCCTACCCTGGGCGGCCGGGCGGGCGCAGGTTGGTCCTCGTGCCCTGAGGAGTGGGGGTCAGGCTCGAGGGGTGCCGGAGCCGTCGCTCGCTGTCGCAACTGCCTCTTGACACCCTCGGTGCGTACCGCAACGCTTAGCCACATGGCTAATGAAACCGTGGTGTGCACCTACCGGGTCAGAGCCGACGCCGAGGAGCGGTTCCGATCACTGCTCACGGGCCACTGGCGCTCCCTCCACCGCCTGGGATTCGTCACGGACGACGCCCCGGTCGTCTACCGGAGCGTGGACGAGCCACCGACCTACCTCGAGATCTTCACCTGGCAGGACCACGGGTTCGAGCGGGCGCACGAACACCCCGACGTGCTCATGCTCTGGGAGGCGATGGATCCGATGCTGGAGGCCCGCGATGGGCAGCCGAAGTGGGACTTCCCCCACTTCACCAAGGTGATGCTCGACGCGTGAGCAGCACGCCCCAGGGCGTCGCCGACCTCGAAGACCTCGAGTCGGTCTTCGCTGCCCTCGCCCACCACTCGCGCCGCACGATCCTCCTCGTGCTGCACGCGAGGGGAGGCACGATGACCTCGGGAGACATTGCCCAGCGCTTCGACCACTCGTGGCCGACCGTCACACGGCATCTCCGGCTCCTCGAGCGAGCGAAGCTGGTTCGGGTCGAGCAGCGTGGCCGGGAGCGGCTCTACCATCTCGACCGGCGGCGGCTCCAGGAGGTGGCGGGCGCGTGGGTGGCCCGCTTCGGCGTCGACACGAC
>JAJYWE010000069.1:0-5211 GCA_021791675.1 Actinomycetes bacterium | reverse complement strand
CCTCAGCTGGCTGCCGCCCCAGCCCCCGGCGTCGTCGCCGAAGTCGAGGACGGCGTCGCGCGTGCGTTCGTAATCCTCGTGAGGGCTCCTGCGTCTTCGTCGACCCACTCCGGAGCTCTCGTACACCCCGTGCGGCTGGGCGATCGAGGGGCACAGGGGGTCGGGTGGACGGGCCCGCTTCCGGGCGGTGCCCCCGTCTCGTATGCTCTTGGGCAGGGCTTTCCTCAACAGCGGCCTTGCCACTCGTGCCCGAGCCCGGTCGGGACGTATCGTCCGAGCGCATGGCGTCACGATTGGGGCCTGTTTCCGGAGGGCGGCACCACAAATATCACCTTCATAACGCGGCCGAGGTACCCATGTTGGAAGCCGCCCTGCCTCCTGGATTTCTCTACAGCGCCATCGACTTGACTATAAAGTAGCGACTGCTGCGTATTCCGTCCCGCAGCTGCTGGACAGAGCTTTCAACCCGAGGCATCCGACTAGCACTCCAACCTTCCCACGCGCCCCTGCCCCTGGCCATGAAAAAGTCTTCGCCTGTGGCGACTTCGAGTTCCTCCCGTACGGCGCCGGACAGGTCCCTGCGGGTGGCCAGGGAATGGCAAGCGCTCTCGATCCTCACTGAGGGGCGATTCCCGAGGCAAGCACGATGCTGACCAAGGGCTTCGCAAGCGCCGGCCTCACGATACCGCAATGAAGCCGACTCCCGAGGGAACCGCGATTTCATCCAGAAACACCACCGAAACGTCAGGTAGAGACCTCAATAGAGGGTGATTCCCGAGGGAGCCGCGATTGGATCCGGGAGCCCGAGTGCGACGGCCTCCAGGGTTGTGATCCCGCTTCGACGGGGCGGCGGGTGGCAGACAGCCCTCGCTCTGCAATAGGTTTGCCCTCGCTGTTCCGACGAGGGGAGGCGCGGTGCTACGGGTGTTCGGCTTCGACACGGTGGCGGTGGTGGTCGGTGACTTGTACTTCCTCGACCCGGTCCAGAAGCCCGGCCAGGAAGGGCCCGAGCGGGGCGTGCGGCTCGAGCTGCGCCTGCTGGCGCGCCAGGAGCTCCCCGGCTCGGTCTACTCGTCGCAGCCCATCCTCGTCGGACGTCCGGTGTGGCGCGCCGACCTCCTCGAGACCATCGACCACCCGGGGAGTTGGGACCGCACCCACCACCACCCCCGCTTCGCCGGCTGGGAGCCGGGCTCGCGTTCCTACGACCAGCGGATGACCGACGACGCCGTCGGGTTCCTCGTCGAGCAGCTGGGCGACCTGCCCGGCCTCCTGCAGCGGGCGGGGCTGGCCGATCACGAGTTGGCGCCGGGTGAAGCGGAGCAGGTCGCTGCGACAGCTCCCGAGATCGCCGACGTGGCCGGGCGGCTGCTGGACCGGGTGCGGGCCGGGGAGCTGGCCAGTCCGCCCGCCGGGGAGTTGGCCGTCGCCGGCGCTCGCGTGGGCTGGCTCTAGGAGGAGGCGGGGGTTGTCGGACGTCGGGTACTTGGAGGACGTGGTTCCTGACCCGCGGGTCCTCGCAGGCCGGGCGTGGAGGCCGCTCGTCGGGCCCGATGTGCTGTGCCTCGACGGCACGTGGCGCTTTTCGCTGTGGCCCTCGCCAGCGGCGGCGCCCGACGGGGTCGAAGACGACGCGTTCGACGACGCCGGCTGGTCGGAGCTGCCGGTCCCCTCCAACTGGCCGATGCACGGTCACGGCGCGCCGATCTACACCAACGTGGCCTACCCGTTCCCGGTGGACCCGCCGTTCGTGCCCGATGAGAACCCGACCGGCGACCACCGATTGCGCTTCGAGGTCCCGGCCACCTGGGAGCAGGGCGCGCTGCACCTCCGCTTCGACGGGGTGGACTCGTCTGCCCGGGTGTGGCTCAACGGTCGGGAGGTCGGGATCCTCCGGGGCAGCCGGCTCCCCGCCGAGCTGGACGTCACCGAGGCGGTCCGCCCCGGCCGTTCCAACCTTCTCGTGGTGCGCGTCCACCAGTGGTCTCCTGGCAGCTACTTGGAGGACCAGGACATGTGGTGGATGCCGGGCATCTTCCGCTCGGTCCACCTGGTCCGTCGCCCGACCGGTGCGGTGCGGGACTGGTTCGTCCACGCCGACTACGACCACTCGAGCGGTGGTGGGACACTACGCATCGAGGTCGTCACCCAGGGGTCCGCGACGCTCCCGGTCACGGTCGGCATACCGGCGCTCGACCTGTTCGAGGTACCGGCGGGCGAGGAGCGAACGGTCGCCTCGGTGCGCCCCTGGAGCCCAGAGGACCCCCACCTCTACGAGGCGGTGATCACCACCCCCGTGGAGGAGGTCCCGATCCGGGTCGGCTTCCGCAGCGTCTCCACCGAGGGCGGGGTGCTGAGGGTCAACGGCCGGCCGATCCTGCTCCGCGGCGTCAACCGTCACGAGTGGGACCCCTACGCCGGCCGGGTGTTGCGCCCCGAGACCGTCCGCGAGGAGCTCGCCTCGATGAAGCGGCACAACATCAACGCGGTGCGCACCAGCCACTACCCACCCGCGCCGGAGGTGCTCGACGTCTGCGACGAGCTCGGCCTGTGGGTGATCGACGAGTGCGACCTCGAGACCCACGGGTTCCTCCCGACGACCGGGACGCGGGTCAACCCGACCGACGACCCGGCGTGGGAGGCGGCCTGCACGGACCGGATGGCCCGGATGGTCGAGCGCGACAAGAACCACCCGTGCGTGATCGCGTGGTCGCTCGGCAACGAGTCGGACTTCGGTCGCAACCACGTCGTGATGGCCGAGCAGACCCGGCGGCGTGACCCCAGCCGGCCGATCCACTACGCGGAGGACCACGACTGCCAGGTGGCCGACCTGTACAGCCTCATGTACACCCGCCACGCCGAGCTCGAGGCCATCGGCCGGCGCGAAGAGGAGCCACTCGCCGACCCGGTCGCCGATGCCCACCGGCGGGGGCTGCCCTTCGTGCTCTGCGAGTACGGGCACGCAATGGGCAACGGTCCTGGCGGGCTGGCCGACTACCAGGAGATCTTCGAACGCTACGAGCGCTGCGCCGGCGGGTTCATCTGGGAGTGGATCGACCACGGCGTGGCCCGCCGGGATGCCGAGGGGACCGAGTGGTTCGCCTACGGGGGTGACTTCGGCGAGGAGCTGCACGACGGCAACTTCGTGATCGACGGTCTGGTCTTCCCCGACCGTACGCCCTCGCCCGGCCTGGTCGAGCTGAAGAAGGTGGTCGAGCCGGTCAGGATCGGCGGCGACGCCGCCAATTTGACAATCGCCAACCGCTACGACTTCTCGGACCTCGCCCACCTGCGCTTCGCTTGGACCCTCGAGGAGGAGGGGGCGGCCGTCTCCCAGGGCCGCCTGGAGATGCCCGAGATCCCGGCCGGGCAGAGTGCTCAGGTCCGGGTCCCAGCGCTTCCCGCGACGAGCGGCGAGTCCTGGCTGACGGTCAGGGCCCTGCTGGCCGAGGCGACCTCCTGGGCGCCGGCCGGCCACGAGGTTGCCTGGGGACAGGTCCAGGTCACCTCGGCGAGCCCGCCCCCGAGCGCTCCGGTGCCAGGTGCGCCACTGCGGCTCTCCGGCGACCGTTGGACCCTCGGCGAGGCGGACTTTCGGCGCTCCGACGGGACGCTGGTCCGGCTCGGCGGTCTCGAGTTCGAAGGGCCGCGCCTGGACCTGTGGCGTGCCCCGACCGACAACGACGAGGGGCGCCACGGCCGGTCGGTTGCGACCACCTGGCGAGCACTCGGGCTGCACCGGGTCCACGGACGTACCGTCGCGCTCGACGTCGGTGACGACTGCCTGATCGTCACCACCCGCTACGCCCCGGCGGCCACCGATCTCGGCATGCTGGCGTCGACGTCGTGGCGGTGGGTGGGCGGCGGGTTGGAGATGGATCTCGGGGTGGAGCCGGATGGGGAATGGCCCTGCCCGCTGCCCCGCCTCGGGCTCAGGCTCGTGCTGCCCGCCGGGCTCGACACGGTCACCTGGTACGGAGGCGGCCCGGGAGAGGCCTACGCCGACACCCGGCTCGCCTCCCGGATCAGCCGGTATCGCTCCACCGTGGCGGACATGCAGACCCCCTACGTGCGCCCCCAGGAGAACGGCAACCGTCTCGACGTCCGCTGGGCAACCGTGACAGACGCCGCCGGCCAGGGGATCCGGATCGAGGGCCGCCCGAGCTTCTCGTTCACCGTCCGACCCTGGAGCACCGAGCTGCTCGACCGGGCCCGGCACACAACCGACCTGGTCGCAGAGGGTTCGACCTTCCTCAACTTGGACATCGCCCAGCACGGCATCGGCTCCGCATCCTGCGGGCCCGAGGTCCTGCCCCGCTACACGCTCCGAGCCGGCCCCGCCCGCCTCCGGGTACGCCTGTCGGCGACCGTGACCGGCTCGACCGCCACCGCGTGAGCAAGCTCCGGCAGCAAACTCGTGTCCTGCTCCTGAAGTTCACAGGGCGATTGGGTCATGGCCGAGACGGGGCGGAGGCAGCGGCGGAGACGCGCTCGCAGTGCCGGGCCAGCGAGTCGAGGGTCTGATCGGCGGTCTTCACCCACACGTACGGTCGTGGCTCGTCGTTCCAGCGCGCGATCCAGGCCTCGAGGTCGCGTTCAACGGCCCGGACCGAGCTCTGGGTGTCTCGGCCGATCTTCTTCATGGGGAGCTCGCCGAACCAGCGCTCGACGATGTTCAGCCACGAGGAGCTGGTGGGGATGAAGTGGAGGTGGAAGCGGGGGTGGCGGATCAGCCACCGCTCGATCGCCGGTGTCTCGTGGGTCGCGTCGTTGTCGAGGATCAGAGGAACCTCGAGGTGGTCGGGGACCTCGGTGTCGATACGGTCGAGGAACTTCTCGAACTCGGTCGCGCGATGGCGAGCGTGGGGCGAGCCGATCACCTTGCCCGGTGTCATGTCCAGGGCTGCGAACGAGCTGGTGGAGCCGTGGCGGCGGTAGTCGTGGTTGGCGACATCCCCGTCGCCTTGGGCAACACGAGTCGACCAGTGCGTGGCGTCAGGCAGCTGCTACTCCAGGGTCTTCACGATTACCGCTTCGACCAGGTCATCGGTCACTCTGCGCGGCACACCGGGCCGCTCCTCGTCGGTCAGGGCCAGCTCGGCTTTGGGCCGTCCTCGACGGCGTGTGGACGGGGCCTGCGGAGTGGTCGCCATCCCTGAAGCCTGCCCTCTTCGCGGCTACCTTCAGGCACAGGCCACGAGTTGCTCTCTC
>JAJYWE010000068.1:9213-12585 GCA_021791675.1 Actinomycetes bacterium | reverse complement strand
GCTCGGCAGCTCGGCAGCTCGGCAGCTCGGCAGCTCGGCAGCTCGGCAGCTCGGCAGCTCGGCAGCTCGGCAGCTCGGCAGCTCGGAATACCGTAGTGATCACTACGGTTCACTCTGGCGAACGGACACGCCGCCCGCCGGACGGCGACCCCCCCACCGAGGAGGACCACCCACGATGCCCACCGCCCACGACCGCCACGCCGACTCCAGCGCTTCGACCGGGTCAGCCCCTACCTCCCCTGCAGGAGCCAACGGCGCCGGGAGTGGCGCCGCCCACGACCCCGAGGAGGCTGCCGCCCGCCTGGCGGTGGTCGAGGCAGCGAACACGCTCTTCACGAACGGGGTCATGTCACACACCGGACACGCGAACCTCTCCGCCCGCGTCGGCGCTGACGCGATGGTGCTGACGGCGACCGGCCACGTCCGCCACCTCACCGAGGACGACCTCGTCCGGGTCGAGCTGGACGGGCGGGTCGTCTCCGGCACCATCGACCCGACGAACGCCGAGATCGTCGCGATGCACACCGAGGTCTACCGCGCACGCCCCGGCGTTGGCGGCGTCATCCACACCCACTCCCCCAACCTGCTCGCCTTCGCGCTCGCGAACCGGCCGCTCCCCTGCCGCTACGAAGCCCTGCTCCGCTTCGGCCAGGCAGACGAGGTGCCGGTCGTGCCGTGGGCCCCGCGCGGCTCCGAGGCGTCCGTCGGCGGGATCGTGGAGGCACTCGCCGCCCACCCCGCGACGAACGCGGTGCTCCTCGGCAACCACGGCGTACTCGTCTTCGCCCCGACCCCGGGCGCAGCGGCGCAGCTCGTGACGGTGCTGGAGGAGGCTGCGGCAGCCGAGCTCGGCGCGGAGACCCTCGGCGGCGCAACGGACTTCCCGGCCGGCGCGCTCGAGCAGGTCCGTGCCTCCATGGCCCGGGTCCGCTCGTGACGGCCGCCGACGTGGCCGGCCCCGACCAGGACGGCCACGAGGGGCAGGGTCCGCTCGGAACGGCCGCCGACCGCAGCGACCGTGCCGCCCGGACGGAGCGGATCCGGGCTCGCTACGTCGAGCTGACCGGCTCGGTGCCCGAGTCGATCGAGCGCCGTCTCGCCCTCTCCACCGCCGCCGGTCGGGAGGACGCGGTGGAGACGATCGAGAACCTGCGGGACTCGCTCATCATGCACAACCCGCTCGGCCGGAAGTGGTCGCAAGTCGTGCAGTTCGGCCAGCTGGTGGCGCTCGGGAAGGCGGGCCCGGCCCGGCTGCACGCGGGAGCCGCGCTGCGAGCCGGTGCCACGCTCGCCGAGCTCACGGGGGCCGTCGAGCTCGCGCTGATCACGGCGGGCATGCCGGCCTACAGCCTCGGCGTGGAGATCCTCTCGGAGCTCGCCGAGCAGCAGGGCGCGGGGGTGTCGTCGTGATTGCGACGCCGCAGCGCATTGGCGCCGTACCCGCCCTCGACTCCAGCCTGGGGTTCCGCCTCTCCCGCCTCGCTCGACGCCTCCGGCGCACCTGGGCGGACACGCTCGCCCCGCTCGAGCTCTCCCCGCCGCAGGCAGCGGTGCTCCGCGGCGTCGCCGCGTCGCCCGGCTCCTCGCTGCGGGCGCTGGCTCGGCATCTCGATGCCGATCCCATGAACGCCAAGCGCTGCGTGGATGCGCTCGAAGCACGGGGGCTTCTCGAGAGTGGCCACGACCCCGGCGACCACCGCCCCCGGACCCTCGTCGTCACCCCCGCAGGCGCAGCGGTCGCCCGCGAGGTGGAACGGCTTGCCGCAGCACAGGACGCCCAGCTGGAGGAGGCCCTGCCAGGCGATGTGGCCAGTGCGATCTACGACGCGCTCGGTCGCCTCGAGACACTCCTCGGGCCGGACCGCCCCGAGGCCGACCACGGTGCAACGGCTCCCGAGTGGTCCGGCCGGGCGCGCAGGACGCGGGGTGCTGGCGCCGCGGCGAACCCAGCGACGGGGGGTGCCCGGTGACCGCGACAACCGACGCGACCAAGCTCCCCGTGAGTAGCCCCCGCCCGCACCAGCACCTCGGACTCGCGCTCGTGGTGATCGCCACGGCCCAACTCATGGTGATGCTCGATCTCACCATCGTGAACATCGCGCTCCCGGCGATGCAGCGCGCCCTCGGCTTCTCCTCGACCGGTCTGGTCTGGGTCGTCGACGCCTACGTCCTCGCCTTCGGGGGGTTGCTCCTGCTCGGCGGGCGAAGCGGCGATCTCTTCGGCCGGCGACGGATGTTCCTCGCCGGCATCGCGCTCTTCAGCCTGGCGTCCCTGTTGGGCGGGCTTGCGACGACGCAGGCATGGCTCGTCGCCGCGCGCTCCGTCCAGGGCATCGGCGCGGCGATCGCATCCCCGACGGCGCTCTCGCTCATCGCGACGACCTTCCCCGAGGGAGCCCCGCGCCATCGCGCCATGGCCGTCTACGCAGGGATGTCCGGCGCCGGCGCAGCCATCGGCCTGCTCGCGGGCGGCGCCCTCGTCGACGCGCTCTCCTGGCGCTGGGTGCTGTTCGTGAACGTCCCCATCGGCCTCGCCCTCCTCCTGATCGGCCCGGCGGTGCTGCCGCGCACGGAGCGGCGCCCCGGCCGTCTCGACCTCCCGGGGGCGCTCACGGTCTCCGGGGGCCTTGCCCTCGCGGTCTACGGACTGGAGCGCACCGCCTCGTCGGGTTGGGGGAACCCGGCCACGCTGGCGGTGTTCGCGGGGGCTGTGGTGCTGCTGGCTGGTTTCGTGCTCGTCGAGCGGAACACGACCGCCGCGCTCGTGCCGATGCGCTTCCTGGCGCACCGGAACCGGGGTGGCGGCTTCGCCGTCATGCTGCTCCTCGGTGGCGCCATGCTCTCGCTGCTCTACTTCCTCACCCAGTTCCTCCAGGAGGTGCTGCACTACAGCCCCATCGACGCCGGGCTCGCCTACCTCCCACTCCCGGTGGCGGTGGGCGTCACGGGCCTCGTGGTGTCCCGCCTCGTCGGGCGCTTCGGCATCCGACCCTTCCTCCTCGGCGGACCGCTCCTCGTCGCCGGGGGGCTCTGGTGGGTGTCGCTCCTCACGTCGACGAGCAGCTACCCTTCGGTCTTCGGGCCGCTCGTGGTCGTCGGGCTCGGGATGGGGCTCTCCTTCGTCCCGCTCACCCTGAACGCCGTCGCAGGAGTACCCGACCGAGAGGCGGGTCTCGCCTCGGGACTGCTCAACACGAGCCAGCAGTTCGGGGGCTCGCTCGGGCTCGCTGCGCTGGTCACGGTCGCGGCGAGCGCTGCGGCGCACCATGTCGCAACGGCCGGGCACACCCTCGGGAGCGCGCCGGTTGGTGCGAGTGTCGCGTCGCAGGGTGCCGGCCTCGCAGAGGCGGCTCACGTCGCCGGCTTCCAGGC
>JAJYWE010000068.1:0-9113 GCA_021791675.1 Actinomycetes bacterium | reverse complement strand
CGGCGAGCGCTGCGGCGCACCATGTCGCAACGGCCGGGCACACCCTCGGGAGCGCGCCGGTTGGTGCGAGTGTCGCGTCGCAGGGTGCCGGCCTCGCAGAGGCGGCTCACGTCGCCGGCTTCCAGGCCGCCCTGCGCGGCGGCGCGCTGGCGGCGGGGATCGCGTTCCTCGTCTCGCTGCTCGTGCTGCGGGCGGCGAGGGCGACAACGGGTGCTGGTGCGGGCAACGGTGCCGGCGAGGTGGAGACGGGACCGGGCGCGGTGGCGCAGTCGCTGCCCCGGGAGGTGCCGCAGTCGGGTCTGGTGGTGCAGATGGAGTTGGCGTCCGAGACGGCGCTGGTGTCGGAGCCGGCGGGCGAGTGGCAGCCGCAGTCGGCGGGCGAGCCCACGTAGCCTGGGGCCATGCGCTACCGCCAACTCGGCCGATCCGGCCTCACCGTCTCCGTCGTCGGCCTCGGGGCCAACAACTTCGGGGCGCGCCTCGACCAGGCCGCCACCGCCACGGTCGTCGACGCGGCGCTCGACGTCGGGATCAACCTGATCGACACCGCGGACGTCTACGGCGGGCGAGGCGGCTCCGAGGAAGTGCTCGGTCGAGTGCTGAAAGGTCGCCGCGACGAGGTCGTCCTCGCCACCAAGTTCGGGAGCGACATGGGCGGGACGAACGGACCCGACTGGGGCGCCCGCGCCTCGCGCCGGTACATCCGCCGAGCGGTGGAGGCCTCGCTCCGCCGTCTCGAGACCGACTGGATCGACCTCTACCAGCTCCACCGGCCCGACGGCGTGACCCCCATCGAGGAGACGCTCGAGGCTCTCGGCGAGCTGGTCGCCGAGGGGAAGATCCGCTACGCCGGCTCGTCGAACTTCGCCGGCTGGCAGATCGCTGCCGCCCACTACCTCGCCCAGACGCCGGGGCGGGCGACCTTCGTCTCCGCCCAGAACCACTACTCCCTCCTGGCGCGGGACATCGAGGAGGAGGTGATCCCGGCCGCGCTCGAGTACGGGGTGGGGATCCTGCCGTTCTTCCCGCTCGCGAACGGCCTCCTGACGGGCAAGTGGCGCCGTGGCGAACCGCCCCCGGCCGGGAGCCGCCTCGCGGAGGACTGGACCCGGAAGGGTATCGGCGAGCGCGACTTCGACGTCGTCGAGGGCCTCGCCGCCTTCGCCGCAGCGCGTGAGGTCCGCCTGCTCGACGTTGCGATCGGGGGGCTCGCCGCCTTCCCGGGCGTCGCATCGGTCATCGCCGGGGCGACCTCGGCCGAGCAGGTACGCGCCAACGCCGCCGCTGGGGAGTGGGTGCCCGAGACCGCCGAGCTCGCCGAGATCGACCGCATCACCGCCCGCGAGGGCTGAGCGGCCCGGCCCCAGGCCGGGTCGAGGGACCGGGTCGAGCGGCCGGGCGGAAGGGGGCACCCGGCGCTCCGTGGGCTCGACACCGGCCGCCGAGCACCAGCTCCGCAGCGAATCGGGCTCCGCTGAGCGCGGCGAGGCGGACGACGCCCGGCCGGGAGGCGGCGGTAAACTCAAATGATCGTGAGAGGAGCGGACAACGACGCGGGCCAACCGGGCCAGCCCGAGGCCAAGGCGGCGTTGTTCGACGCCCTCGCCGAAACGGCGGGTGCGCTCGCTGCCGGGCGCCGCCTCGAGATCGTCGACGTGCTCGCGCAGGGCGAGCGTTCGGTCGAGGAGGTCGCGGCTGCGATCCACCAGAGCCTCGCGAACGCGTCGCATCACTTGCGGTTCCTCGCTCGGGCGGGACTCGTCCGGTCCCGGCGCGACGGCACCCGCATCTACTACCGGCTCGCCGGTCCCGAGGTCGAGGAGCTCTGGGCGGCGCTGCGGCGCGTGACGGCCGTCGAACGCGACGACCTCGGGCGTCTCGCCGCCGCGTACCTCGGCCCGCTCGACCAGGTCGACGAGGTGAGCCGCGACGCCCTGGTGAACCTGCTCCGCGCCGGCGCGGTCCTCATCGACGTGCGTCCACGCACCGAGTACCGTGCCGGCCACATCCCGGGAGCGCGCTCGCTCCCGCTCGAGGAGCTCGAGGCAGCACTCGCCGAGCTGGCCGTCGAGCGCGAGGTCGTCGCCTACTGCCGCGGCCCCTACTGCGTCTTCGCGCCGGAGGCCGTCCGCGCCCTCCAACGGGCAGGCTTCCGGGCACGCCGCCTCGAGGACGGCTTCCCGGAGTGGCGCCGAGCCGGCCTGCCGGTCGCGGTTGGCGACGAGCCCGGCCCACCCCTCGGCCCCGCGCCGCGGGCATCCGCGGGGCGGAGGCGACACCCACCGCGGCGCTGAGCCGCGCTGGCTTCGACGTCGCCTCGGCCACAGCGGGCGTCGCCGTCACGAGCCACATCGCCGACTCGGGCTCGCGGCCCGCCCGAGCCGCCAGCCAGGCCGGACCCCGATCACTGTCGGACCGCTGTTCTCGCCGACGGAGTATGCTCAAGTCTTCACTTGTACATACGATCAACGGAGAGTTCATGAGCATCGAGATCCGCTCGATCCGGAGCGCCGAGCTCGGCAACGCCGCACACCTGCTCGTCGATCCCGAGACCAACACCGCCGTCGTCGTCGACCCGGTACGGGATGTCGGGCAGTACCTCGAGCTGACCGCGCCGCGAGGCATCGAGCTCTCCTGGGCGCTCGAGACGCACGTCCACAACGACTTCGTCTCGGGTGCGCGCGAGCTGGTGGCGTCGGCCGGGGCTCGCCTCGGGGCGAGCGGCGCGGCAGACCTTCGTTACCCGTACGAGCGCCTCAGCGACGGCGACGAGCTCGAGCTCGGCGCGTACCACCTCCGGGTCCTCGCCACACCCGGGCACACCCCGGAGCACGTCGCCTACCTCCTCGTCGACCCCTCCGGTGAGCCAGAGGCGCTCTTCTCCGGAGGCGCGCTCATGGTCGGGACCGCCGCGCGCACCGACCTCTTCGGGCCCGCCCTCTCGTGGCGCTTCGCACACGACCTCGAGCGTTCGCTGCGAGAGCGGATCCTCGCGCTCCCCGACCACGTCGTGGTCTACCCGACCCACGGTGGTGGCTCGTTCTGTGCCGCCGGAGCCAGCGGGATGCTCTCGACCACGATCGGCGCCGAGCGGGCAACGAACCCGCTCGCGCTGGCCCGAGGCTCGCGGCGCTTCGTCATGGCGTCACTCGGCGCGGGGGCATACCCCGCGTACTACGCGCGGATGCGGGGGCTGAACCAGTCCGGCGCGCCGCTCCTCGGCCGCGGGGGCCCGAAGCCCGTGGAGCTGGACCTCGGCGCGCTCGACCTCTGGACGGCCCAGGGGGCGCTGCTGGTCGACGTCCGCCCCGCCACCAAGTTCCGCTCCGGACACGTCCCCCGGAGCGTGGCGCTCGGCGCAGACGGGAACCTCTCGGCCTGGGTCGGCTGGCTCGTCGGACCCGAGCGGGCCCTCGTGCTGCTCACCGATCCGCCTGGCGAGGGAGAGGCCCAGGCGGAAGAGGCGGCTCGCCAGCTCGCACGGATCGGCTACGACCGCGTCGTCGGCGCGCTCCACGACGCCGTCCGGGTCTGGCAAGGGGCGGGCCGCTCGCTCGTTGCCTACGAGACGGTCTCCGCAGGCGGCCTTGCCAAGCGGCTCGACGCGGACGAGGCGCTCGCAGTGATCGACGTCCGCGAGGCAGCGGAGTGGCACGCCGGACACGTGCCCGGGAGCGTGAGCCTGCCCGCGCACGACATCCCGACGGCGACGCTCGAGCTCCCATACTCCCTGCCGCTGGCGGTCCACTGCGGGCACGACTACCGGGCCACCCTCGGGGCGAGCCTCTTGGAGCGCGCCGGGTACCACGAACTCGTGGTCGTCGACGACGGCTGGGACGGGTGGGTCGCGCTCGACCACGACCAGCCGTGAGCGGACCCCCCGCTCCCCCATCGCCACTGGACCCGCCCGATGCGTAGGAGCGGACCGACCAGCAGCCCAGTCAACGCGGAGGAGACGGCGCCGGGTCGGCAGGAGTCGCTCGGGCTCGCCGAGAACTGGTGGCAGTTCTCGCTCTTCACCGTCATCACCTTGCTCATCGGGATGACGATCGGCGTCGAGCGGGTCGCGCTGCCCCCACTGGCTGCGCACGCGTTCGGCGTGACGTCGGTGCTCGAGACCGTGAGCTTCATCGCCGTGTTCGGGGCGGTGAAGTCGGTGATGAACCTCGCGGCGGGGCGTCTCTCCGACCACCGTGGCCGGCGGAGCATCCTGCTCGTCGGCTGGGCCTTCGCCGTGCCGTACGCGTTCCTCGTCATCTTCGCCACCGCCTGGTGGCAGGTCCTCGTCGCGAACGCGTTCCTCGGGGTGAACCAGGCGCTGACCTGGACCATGTCGGTCACCGCGAAGATCGACCTCGTCGGCCCAGTGAACCGCGGGCTCGCCGTCGGGGTCGACGAGTCCGCGGGCTACATCGGGGTGGGCCTCGGCGGCTTCGCAGCCGGACTGCTCGTCGCCGCCTACGGACTCCGACCGGCGCCCTACCTCCTCGCGCTCGGTGTCGTCGGCCTCGGGGCGCTGCTCACCGTCGGCCCGGCGAAGGAGACGCTCCACTTCGCCCACGCCGAGTCCGCCGCGCAGACCCGAGCCGCTGCGGGCACGACCGCTGCGGGGACGCCCGGCCCCGCCCCCGGCACCTCGGGGCGCGCTGGCGACGATCCCGGCACGACCACCGCCGGCACGGCCGCCGCCGACACGGCCGCCCCCGGCGCGCAGGACGAGCCGAGCATCGCCGCCCTCCCGAGCCTGGCGCGCCTCGGGGCATACATGAGCTGGCACGACCGCTCCATGCTCGCGGTCTGCCAGGCCGGGCTTCTCAACAAGTTCGCCGACAGCCTCGTGGCCGCCTTCTTCCCGCTCTTCCTGGAGCGCCGCGGCATGTCGCTCGCGGAGGTCGGGCTCCTCGTCGGGATCTACGCCTGGGTCTGGGGCCTCGGCCAGGTCGCCGCAGGTGCGCTCGCGGATCGCGTCGGGCGCAAGGCGCCCATCACCGCCGGCACCTTCCTCCTCGCGGCCGGCCTCGCACTCTTCGTGGCCACCTCGGCCCGGGAGCTCTTCTTCGCCGGCGCGGCCCTGATGGGGCTCGGCATGGCGCTCGCGTACCCGAACCTCCTCACGACGGTCGGGGACGTCGCCGATCCCCGCTGGCGAGGTGGGGCACTCGGCATCTACCGGCTCTGGCGCGACGGGGGCTACGCCGTCGGCCCGCTCGTGCTCGGCGCAGTGGCTGCGATCGGCGGGATCACCGCCGCCATCTGGGCGGGTGTGGCGCTCGTCGGAGCCTCCGGGGCCGTGCTCCTCGTCCTCTTCTCCGAGACCGACCCGAAGCGGCGGCGCACGCCACCGGCCTGGGAGGCACACCCGGAGTGGGTCGCGCCCTGAGCGAGGGCAGCCGAGCAGCGGAGTCAGCACGCCTTCGCCCCCGGTGACGCAGCGCCAGCCCCCCGGTCCGAGGCTGGCGCGCGACCGGCCGCCCGCCCGGTGACGCGGAACCAGTCACCCGCGCCAGGAGTCTCCCTTCGCACAGCCCCCGGCGCGCCCCGCCGGCGCCCGGGACCGGTCGAGGGGAGGCGCATCGTGGGGAGAGACGAGACCAGGTCGGCGTCGAGCGCGCCGGGGAGGACTGGCGGCGCGCCGGGAGCTGGGCGGCCCCCCGGGGGCGGGGGGCGAGGCGGGGGGTCGTCGCCCCAGGCCAGCGGCGCGAGCCGGCACGCGCTCCGGGTGGCCGCAGTGGCCGCCACGGCCGTCCTGCTCGTCGTCGCCGTGCTGGTAGCGGTGCGCCTGGCGACACCTCGAGCGAAGCCGGAGACCAGCCGGACGAGCTCGGTTCCCGAGGCGGTCCTCGCGGCAGTGACGCACGTGCCGGTCTCGACGCTGGAGGCAGCCGGCGTCGGCACGGCAGCAGAGCGCGCCGCGCGCGGGATCCGGGTGCCGACCCGGATCACGCCCCCCATCCACCTCGTCGCGGCGGGCAAACCGGTCGTGCTCTACACCGGTGCGGAGTACTGCCCGTTCTGCGCGGCCGAGCGCTGGCCGATGGTCGTCGCGCTGTCGCGGTTCGGGACCTTCACCGACCTGCACCTCATCACCTCGTCGAGCTCGGACGTCTACCCCGACACCCCGACCTTCACCTTCTACGGCGCGCACTACACCAGCCGCTTCGTCACCTTCGAGCCCGTCGAGATCGCCAACCGGGCGGACCAGCCACTCGAGCGCCCGACGGCCGAACAGGTCCGCCTCCTCGACCGCTTCGACCCGCCGTCCGGGAGCCCGCCGGGGAGCCCGATCCCGTTCCTCCTGATCGGTGGGCGCTGCTACCAGGTCGGTACGGGCTACCCCGACACCCTGATCCACCCGACCGGGGAGCTCGGCCCCGCGCTCCCGGCTGGTGACATCGCCGGCAGCCTGACGCTTCCCGGCTCCGCCCTCGGGCGCGCGATCGACATAGAGGCCAACCTGCTCGTCGGGGCCATCTGCGCGGCGACCGGGAACCACCCCGGCTCGGTCTGCGACACGCCGGTCGTCGCGTCCGCGCAGCACCTCATCGGGACGAAGCCACAGGGCTGAGTCCGGCACGCCCGGTGGGGCCCCCTCTGGTCGGACCCCGCTACCAGCGCTCACGCTCGCTCGGGGGCGGGGCCGGGGGCAGAGCCCGGCCCCACGAGCGGCACCCGCGCCGCGTCTCAGGCGAGTGCGGCAGCGAGGTGCTTCCCGGTCGGGGTCGCGGCGGCTTCGGCAAGCGCTGCAGGCGTTCCCTCGAACACGGCGCTGCCGGCGCCGTGTCCAGCCCCGGGTCCGAGGTCGATCACCCAGTCGGCGTGTGCAACCACCGGCCGGTTGTGCTCGATCACGACGATCGACGTCCCGTCGTCGACGAGACGGTCCAACAGGGCGAGGAGCTGCTCGACGTCGGCCGGGTGTAGACCAGGCCTCGGCTCGTCGAGGACGAGCGAGCTCTTTCCGAACCCCGAGATACCGCTGAAGACGGTGAGCTGGTGCTTCGGGATGTCGATGCTCACGTCACGCAGGTTCTGCGCCCGGGCGCCCCGGACGCGGATCACGTCATGGCGACGGACAGGGCTCGCCGAACCGGACTGCCGACCGGATCCTCTGACCGAGAAGGCGGGGGCGCCGATGCCGGCGGTGGGGCCGCGGTCGAAGCCCTCCGGCCGAGTCCTGGGCCGAGGGCGTGGCCGCCACGAGCGGCGGGGCTCGCCTTCTCGTCAGACCCGCCGGCACTCGAACGGGTCACGGTGCCGCCGCCCACCGGTCACGCCTGGGAGATCCGCACGACGTTGCCCGACGGGTCGCGAAACGCGCAGTCCCGCACCCCCCAGGGCTGCACCGCGGGCTCCTGGAGCACCTCCGCCCCCGACGCCTTGACCCGCGCGAAGGTGGCATCGAGGTCGTCCGCCACGAAGATCGCCGCCTGGAGCGCGCCCTTCGTCACCAGCTCGAGCAGGGCATCGGCGTCCCGTTCGGATCGGCCGCCCTGGGGCGGGAACAGCACGATCGCGGCGTCCTGGCCCGGAGCAGCGACCGTGACCCAGCGAAGGCCGCCCGCCGCGACGTCGTTGCGGACCTCGAGGCCGAGCGCGTCGCGATAGAAGCCGAGGGCGGCCTCGGGGTCGTGCACGGGGACGAAAACGGTGCCGAGGCGGAAGGTCATGGCCGAAGGCTACGACGAGCCGGACGCGCCGCGCTTCTCCGATCCTGCTCGTCCTTGCCGCTCCCGCCCGCTGGCCGGGTTCCGGGTGAGGTTCCCCGACGGGCTGCTCCACTCCCGCTCCCTCTCTCCGGTCTCGGATGAGGTTGCCCCGGACCGGCGCACCCGGGCGATCAGCTCCTCGACGAAACGGCTGTGCCCCGCTGGGTGTTGGCCGAGCCAGTGCGCATCCGGGTGTGGAGGGCGCCACGCCCCGGTGCTCGAGCACCCTTCCGTCGATCCCGCCCGGAGCAGGTCCGCGTGGTCGATGTGGGTTGCACCGCCCGCCATCGCATGCACCAGCGTCAACATCTTCCGGCCCGGCTCGCGCCCCCCCGTGCGACGATCGAGGTGTACCGGAAGGTCGAGCAGCTCCTCGAGCTGGAGCTTCTTCGCGACGGTCGCGGCCAGGAGGAAGCCCGCGTTCGCTACCAGGTCCTGGCCGTCGAGCGTCATCGCTACCCGGTCGGCTCCGCGCGATGCTGGCTCCACAGGAACTGCCTCCTCGCTCTGGTCCACAACGGCGTTGGCCAATCGCCCCTGTCCCACATCAGGAGCCACTTCCCGCGTATCACCCGAGGCCAGATCAGAACCGGGGCGGTGGGCTCAGGTTCAGGTTGGCGCCACGAGTGGCCCCGAGCCAAGGTCTGGGGCCGGCCCCGTTGCAGGACCGTGGGGCTGGCGCCAGGCTGGGGCCCGGCCCCCCGTCCGAGCCGGCCGGGTGGCATCCTTCCGGACGCACGACGGGAGCGCATCGACCCCACCGTGCTCGAGTGCGCGGTACACCGAGGGCGACACGCCGACCAGCTCGGTGAAGCGGCTGCTGAACGAACCGAGCGAGGTGCATCCGACGCTGAGGCAAGCGTCGGTCACGGAGCTGCCCGCCCGGAGGAGCGCCGTCGCCCGCTCGATGCGCCGGGTCATGAGGTAGGCATAGGGCGTCTCCCCGTAGACCGCGCGAAACCGGCGCGCGAAGTGCGACGGCGACATGACTGCCGTCCGGGCCATGGCGGGGACGTCGAGCGGCTCGGCGTAGTCGCGGTCGATCCGGTCCCGGGCCCTGCGCAGTGCGATCAGCTCGGCAAGTCGCTCCGGTCGCATTGGCAAGACGCTACCCCCGGCAGCCGCGGCGTGACGTGCTGCGCCGCGTTCACCTGCCGTGGGACTCCGGGATGACGACCCCGACCGACCGTGCGCCGGGTAGCGCATCTCGGCCGACGATCCCTCGGCCTCGGCCGCAGGCGCACCCGCAGCAGTGGGGTGCGAGCCGGCGACGCGGCTATCCGCTCACGATGACTCGATAGCTCCCACCGTTGGCCACCGGGAGGCCCACTGCGCTCGCCTGACGCTCGGGGCCGACCCGTACCCGCACCGACTGGCCGGTCACCGACCGGCCAGTCAGGGTGGCCG
>JAJYWE010000067.1:10142-12721 GCA_021791675.1 Actinomycetes bacterium | reverse complement strand
ACTCGACGTTCCAGATGGCCCCCGCCCACAGCCAGAACAGATCCGCCGGGCGCATGGGCCGGTCGCTCTCGGGGACGTGCCCGATGCCACGCTGTTCGAGCTTGAAGGCCGCGTAGGCGTCGGAGTCCGGCAGGTCGAGCTGGGGGCCCGTCGTCGATGTTGCCATGGCAAATCCTAGGTGAACGGCGCGCCCTACTGGCGGGTAACTTCGCCTGGTCGGTATCGTTCGTCGGCGGGACCGCTTCGCGGGAGTTGCCGTCGACGATGGACACCGTGGCAGCTCGGCCGAGACGTGAGCAGGCACCGAGGCTGCCCAGCAGCACCGGCGAGGCACCGGGCCGCTCGGGCTGGTCCGGGGCGAAGTCCCGGCTCCCGTTGCGAGCCGGAGACGGAGACATGGCCCGCAGTGCGGGCCGGACAAGACGGACAAGAGGAGTGCTGCGGTCGTGAGGCTCGCCATCGGTGCGGTGATCACCGTCGTCGCGTTGTTCTTCGCGGGGCGGAGGGCGGTGGTGCTGTGGCGCCTGGCGCGCTCCGGCGCGCCGGCTCCCGGGCGCTCCGGCCACCTGGGTGCGAAGCTCTGGGCGCAGGCCACGGAGGTGTTCGGCCAGCGCAAGCTGCTGAAGAAGCCGATCCCGGGCCTTGCGCACTTCGTCGTGTTCTGGGGCTTCATCGTCCTGCTCGCCACCATCCTCGAGGCGTTCGGGGCCCTCTTCACCCCGACGTTCGCGATCCCGCTGATCGGCCACGACTCCTGGCTCGGCTTCCTCGAGGACCTCTTCTCCGTGGCGATCCTCGTAGCGCTCGTGGTCTTCGCCACCATCCGCATCCGTCAGGCGCCGGCCCGGCGCGAGCGCGCCAGTCGCTTCTACGGCTCCCACACCGGGACGGCCTGGCTCACCCTCGGCCTGATCGCGTCCGTGATCGTCACCCTGTTGCTGTACCGCGCCTTCCAGGTGACCGACGGCCACTTCCCCTACTCGGACTGGGCCTTCGCGAGCCACGGGCTCGCGCAGGCCCTCACCGGTCTCCCCCATGGCGTCCGCCTCGCCCTCGAGACGACCTTCCTCGAGCTGAACATCGCGGTCATCCTGGGCTTCCTGGTCTTCGTGCTCAACTCGAAGCACATGCACATCTTCACCGCGCCGGCGAACGTGGCCTTCTCCCGGCGCCCGAAGGCGCTCGGCGCGCTCGACAAGACCCCGAACCTCGACCCCGAGTTGCTCGGCGAGGACGACGTGTTCGGGGCGGGCCAGATCGAACAGCTCTCCTGGAAACAGCTCCTCGACCTCTATGCCTGTACCGAGTGCGGCCGTTGCCAGGAGCAGTGCCCGGCCTGGGCGACCGGCAAGCCGCTCTCGCCCAAGCTGTTCGTGATGGGGCTGCGCGACCACCTCTTCGCCTCGGCCCCGCTGTTGCTCGGCAAGGGGGGGCCCAACGGCTCCGGTGCATCGGCGAACGGGGCCAGCTCGAGCACGGCCGCCGGGGCTGGTCAGGGCGGCTCCGCGCCGAGCACGGGGGCCCTGGTCCCGGACGTGATCGCCGAGGACGTGCTCTGGTCCTGCACCACCTGCGGTGCCTGCGTCGAGGCCTGCCCCGTCGACATCGAGCACGTCGACGCGATCGTGGACCTGCGCCGCTACGAAGTGCTGATGGAGTCGCGCTTCCCCTCGGAGGCGGGGTCGATGCTGCGCAACATCGAGAACCAAGGGGACCCCTGGGGGCTCGGCCAGAGCCACCGGCTCGACTGGACGGCTGGTCTGGACTTCTCCGTGCCCGTGGTCTCGGGCACCATCCCCGACGAGGTGGAGTACCTGTTCTGGGTGGGCTGCGCGGGCGCACTCGACGAGCGGGCGCGCAAGGTCACCCAGACGATCGCCCGGCTGCTCCATCGCGCTGGGGTCTCGTTCGCGGTGCTGGGGCCGGCCGAGCGCTGCACCGGGGACCCGGCGCGCCGGCTCGGCAACGAGTACCTCTACCAGGAGCAGGCGAAGTCCAACATCGAGACGCTCACCGGAGCGGGGGTGCGCAAGGTGATCGCCTCGTGCCCGCACTGCTTCAACTCCCTCGCGAACGAGTACCCGGCGCTCGGCGGGCGCTTCGAGGTGGTGCACCACTCCCAGCTCCTCGCTCGGCTCGTGGCCGATCGCCAGCTCCGCCCGGAGAGCGCCTTCGACGCGACTGTCACCTACCACGATCCCTGCTACCTGGGCAGGCACAACGAGGTCTACGACGAGCCGCGGTCCGTGCTCGACGCCGTTCCCGGCCTCGAGCAGGTGGAGATGCGCCGCTGCCGGGAGAAGGGCTTCTGCTGCGGCGCAGGTGGCGCGCGGATGTGGATGGAGGAACGCATCGGCACCCGGGTGAACGCAGAGCGCACCAACCAGGCGCTCGAGACCGGCGCGGATGTGGTGTCGACCGCGTGCCCCTACTGCATGATCATGCTCGACGACGCCCTCAAGTCCCGGCAGGCCTCGGGCGAGGTCGACGAGACGAAGCGGGTCCTCGACGTCGCCCAGATCCTCGAGACGGCACTCTCCCCGGCGGCCGCCCCGCCGGGCGGGGCCGACGACTGATCC
>JAJYWE010000067.1:0-10042 GCA_021791675.1 Actinomycetes bacterium | reverse complement strand
CCCCCGCCCTCACCCAGCTTGCGATCTCCGCCGGCCGAGCCGATTGAGCCCTACCGTGCTCGCCCACCGGGCCCGATGCGCACCGGGCTGATCGAGGGGACGCACGTCCACTGACTCACCTCAATTGTGCTAGCAATGACTCGAGTCATGCGAGTACGAGCCGAGGGCGGGAGTCGAGGGCGCGTCTCGACGGAGTGGGGAGGACCGATGCGAGCTTCGAGGTTGGGGTTGCGGGGTCGGGTACTGGCGGGCGTTGCCGCCGCGGCGCTCGTCGTCGGGGGAACGAGCCTCGCAGCCGGTGCCGCGTCGCGGGGACATTCCCCGCTTCGCCAGCTGGCCGCCAGCGTCGGCGCGCAGCGTGGTGGCCCAGTGGCGGGCCGGGTGCGAGCGGCCGGCCACGCCTCGGGTGGAAGCACCGGTTCGGGTGGCAGCGTCGGCGCGACCAGCGCGACGCCCTCCAACCAGCCGGAGTTCTCCACGGTCGACAACCCGACGTCGCTCGACCCACCCGTGCGGGTGCCATCCACGAGGCCGGTTGTCGTGACCATCGCCAATCACGCCCCCTTCGGGGACGGTCCACCTCCCGCGGTCACCACGACCACCCTCCCGAAGGGCCGCTGGGCCGAGGTCGTGCTGGACGTGACCGGCACGGAGAAGGGCGTGCAGTACGACCGGTTGTGCGAGATCTTCGCGGGGCCTTCCGAGATCTTCCTCGGGGTGACGCCCGAGCCCACCGCGGCCGGTATCACCTGGCACGTCCAGAAGGACGTGACCGGCTACCTGCCCCTGCTCCAGGGGCGCCAGACGTTCTCGACCTACGTCGACAACTACACCAACAGCACCGACACCGGGGTGCCGGTCATCACTGCGAAGCTGCTCTTCTACCCCGCAGGCAGTGGCTTCCAGCCGGTGCACCCGGCGTCGATCACGAACCCGGCGCTCGGGGGAGCGGCGATCGACGAGACCGGACCTGCCTCACCGGCCGTCGCGCCGGGCGTCCCGAGCGAGGTGGTGCCGTTGCTCCCGGCCGGGGCGACCAACACGCTCAACACGATCGGCACGAGCTCGAGCAACACGACCGTGTCCGCAACGGTCACGCTGCCGCACGACGTCACGACCGTGACGCTCGACCTCTACGCGGTCGGCCAGATCGGTGACGAGTTCTGGTGGGGCCTGTCGCCGGCTTTCCGCGAGATCGAGGTCTCGATCGACGGCCAGCCCGCCGGCGTCGTGTGGCCGTTCCCCTACGTCTACACCGGGGGGGTCAACCCCCTGATCTGGGCGCCGGTCACCGGCATCCACACCCTGGACATCCCCTCCTACCGCCTGGACCTGACTCCCTTCGCGGGGATGCTCGGCGGGACGCACACGATCAGCCTGACGGTCGTGAACAACGCCAACTACTGGCTCGGCGGTGGGAGCCTCCTGCTCACGACCGCGAAGGGAGCGACGGGTGGCCGGGTCCTCGCCGACACGCTGTCCTTCCCCGGCTCCTCCCAGATCGTCACGCAGGATGCGAACGGCGACAGCAACAACCCGGTCTTCACGGAGTCGGCGACCCGGAGCTACCGGATCTCGGGGAACGTGACGGTCGGCCACCGGACCTACGTCGACACGGTCGACCAGCAGCTGCAGTTCGAGAACGACCAGTCCAACATCGACATCTCCTGCACCGCAGCCTGCTACCAGTGGGTCCACGGCGAGGAGACCCAGGCCACCTCGGAGACCATCACCGGCCCGGGCACCGCCATCACGCGAACCGACCACTCGAGCTGGACGATCGACGCCCCGAACGGCTATGTGCCGGACTCGGGGGGCTTCTTCCTCCCCGCCGCGGTCAACCAGCAGCTCACGGACGTCGCCAGCCAGATGGGAGGTCGTCTCCCGAGCCGGCAGACGAGCCTCTCCGAGAGCATCATCGGCTACGGCGCTCTCCAGGCGGGTGGGGGTCCGAACATCCAGGACGGTGACACCACGGGCACCGTGACGTATGCGAGCTCGGACGGGAGCGCGGCGTCGCAGGTGCTCTACCAGCGCACGGTCGTCGCGTCGGGCGGCGTGATCGAGCAGGACCTCGTCCAGGGCGGCTGAGACCACGGCACCGTTGGGGTGGGGTCCGGCGGCGCTCGGCCCGGCGGCGGGGCTCGGTCCGGCGTTGCGGGCCGGTGCGGCGGGACGGATCGGCCCGACGCCGCCGGTGTCAGGCCGTGAGGACCCGCTTCTCGACGACCGCGAGCCCGGCGTCCAGCTCGTAGGCGAAGGGAATCCCGGTCGGGATCTCGAGGCCGGGGATCTCCTCGTCGGGGATCTGCTCCAGGTGCTTCACGAGCGCACGAAGGCTGTTCCCGTGCGCGACGACGAGCACCGGGCCGCGAGCGAGGTCGGGCACGATCGCGTCGAAGTAGTACGGCAGCATGCGCTCGACGACGTCGGCCAGGCACTCCCCCGCTGGGAGGACGTCGGGTGCGAGCCCGGCGTAACGGGGGTCGTGGCGGGGGTGGCGCTCGTCGGCGACGTCGAGCGGCGGGGGTGGGATGTCGTAGCTGCGCCGCCACGCGTGAACCTGCGCGTCGCCGTGGGCAGCGGCCATCTCGGCGTGCGTGTGGCCCTGGAGCGCCCCATAGTGACGCTCGTTGAGCCGCCAATGGCGCCGGACCGGGAGCCAGCTGCGCCCGGCCGCCCTGAGCGCCAGCTCCGACGTGGCGATCGCCCGGTCGAGGACCGAGGTGTGCACCACCCACGGCGCTACCTCCGCTGCTGCCAGGGCTCGTCCGGCGGAGGTCGCCTCGTCGACGCCCTTGGGGGTCAGGTCGACGTCGGTCCAGCCGGTGAAGCGGGCCTCGAGGTTCCAGGCGCTCTGGCCGTGGCGGAGGAGGATGAGGAGTGGCACGTCGCAAGGGTAGCGAAACCGGTCCCCCGCGCCAGGGCCCACCCCACCCCCCGGAGGGCGTTGATCCGTCGGGACAGACTTGAGTGATGCACACTCAATATTGCTATACTGCAACTCGAAAGCGAGGCCCCCGCACGGGTGGGCCCTCACGGATCGGAGGCAACCATGCCCAAGGCGGTCGGTATCGACCTCGGCACCACGAACTCGGTCGTCAGCGTCCTCGAGGCTGGCGAGCCCACCGTCATCCCGAACGCGGAGGGCGCACGCACGACGCCCTCGGTCGTCGGCTTCTCCAAGTCCGGCGAGGTCCTCGTCGGCGAGGTGGCGAAGCGCCAGGCGATCACCAACCCCGACCGGACCATCCGCTCCGTGAAGCGACACATGGGGACGTCCTGGACGATCGACATCGACGGCAAGAAGTTCACGCCGCAGGAGATCAGCGCCCGCATCCTCCAGAAGCTGAAGCGGGATGCGGAGAGCTACCTCGGCGACACGGTCCACCAGGCAGTGATCACGGTACCGGCGTACTTCGACGACTCCCAGCGCACGGCCACGAAGGAAGCGGGCCAGATCGCCGGCCTCGAGGTGCTCCGCATCATCAACGAGCCCACCGCCGCTGCCCTCGCCTACGGCCTCGACAAGGAGGGCGCCGAGCAGACGGTGCTCGTGTTCGACCTCGGAGGCGGGACCTTCGACGTGAGCGTGCTCGAGATCGGGGAAGGCGTCTTCGAGGTCAAGTCGACCTCCGGCAACACCCACCTCGGCGGCGACGACTGGGACCAGCGGGTCATCGACTGGCTGGTGAAGTCCTTCAAGGACACCGACGGCGTGGACCTCTCCGCCGACAAGATGGCGCTCCAGCGGCTGAAGGAGGCGGCGGAGAAGGCGAAGATCGAGCTGTCGCAGGTCCAGGAGACGACCATCAACCTTCCCTACGTCACCGCGACCGCCGAGGGTCCCAAGCACCTCGACGTCAAGCTGACCCGTGCGAAGTTCCAAGAGCTGACGGCCGACCTGGTCGACGCGTGCCGTGGGCCGTTCGAGCAGGCGATCAAGGACGCGGGGCTCACCAAGGAGAAGATCGACCACGTCGTGCTCGTCGGCGGGTCGACCCGTATGCCCGCGATCCAGGACCTGGTCGCCCAGATGACCGGGCGGGAGCCGCACAAGGGCGTGAACCCGGACGAGGTCGTCGCCGTCGGCGCCGCGATCCAGGCTGGCGTCTTGAAGGGCGAGGTGAAAGACGTCCTCCTGCTGGATGTCACGCCGCTCTCGCTCGGGATCGAGACCCGAGGCGGGATCATGACCAAGCTCATCGAGCGCAACACCACCATCCCGACGAAGCGGAGCCAGGTCTTCACGACTGCCGAGGACAACCAGCCTTCGGTCGAGGTCCACGTGCTCCAGGGCGAGCGCGAGATGGCGATGTACAACAAGACCCTGGGCAAGTTCCAGCTCGTCGACCTGCCGCCGGCACCCCGGGGGATCCCGCAGATCGAGGTCACCTTCGACATCGACGCGAACGGCATCGTCCACGTCTCGGCGAAGGACCGCGCGACGGGCAAGGAGCAGTCGATGACGATCACCGGCCAGTCGGCGCTCGCCCGTGACGACATCGAGCGGATGGTCCGGGACGCGGAGGCCCATGCCGAGGACGACCGGCGCCGCCGCGAGGAGGCAGAGGTCCGCAACAACGCCGACACGCTCGTCTACCAGACGGAGAAGCTGCTCCGTGAGCAGGGTGACAAGATCACCGGCGACGAGCGCAGCGCCGTCGAGACCCAGCTCCAGAGCCTGAAGAAGGCGCTCGAGGGCAGCGACGTCGACGAGATCCGCCGGATCACCGAGGCGCTCGTGACGGCGAGCCACGGGTTCACGCAGCGGCTCTACGAGCAGGCGGCTGCCTCGGCGACCCCCCCGCCTGGCACGGGCGGCCCCGAGAGCAGCGCATCTGCCGGTCCGAGCAGCGACGACGAGATCGTCGACGCGGAGATCGTCGACGACGAGGCCGCGGGGGCATGAGCAGCGATCCCCCCGTGGCGCCGGGCGCCGACGCCGAGGTGCCGGCCGAGGGGTGGGTGGGCGACCCCTCGGCCGGTCCGGAGCCCGAGTCGGCGGCCGAAACCGCTGGCGCCGCGCCAGACCCCTTGGCCGGGGTCGAGCCAGAGCCGGTCGCCGAGCGGGACGTCGAACCCGCCCCGGACCTTGCAGCCGAGCCCGGTGCCGCCCCGACCGCCGGCGCCGCGCCAGACCCCCTGACCGAGGTCGGAGCCGAGCCGCGCCCCGACGCCGAGGCCGCCGACGCCGAGCCAGACCCCCTGGCCGAGGCGGTCCGGGAACGCGACGAGTACCTCGACGCGTTGCGCCACCTCCAGGCGGACTTCGAGAACTACCGGAAGCGGGTGCAGAAGCAGGCCGCGGAGCAGTCGGACCGTGCCACGGAAGGGCTGGTCTCGAAGCTGCTCCCGGTGCTGGACACGGTGGACCTGGCACTCGCGCATGCGAGCGGCGAGGCCGAGGAGACCGCCGGGCTCGGTCAGGTCGCGACCTCGCTGTTCGAGGTGCTCGGGAAGGAAGGCCTGGTCCGGATCGACGCACTCGGGCAGCCCTTCGATCCGAGCGAGCACGACGCCGTGCTCCACGAGGCGGCGGAGGAGAGCGGGACCCCCGAGGTGGTGGAGGTGCTGCGGTCGGGCTGGCGCTGGCGGGAGCGAGTGCTGCGCCCGGCCATGGTCAAAGTGAAAGGCTGACCCGCGGTGGCGCCGCAGCAGGAGTGGTTCGAGAAGGACTACTACAAGGTGCTCGGCGTGTCGAAGGACGCGACCGAGAAGGAGATCACGCGCGCCTACCGCAAGCTCGCCAAGCAGTACCACCCGGACGCGCACCCGGGCTCCGAGGAGCGCTTCAAGGAGATCTCCGCCGCCTACGACGTCCTCGGGGACGCTGCGAAGCGCAAGGAGTACGACGAGGTCCGCGCGCTCGGGCCGCTTCGGGGTGGCTTTGCCGGTGCAGGCGCACCGGGGTCCGGTGGGTTCGGCTTCCGGGTCGAGGACATCTCGGACCTCTTCGGCGGGATCTTCAACCGCGGCACCCGCACCTCCGGCACCCGGAGCGCGACCGGTCCGCAGCGCGGGACCGACCTGGAGGCAGAGGTCCATCTCACCTTCGCGGAGGCGGTGCACGGTGCCACCACCGCAGTGAACGTGACGAGCGACGCAACCTGCCGGACCTGCGGTGGGACGGGCGCCGCGCCCGGGACCTCGCCGAAGGTCTGCAAGCGCTGTGGGGGGCGAGGCGTGGTGGTGGAGAACCAGGGCCCCTTCTCGTTCAGCTCGCCCTGCACCGACTGTGGCGGCCGCGGGCTCGTCGTGGACACCCCCTGCCCGACCTGCGCGGGAACCGGGGTCGAGCGTCGACCGCGGCGCGTGCGGGTGCGCATTCCCGCCGGCGTGGAGGGTGGCCAACGGATCCGCGTGAAAGGCCGCGGCGGGGCAGGGCGCAACGGCGGTGCTGCCGGCGACCTGTATGTAACCGTGCACGTCGGGCGGGATCCGGTCTTCGGCCGCCGGGGGCGCGACCTCACGGTGGAGGTCCCGGTGAGCTTTCCCGAGGCCGCACTCGGGGCGAAGGTTGCCGTCCCCACGCTCGACGGCACCGTGAGCCTGCGCATCCCGCCGGGCACCCGCTCGGGCAAGACCTTCCGGATCCGGGGTCGCGGCGTGGCCGCCGACGGATCGGGCAAGCCGGGTGACCTGCTCGCCACCGTGGTCGTGGACGTCCCGGAGAAGCTCGGCGACGAGCAGCGGGCCGCAGTCGAGTCACTCGCGAGCTTGCTCCCGCCGCCGGCGAGGACCGGGAAGGGTTCGTGATGGTGGATGGCGTTTTGACCGTACAGGGGGACGCGGTGATGGCGGAGGGGGAGTCGTGATGGCGTCGGAGAACGCGCGGACAGAGGGCGCGACCTCGCGCGGGCGGCGGGCGGTCTACGTGATCTCGGTTGCCGCAGAGCTCGCGGGCGTGCACCCCCAGACGCTGCGGATCTACGAGCGCAAGGGCCTGCTGGAGCCGGCTCGCACCGGTGGGGGCAGCCGGCGCTACTCGGAGTGGGACATCGCCCAGCTGCGGCGCATCCAGGAGCTCACGAACGCGGGGCTCAACCTGGAGGGAGTGCGCCGGGTGCTCGAGCTGGAGGCGGAGGTGGCGGCCCTGCAGGACGAGCTGGAGCGGGTGCGAGCGGAGGCACGCGAGGCGGTCGCCCGGACCCACCGCCAGTACCGGCGGGACCTGGTCCCACTCAGGCAGCTGCCGGCGCAGTACACCGGCCGGTAGGGGCGCCGCAGCGATCGTCCTCTGCCGGGATCGTCCGTCGCAGCAAAACTTGACAGTCTCGCTATCATATTTCTTGTGAAGTTTGCTTTGTTCCGCCCCTGGGAGGTACGGCGCTGATGGCCCTCGACCCGAACCGCTGGACGCTGAAGCTGACCGAGGCCTTCCAGGCCGCGCAGAGCGCCGCCGAGGCCGCGAGCCACGCCGAGACGACCCCCGACCACCTCCTCGCTGCGCTGCTGTCGCAGGACGACGGCATCGCGATCCCGGTGCTGAGCCGGGTGGGGGTCGTGCCGCTCACGCTGCGGAACCAGATCGCCGAGCGCCTCGCGAAGCTCCCTCGTTCCTACGGGAGCCAGACCGGGGCGGCGTCGAGGGCGCTCCGTGACGCGCTCGAGCGCGCCGACACGGCGCGAACCGAGATGGGCGACGAGTACCTCTCGGTGGAGCACGTGCTCCTGGCGCTGGCCGGCGAGATCGGTGTGTCCCGGGAACAGCTACTCGCTGCGCTCCGCGAGGTGCGGGGGAACCAGCGGGTCACCTCGCGGACGCCCGAGGAGTCCTACCAGGCGCTCGAGCGGTACGGCCGGGACCTCACCGACGCGGCGCGCCGGGGCAAGCTGGACCCCGTCATCGGTCGGGACGAGGAGATCCGCCGGGTCATCCAGGTGCTCTCGCGCCGGACGAAGAACAATCCCGTCCTGATCGGCGAGCCCGGAGTCGGCAAGACCGCGATCGTCGAGGGGCTTGCCAACCGCATCGTCGAGGGGGACGTGCCGGTCTCGCTCCAGCACAAGCGCGTGATCGCGCTCGACCTCTCCGCAATGGTCGCCGGGGCGAAGTACCGGGGGGAGTTCGAGGAGCGTCTGAAGGCGGTGCTGAAGGAGATCGCCGACTCGGAGGGTGAGGTGGTCACCTTTATCGACGAGCTCCACACGATCGTCGGCGCCGGGGCCGCCGAGGGGGCCATGGACGCCGGGAACATGATCAAGCCGATGCTCGCCCGCGGGGAGCTGCGTCTCATCGGCGCGACGACCCTCGACGAGTACCGCAAGCACGTCGAGTCCGACGCGGCGCTCGAGCGCCGGTTCCAGCCCGTCTACGTGGACCAGCCGAGCGTCGAGGACACGATCGCGATCCTGCGCGGCCTGAAGGAGCGCTACGAGGTGCATCACCGCGTCCGCATCCACGACGCGGCGCTCGTCGCGGCTGCGGTGCTCTCCGACCGGTACGTCACCGGCAGGTTCCTGCCTGACAAGGCCATCGACCTGGTGGACGAGGCTGCGAGCCGGCTCCGCATCGAGATCGACTCGATGCCGATCGAGATCGACGTGGTCGAGCGGCGCCGACGCCAGCTCGAGATCGAGCGAATGGCGCTCGCGAAGGAGACCGATCCCGCCTCCCGGGAGCGCCTCGCGCGCCTCGACGAGGAGCTCGCCAACCTCACCGAGGAGGCGGACCGGATGAAGGCCCACTGGCAGGCCGAGAAGGCGGCCATCGAGGCCATCGGCGTCGCCAAGGAGGAGCTCGAGGCCGCGCGTGCGGCGGCCGACCGTTTCGAGCGCGACGGCGAGCTCGCAAAGGCTGCCGAGATCCGCTACGGCCAGGTGCCCGCCCTCGATGCCAAGGTGGCCGACGCGACCAAGGCGCTCGAGGAGCTCCAGGCCCACCAGCGCATGCTGAAGGAGGAGGTGGAGGAGGAGGACGTCGCCGAGGTCGTCTCGCGCTGGACCGGCGTGCCCGTCACCCGCCTCTTGGAGGGCGAGGTCGCGAAGCTCGTGCGCATGGAGGATGTCCTCCACGAACGCGTCGTCGGCCAGGACGAGGCGGTTGGCGCGATCGCGAACGCGATACGGCGCAGTCGCGCCGGGCTCTCCGACCCCCACCGGCCGATCGGCTCGTTCCTGTTCCTCGGCCCGACGGGCGTGGGCAAGACCGAGCTCGCTCGCGCGCTGGCGGAGTTCCTCTTCGACGACGAGCGGGCGATGATCCGCATCGACATGGGTGAGTACCAGGAGCGCCACAGCGTGGCGCGGCTCGTCGGCGCCCCGCCGGGCTACGTCGGCTACGAGGAGGGCGGCCAGCTCACCGAGGCGGTGCGGCGCCGGCCGTACGCCGTGGTGCTGCTCGACGAGATCGAGAAGGCGCACGCCGACGTCTTCAACATCCTGCTCCAGCTCCTCGACGACGGGCGGCTCACCGACGGCCAGGGCCGCACGGTCGACTTCACCAACGCCGTCGTCATCATGACGTCGAACCTGCCGGGCGATCCCCGGGAGTTCTTCAAGCCGGAGTTCATCAACCGGGTCGACGAGATCGTCCGCTTCCGGTCACTCACCGAGGCGGACATCGCGCGCATCGTGGACATCCAGCTCACCCACCTGGCCGAGCGTCTCGCGACCAGGCGCCTCGAGCTCGACGTCACGCCCGCAGCGCGAGCCTGGCTCGCCGCGCGTGGCTACGACCCCACCTTCGGGGCCCGGCCACTCAAGCGGGTCGTGCAGCGCGAGCTCGGGGACCGGCTCGCGATCGCGCTCCTCGAGGGAGCCGTCACCGAGGGTGACACCGTGCGGGTCGATGTCGTCGGCGACGAGCTCACGATGAGCGGGGTGCACGCGGCCGCGTAGGCGGCCTCACCGGGCTGCCGCCAGCAAGGCCCCGTTGTCGCCAGTGGGGCAACGCCTGGCTGGGTTCAGCGCTCAGCCCGACGTGATCACCGTCTCCACCTGGGTGACCCGGAGGGCCGCCGTGGCGGTGGTCGTGGTGGCGGGAAGGGTGTTGCCGCTGTGGGTGACACCGCCTGCGGTCCAGGACCAGGTCACATCC
>JAJYWE010000066.1 GCA_021791675.1 Actinomycetes bacterium | reverse complement strand
GGAGCGGAGCGGCCCGTGGTGCTCTTCGCCTGCGTGCACAACGCCGGTCGCTCGGTCGCGGCGAAGGTGTTGGCCGAGCACCACGCCCAAGGCCGGATCGAGGTGCGCTCGGCCGGCTCGGAACCCGAGAGCGAGGTGAACCCGGTCGTCGCTGCGGTCCTCGAAGCCCGGGGGCTCTCTGCCTCCGGCGAGTCCCCAACCCGGCTCTCCGAGGAGGTCGTCGGCGAGGCCGACGTCGTCGTCACGATGGGCTGCGGCGAGACCTGTCCGTTCTTCCCGGGCAAGCGCTATCTCGACTGGACGGTGGAGGACCCAGCGGGGAAGGACCGCGCGAGGGTGGAGCGGATCGTCGACGAGATCGAGACCCGGGTGCTCGCGCTGCTCGCCGAGCTCGCGCCTGCAGACGGAGCTGCCCCGTAGCGCGAGCGCTCCCTCGAGGGGGGGCATCCGCTACCGGAGCGGGGCTTGCCCGGCACGGGACGCGAGGCAGGGTCCCCGGACGCCGGGGGACGTCGGAGACCAGGCGGGGGCTCGGGCGCCCGGCGCGAGAGCGGCGTCCCCGCTACGCTCGGGCGGTGCCTGCCGTCGAGGTCGTCGGCCTCGTGAAGCGCTACGGGGATCGCGTCGCCGTCGACGGGCTCTCCTTCTCGGTCGAGCCCGGGCAGGTGTTCGGCCTGCTCGGCCCGAACGGCGCCGGCAAGACCACGACCGTCGAGTGCCTCCAGGGGCTGCGCCGCCCGACCGCCGGCCAGCTGCGCGTGCTCGGCCTCGACCCGGTCGCCGACCGGGAGCGCCTCTGTGGCCGGGTGGGGTCCCAGCTCCAGGACTCCGCGCTGCCGGACCGCATGCGCGTCGGCGAGGCACTCGCGCTCTTCGCCGGCCTCGGCGGCCACCGCCACGACTGGCGGGCGCTCCTCGAGGAGTGGGGGCTCGCCGGGCACACGAAGACGAGCTTCGCGCACCTCTCGGGTGGCCTCCGCCAGCGCCTCCTGGTTGCCCTCGCCCTGGTGAGCGCGCCGGAGGTGGTCTTCCTCGACGAGCTCACCCAAGGCCTCGATCCCGCGGCGCGCCGAGCCACCTGGGAGCTCATCCGCGCGATCCGGGACCGGGGCACGACGGTCGTGCTGGTCACCCACTTCATGGACGAGGCGGAGCAGCTCTGCGATCGGCTCGCAGTCGTGCGAGCCGGGCGGGTGGTCGCCGAGGGCACCCCGGGAGAGCTGGTTGCGCACCACTGCGGGCCGAGGCGCGTGCGCTTCTCCCTCGGGGCGACGGAGTCGAGCCTGGTCGGCGCGCTCACCTTCCTCGAAGAGCTCCCCGGCGTGCGCGAGGTCCATGCCCTCGGCGGCGAGGTCGAGGTCGTCGGGCACGGCCCGGTGCTCGCCCACGTGGGTGCGGCGCTCGTGGCGCGTGGCGTGGCCCCGGACGACCTCCGCCTCGAACAGCCCTCGCTCGAAGACGCCTTCCTCGGCCTCACACTCGAGGAGCCGAGCCGGACCACGAGCGGGCCGAGCGCGGAGGATCGCCGTGGGAACTGACGGCATACCGAGGGCGCAGGCGGCAGCGGACCCCGGGGGGCAGCGGGGCGCCGGCGGCGGCCACGTCTCGTCCGGGGCAAACGAGTCGACTTCCCAGCCCTCGCTCCGATCGCATCGGCCCGCTGGGCGGGAAGGCGCCCCTTCCGGGCTCCGCGCGCTCACCACGCTCAGCCTCGCGGAGCTGCGACTGTTCCTCCGGGAGCCCGCCACGGCGATCTTCTCCTTCGGCTTCCCCCTGGTCCTGCTCGTCGTGCTGGCATCCGTCTTCGGCGGCCGGAGCGCGCTGCGCTTCGGCGGCGTGACGCCCGGCGAGTACTACCTCGTGAGCTACCTCGGCGTGGTGATCGGCGCCATCGGGCTCGTGAGCCTGCCCGTCCAGGTGGCGACCTACCGGGAGCGAGGGCTGTTCCGCCGCTACCGGGCCGCGGGCGTGCGCACCTGGGTGGTGCTCGCCGCCCAGGTCGCGACCAGCCTCGCAGTCGCGCTGGTCGCGGCGGCGCTGCTGGTGGGAGCGGGGGCATTCCTCTACGGCGACACCGGGCCCGCGCACCCGCTCGGGGTGGCAGCGACCTTCCTGGTCGGCGGCGCCGGTTTCGCGGCGGTGGGCATCCTGCTCGGCCTGGTGCTGCCCGGACCGCGGGCGGCGCAGGCAGTAGGCCTCGTGGTCTTCTTCCCGTTCTGGCTGCTCTCGGGCGCGGGACCGCCGCCGGGGCTCCTGCACGGCCCCCTCCGCCACGTGGCCTCCGCGCTCCCGCTCACCTACCTCGTGAACTCGCTCCGGGCGCCGTGGTCCGGCGTGGGAGCGGATCCCGTGGCGCTCGTGATCCTTGCGGCCGGTGCCGTCGTGGCAGGGGGGACCGCGCTGAAGCTCCTCCACCGGCCCGACTAGCAGTCCCGGCTCCCGCTGCGCCGCAGCGCTGCCCGGGTGGCCAGAGGGCCATTGACGTCGGCGCCCGACCTGCTGGCACGCGCCCGTCCGACGTCCGGCCGGCGCTCGCCGGACCTCTGCCACCCGTAGCCTCTCCGTCGTGAGGACCCGTCGCCTGCGCGTCACGTTGTGCGAGGTCGAGCCTGCGGTCGTGCGCGTGCTCGACGTTCCCGCCTCGGCCCTGCTCCCCGAGGTCCACGACCTCTTGCAGGCGGCGCTCGGTTGGACCGACTCCCACCTGCACCAGTTCGTCACCGAGACCGCCCGCTACGGCGTCCCGGACCTGGACCGCTTCGAGGACGACGAGGGGGACCTCGACGAGGCGGGGGTCCCGCTTCGCGCGCTGTCGCCCCGCTTCCGTTACCTCTACGACTTCGGCGACGGCTGGGAGCACGAGGTGGAGGTGCTCGGGCCTGGCGGTGAATCCCCGGGGTGCGTCTCGGGGGAGGGCGCGTGCCCCCCGGAGGACGTCGGCGGGCCGACTGGTTTCGCGCGTTTTCGCGAGGCGCTGGCGGACCCCGACGATCCCGAGCACGACGAGCTCCGGACCTGGGCCGATCCCTGGCACGACGGCTTCGACCTCGAGGCGACCGACCTCCTCGTCCGCCAGACCGCCGGCGCCGTGCCCGCCACGGTCCGCTTCGTGCTCGACCTCGTCGCCGGAGGGGTGAAGCCGACCCCGGGTGGCCGGCTGCCCCGCGCCGTGGTGCGCCAGGTCCAGGAGCGCTACCCGGGCTGGGAGCCGTTCGGGCACCCTGCCTCCCTCGAGGACGACCTCCCCCCGCTCGCAGCGCTGCACGAGCTGCTCCGGCGGGTGGGCCTGGTTCGCCTGCGCAACGGGACGCTCACGCCCACCCGGGTGGCCGAGGACGAGGTCGAGGTGCTGCGGCGGCTGCGCTCGTGGTTCGGGCCGGACAACGGCGTCACCGCCATCGTCGCCGGCGACGCGCTCGCCCATCTCGCGAGTGCCGGGCCCTGCCCGACGAGGGAGCTCGCAGCCTGGCTGCTCCCCCAGCTCGGGAGGGGCTGGGTCACCGGTGCTGGAGAGCCGGTGACCGAGCAGATGCTCCGGCTCGACCTCTACCGCCTCGAGCCCGTCCTGGTGGGGCTCGACCTCGTCACCGTCGCGGACGAGACGTGGTCCGCGGGGCCGTCCTGTCGCTGGGTGTTGCCGCGAGCGACGGCGCTCGCACACCTGCGGTCGACCCGGGAGGGCTCGGGGACGGGGGCGGGTGGGCAGTAGACGCGTCGCTGCGGGTGTCGGTGGCCGGGCGCCCTGCGTCGGGGCCAGGCCACCCCTCGGGCCGGGCTCGTCCTTCCGGCGATCGCCGTCCGTCGCTTGCCTGCGGTAGCGTGAGGAAACGACGCGACCACCCGAAGCTCGGCCGCTCGACAGCCGACAGCACCCTGCGGCTCGGGCGCCAGCGATCTGGCAGCCACAGTCGTCACGATCCTCGTGCGTGTGGATTCCCGTCGGCACGAGCGTGGCCCAGGCCCGACCGGCCCGGCACGAGCACCGCTGGAAGCGGAGGATCGAAGATGTCGTCAGACGGTCGGCCCGGTTCGATCTTCTCCTCGTTCAGCCCAGCGAGTCGCGCCACCATGGCGACAGCCCGCGCCGAGGCAATCGAGGCCGGGGACAACTTCATCGGCACCGAGCACCTCCTCCTGGCCCTCCTCCGGGACGAGGACGGGCCTGGCGCGAAGGTCTTTGCGGAGCTCGGCGTCCGCGCCGCCCAGCTGCGAGAGGACACGAAGGCGGCACTCGAGCCGTATCACGTTCCGCGGGGTCCCGAGCGGGAGCCGGCGGTGGCACCGGTTCCCAGGGTCCTGACGCCGAACGCGACGTGGGTCCTCCGGGTCGCGACGAGGAAGGCGCAGCTCCACCGGATGCTCTCCGTCGAGCCGGAGCACCTCGCGTTGGCCCTCGTCGAGGTCGAGGAAGGCATGGCCCAGCGCGTCCTCGCCCCCTATCACATCGAGATCGCCGAGGCACGGGAGGTCGTCCGTCGCCAGACCGGGGCACCTCTCCCTCCCCATGCCGGAGGGCCCGACGGGGTCGGTCGGTCGCGAGTGACGCCGGACTGAGGGGCCGGGCGACCGGTTGGGCGACGCACCATCCCGCCGGACCCTGGCCGGCCGGGGCCCCCTCAGCCGCCCACGGACCGCAGCGACCGGACGAGCCGCACGCCCTCGGGGAGCCCACCCACCCTCACCTCGCTGCCGGTCGCCTCGACGGAGAGGCGGGTGCCGGCGAGGAAGAGGTTCTCCACGGACAGCGTCCCGAACGCGCTGGGGACGGCCGGGCTGCAGTCGAGCACGCCGTCGGGAACGGACGGGTGCAGGCCGAGTAGCACGCTCTGGAGCAGCGAGAACGGGGACGCGGAGGCCCACGCCTGCGGCGAGCAGGAAGACGGGTACGGAACCGGGACCGGGAACGTTCGCTTGTCGAAACCGCAGAAGAGCTCGGGCAGCCGGCCACCGAAGGCTTCTGCCGCCCCGAAGAGCCCGACCGCGACCTCCTTCGCCTGGTCCAGGAAGCCGTACCGGGCGAGCCCTGCCGCAGCGATCGCACTGTCGTGGGGCCAGACCGAACCGTTGTGGTAACTGACCGGGTTGTACCGCGCCATCGAGCTGGCGAGCGTCCTGATCCCCCAGCCGGTGAACATCTCCGGCCCGCAGAGCCACTCCACGGTCCTCGACGCCTTGTCCTCGTCGACGATGCCGGTCCAGAGGCAGTGCCCGATGTTGGAGCTCAGCGAGTCGATCGGGCGCTTGGCTGCATCGAGCCCGAGGGCGTAATACCCGTTTCCTTCCAGCCAGAACCGCTCGTTGAAAGCAGCCTTCAGACGCGAGGCGCGCGCCCGGTAGTCCCGGGCAGCAGCAGCGTCTCCGAGTCGCTCGGCGATCCGTGCGCGGGCGACGAACGCGGCGTAGACGTACCCCTGGACCTCACAGAGGGCAATCGGTGGGTCGGCGAGGGTGCCGTCGGCGAAGCTCACCCCGTCGAAGGAGTCCTTCCAGCCCTGGTTGGCGAGCCCTCGGGTCGTCGCCCGCTGGTACTCGACGAAGCCGTCGCCATCCCGGTCACCGAACTCCTCGATCCAGGCCAGTGCGCGGTCCGCGTGCGGCAGGAGCCGGGCCATGACCTCCTCGGCGAGCCCCCACTGATCGAGCTCGCCCAGCAGGACGACGAAGAGCGGGGTGGCATCGATCGAGCCGTAGTAGATCGAGCCCGCCCTCGTGTCGGCCACGGTCGTGAGCCCCCGGCGCAGCTCGTGCAGGATCTTGCCCGGCTGCTCCTCGGTGAGGTCGTCGACTCGCTCTCCCTGGAGGCGAGCGAGGGTGAGCAGGGTGTTCGTCGCGAGGGTCGGGTCGACGTCGAGTGTCATCAGCGAGGTCATGAGCGAGTCCCGACCGAACAGCGTCATGAACCACGGCGCGCCCGCGGCGATCACCGCGCGATCGGGGTGCTCGGGATCGAAGATCCGCAACGCCCCGAGGTCGCGGCCGCTCTGGCGGAAGGTCGTCTCCAGCCCGCTGTCGTTGCTCCGGACCCGTGGCATGGTCCGCTCCCAGGTCCGGAGCCGGTCCACTGGGGTCGAGCGCTCGGCAGGGTCCTCGCCGTCGTAGCGGAGCTCGACGGGCTCGCCGTCCACGACGAGACGGAACTCGAGGGAGGTACGCCACTCACCCCCCTTCGGAACGACGACCTCCAACCGGGCGTGGCGCGGGGTGACGCGAGCGTCCGAGGGGAACTCCACCGTGAGGCGGCGACCCACCTCCTCGTTCTCGTAGGTGAACGTCATTGTCGAGGCATCCACCTCGACGCCGTGGTGCCCGCGCCTCACGACCCGGTTCTCCTTCACCTCGAAGAGATGGGCGAAGTCCGCATCGAGCTCGAAACCGACGGAGCAGGCGGCCGCCTCGCGCCCGAGGTTGCGCAGGACGACATCCTCACGCATGCCGTTGCCGACGTAGCGACGCCTCTCGAGCAGGAGGGTGCTGTCGGACTCGCCGTCACGCGGCCGGCCCCGCGCGACGAAGGTGGTGGAGAACGGGTTGTGCGCGATCTGCGCCAGGCTCTGTGGCTCCTCGTTGTCGAGACGAAGCCTCCAGGTCGAGACGAAGCGGGTGTCCTCGAAGAAGAGGCCGTGGGCACCCTCCGGTTCGATGTCGCCGCCGGGCGAGGAGATCGAGAAGGACGCGCCTTCGACGAGCGTGATCACACTCCCCCCGGCGCCGGTGGCAGTCGGCGCTCCGGCGAAGGTCCAGGCGTCGTTCACCGGATACAACCTGAGCCGGCCGAGACACGCAACGCGAAGGCAGTGGGGGCTGCGGCCCGCTCGGCGGCGGAGCGCCTCGGCACGCGAGTCGTGCCCCGATGGCGTGCACGGCGCTGCCCAGGGGAGAGATCCACCTACGACGCCAACCGTTCTCGGCCCGTCGCGAGATCGTCGTCGAGGGATGCATCCCGGCGCAGCATCTCGAGAGGAGGGCGGGGGAGCCCCGCTGCCACGCGTTCGTAGAGCTCGACGTGCTTGGCGACCATGCTCTCGACCGAGAAGTTCTCTTCGACATGACTGCGACACGTCGCCCGATCGATCTCGTGCACCCGCCCGATTGCCTGAACGAGCCCGGCCTCGGTGGATCGGACGAAACCGACGGCGCCGTCCTCGACGATCTCGGGGGCAGCTCCCCAGGGCGTCGCGAGCACCGGTGTTCCGCAGGCCAGCGCCTCGATCATGACCATCCCGAAGGGTTCCGGCCAGGCGATCGGGTTGAGCAGGCAGTCGGCCCCTGCGAGTAGCTCGAGCTTGGTACGCCGGTCGACCTCCCCCACGTAGGTCACCTCCCCACCGAGTAGTGGACGCACCATCGCGTCGAAGTACGCGCGTTCCTCCGGCTCGCGCATCTTGGCGGCGATGCGCAAGGGGAGCCCGGCTCGTCGGGCGATGCGGGCCGCGACGTGGGGTGCCTTCCCCGGGTGCATCCTCCCGAGGAACAGTGCGTAACCTCCACCACCACCGCCAACCGGGAAGTCGGCGACCCCGACCCCGTGGTGGATGACGGCGGCGATTGGGACGCCGGACGCAGTCGAGGCCTGATGGCGGGAGATGGCAACCACCGGGAGCCTACGAGACAGCGCCCGGTAGAGCCCGATGAGGTCGGCGTTGAAGGGCCCGTGATTCGTCGTGACAACCGGGAGCTTCGGGAAGGCCGCCGAGTAGAGGGGACCCACGAGCGTGTGATCGTGCACCACGTCGCAGTCCTGCGCCTCCTCGTAGGCGTGCAGAACGTGACGGATCTCGTCGACGCTGCTCCCCGAGCCGACGCCGACGGCTCTCTCGAAGATCGAGCTCTTCGCGACCGGGCAGGTGCTGTCTCCGGTGGTGCAGAGGAGGACGTCGTGCCCGGCATCCTCCAAACCCCGGGCGAGCGCGTCGAGGACGTTCTCCGTCCCGCCGTAGGCGGGTGGGGGAACCGGCAGCCATGGAGGTGCGATGATGGCGATGCGCATGAGACGCGCCCCTCAGAGGGAGCGACTCCTCTTGCGACCGCAGGGAGCGCCGGCCAGTCGGGCTCGCTCGCAGGCGCAGTGGTGGTTCGGACGGGAAACGGCTCGCGCACCGCCTTCCGGTCGCGGAGCGGCTCGCAGCGCGGGCAACATGGTGGTCCCTTTCCCTGGACGCCGGCTTACTGGCCGTCTGCGACGGTCGAACCTCTGCGTCCGGTGCCGCCTACCCTAGCGGGAAGCGGGAACGTCCCAGACACGCCCCTGGTGGCACGGCCGTCTCGGACGCTCCGCAAGGCTTGCGGGGACCTGCCCACCGCCCAGGCGACCTGGCGACCTCCGTCCGCCGAGCGGGGCTGCACCGCTGCTCCGGCGAGACCGTCGGGGGACCGCACCACGGCACGGCCCGCCCAGCTGTTGCCCACCTCGCCGCCGCCGCCGGCGAGACGCGCATTGCCCAGTGAGCACCGGGCGACCAGGCACGATCGAGCAGTCGCTCTCTCGAGAGCGCTCTGGAGTACCGGGCCGGGCCAGCCGGAACGACGCGGTCGCGGGTACGGTGCGACAGCCCGCCGTCGAGGAATGCGACAGGTGAGAGGCGCGGGGTAGGCCAGGGCCCGAGAGCGACGCAGCGGAGCGGGCGCCGTGGAGGCGGCCCGACTCCGCTGGCCGCTCGGTCGGTCGGGATGCGCGCGAACCGACTGGCGACAGGTCTACCCCGGGATCTCGGAGACCGGCCTCGGCCCGGGCCCCACGTAGCGCGCGCTCGGGCGCACGAGGCGTCCAGTGCCCTTCTGCTCGAGGATGTGCGCGCTCCAGCCGGCGGTGCGCGCGCAGGCGAACATCGAGGTGAACATGTGCGGCGGGACCTCCGCGAAGTCCAACACCACCGCCGACCAGAACTCGACGTTGGTGCGGAGCGGCCGGTCGGGGTAGCGGTTCGTGAGCTCCTCGAGCGCAGCCGCCTCGAGCGCCTCGGCGACCTCGCAGCGCCGGGAGCCGAGCTCGTGGGCGGTGTGGCGGAGCACCCGCGCCCGGGGGTCCTCCGCCCGGTAGACGCGATGGCCGAAGCCCATGAGCCGCCGGCCCGCATCCAGCTCGGCACGCACGTACCCTGCGGGGTCACCGCTCCGCTCGACCTCGTCCAGCATGGCGAGCACCCGGCTCGGTGCCCCGCCGTGCAGGGGTCCGGAGAGCGCCCCGATCGCCGCCGAGATCGACGCCGCGGCGTCCGCACCCGTGCTCGCCACGACCCGGGCGGTGAAGGTGGACGCATTCATGCCGTGCTCGGCCGCGGAGATGAAGTAGGCGTCGACGGCCTTCACGTGGTCCGGGTCCGGCTCGCCTCGCCAGCGGATCATGAAGCGCTCGGTGATCGTGCGCGCCTTGTCGACCTCGCGCTGGGGCACGATCGGCAGCCCGAGCCCCCGCGCCGCCTGGCCGACGAAGGAGAGGGTGGTGACGGAGATCCGCGCGAGATCCTCTCGGGCCTGGGCGTCGTCGATGTCGATCAGCTGCTGCAGACCCCAGAAGGGTGCGAGCATCGCGATCGCGCTCTGCACGTCGACGCGGATGTCCCCGGAGTGGACCGGCACCGGGAAAGGCTCGGCAGGCGGCAGGCCCGGGGAGAACGAGCCGTCGACGAGCAGGCCCCAGACACGCCCGAAGGTCTCGACGCCGACCAGGTCCTCGATGTCGACACCTCGGTAGCGCAGCGCCCCGCCGTCTCGATCCGGCTCGGCGATCTCGGTCTCGAACGCCACCACGCCCTCGAGACCGGGTACGAAACCAGCCTGTTCTGCCATCGGACCTCCCTCGCACGATCGGGAGGTGAATGCCTCCCGGATCAGGCTAGCCAGGGGACGCGACTTACGAAGGAACGAGGCCTACGGATCCGACGGGGGCTCGAGGAGAAAGCGGAGCGGTCGAGGGAGAGCCGGGGCTATCGAGGGAAGGAGCCGGAGGCCGAGTGCTTGCGGTGGCGGAGCAGGTGCCAGACCCCGGCAACAAGGGCGACGAGTAGTGCGAGCTTCACGATGGTCCACACGAACCCGACCAGGATCGAAACGACCGAGAGCGCCAGCAGTCCGACGAGCACCACCGCCACCACCCCGACCGCCGCCTTCACCATCGGGTGCCCGTGCCGTCTCGGCTCGATCATGGTCCACCTCCTCCGGCGGACCCCGACGCCCCATGCGAGACCGGCGTGCCCGCCTTCCCTTCCCAGCCTACGCCCCGGCCGCCAACGACGAGCGTCGCCGACGGGTGGGCCCCAGATGGCAGGCGTGCGTGGGCCGCGGTGGGCGGGCGAGCGCCGGGCCCCGAGGCCCCCTCCAGCAGCCCCTACGCTGGTCCGGTGGACGCTGTTGCGCACGACCCCCCCGGGAGCGGCCGCCCCGCGGAAGGCGGCCCGGCCGCTGCGGCTGCGCATCCACGAGTGACCGGCAGCGCGATGCCCGTGCCACGCTGGGTGGTCCCGCTCTTCGTCGTCTTCGCCGTGGGCCTCGTGCCCTGGATCGCGTGGCTCGCCATCTCGCTCCCCACGCACTCCGTCGTCGCGCACTACCGCCTCACGTGGGTCGGCTTCGACGTCTTCCTCCTCGCAGCGCTGGTGCTCACGGGGCTCGCAGCGCAACGCCGCTCGACCCTGCTCGAGGTGGCGGCGACGGCGACCGCGACGCTGCTCGCGATGGACGCCTGGTTCGACACGACGTCTGCGGCGACCAAGGGCGACCTCGCCCAGGCGGTCTTCACCGCCGTGGTCTTCGAGCTCCCGATCGCCGCGCTGTGCCTCTGGATCGCGCGCCACGCCGAGGCAGTCCGCAGGCGGGGCGAGCACGAGTCGGATCCGTGTGCCGACACGCTCTCCGGCCCCGGTGGGAGCGGCCTGGCATCCCCACGCTGAGCGGGGCCCTCTCTCCCCACGCTGGGCGGCCCGGCGCACTCACGCCGACCGGCGCGGCCGCCACTCAGCTCGGCGGCTGGTAGTTCGGGGCTTGCTTGGTGATCCGGACGTCATGGGGATGAGACTCTCGCAGTGCCGCGGGACTGATCCGGACGAAGCGTGCCTGGTGCAGTTCCGCGATGTCCCTCGCCCCGCAGTAGCCCATGGCCTGACGGAGCCCACCAACGAGCTGGTGGAGGACGTTCGAGACCGGTCCCTTGTAGGGGACCTGGCCCTCGATGCCCTCGGGGATGAGCGCCGCTGCGTCCTCGACCTCGCCCTGGAAGTAGCGGTCCTTCGACCAGGAACGGCCGGCCATCGCGCCAATCGAGCCCATGCCCCGGTAGGCCTTGTAACGCTCACCGTGGTTGACCACGACTTCTCCCGGGCTCTCGTCCACCCCGGCGAGGAGGTTGCCGACCATGACGGTGTCGGCCCCGGCCGCGAGTGCCTTCGCGAGGTCGCCCGAGTACTGCACCCCGCCGTCTGCCACCAGCGGGACCCCGAGCCGAGCGGCCTCCGCCGCGCACTCGTAGATCGCAGTCACCTGGGGAACGCCGACGCCAGCGACGACCCGGGTGGTGCAGATCGACCCAGGACCGATACCGACCTTGACGGCGTCGGCACCCGCCTCGGCGAGCGCAACCACCGCCTCCGCGGTCGCGACGTTCCCGGCGACGACCTCGACGGCGAAGTTCGCCTTCAACTTCTGCACTGCCTCGAGCACCGCGCGGGAGTGGCCGTGCGCAGTGTCCACCACGACGACGTCGACCTCACGCTCGGCGAGCGCCTCGACTCGTGCCATCACGTCCGGCCCGGTCCCCACGGCCGCAGCGACACAGAGCCGACCCCGCTCGTCCTTCGTCGCTGCCGGGAAGTCGATCCGCTTCTGGATGTCCTTGACCGTGATCAGCCCTCGGAGCATCCCGTCCCCGTCGACGATCGGGAGCTTCTCGATCCGGTGGGCCTGCAGAAGGGCCATCGCCTCGTCGAAACCGGTCCCGACCGCCCCGGCAACGAGTCCCTCCGAGGTCATCACCTCCCCGACCCGGCGCGCATCGTCGGACTCGAAGCGGAGGTCCCGGTTGGTGACGATGCCGACCAGGCGACCGGAGACGTCGACCACGGGCACGCCGGACACGTGGTAGGAAGCCATGAGCTGGCGGGCGTGGCCGACGGTGGCCTCGGGCCCGACCGTGACGGGGTTCGAGATCATCCCCGCCTCGGAGCGCTTGACCCGGTCGACCTCGCGCGCCTGGTCCTCGATGGCGAGGTTCCGATGGACGACGCCGATGCCACCGTGGCGCGCCATGGCAATGGCCATGGACGCCGTGGTGACGGTGTCCATCGCGGCCGAGACGAGCGGTACGGCGAGGCGGATCCGGGGCGTGAAGCGCGTGGACACGTCGACCGACCCAGGCAGCACCTCCGAAGCAGCCGGCACGAGAAGGACGTCGTCGAAGGTCAACCCCTCCCGCCCGAACTTCTCCTCCCAGCCCGGCAGACGGCGACGCGGAGGGATCGGCGCGGAGCTCATACCAGATCGTAGACCCGCCCGGCGGGTTTCTCGTGCGCCCCTGCTCGGCGCGCGTCTCGTGCGCCCCCGCCCCCCGACTGCCGGCCGGCACCTCCCCACCGGGACGGTACCTCCCCACCCGAACGACCGTTCCCACCCAGACAGCCGCTCCCACCCAGACAGCCGCTCCCACCCGAGAGGCCACCCGCACCCGCCTATCCCGCGAGCAGCGCGGGGTCGGGGGCTTCCTGCCAGGCGGCGAGTGCCCGGTCCAGCGCGGCCCGGAGTGCCCCCGCGCCGTCCTCGCCGTAGGTGTGACGGAGCGCGCGGCGTTGGTCCGGGGTCGTAGCGCCCCAGATGCCGT
>JAJYWE010000015.1:30232-52173 GCA_021791675.1 Actinomycetes bacterium | reverse complement strand
GGGCCTCCCTTGTTGACCCCTCAGCCCGGGACTCGGTTCCCGTCCAGCCGAGCCCCTTCGCGCCGCGACGCTGGACACGCTCGGAACGACCCGTGTCAACCCCTCGGAGACCGCTGCCGTCGGGAGTCGAGAAGTCAAGCAGTCGAGCAGTCGACGCTGTCACCTCCTTCCTCCCGGTGCCCCCAGCCGTGCTCGGCCCCGAGCGCAGGCGCGCGCTCGACGTCGCCATCGCGGCGCCGATCAGGTGACGGGGCGGCGGGGGCCGATCCCTTCCTCGTCCACCTCGCCGCGCTCGCTCCGGCTCACCCGGACGGCGGGGACGTCGTCGGTCTCGACGAGGACCTCGAGCAGCCGAGCGCCCTCGGAGTGGGCCGTCGCGCCGTTCACCGCAAGCCAGGCCCGCTGGGAGCCGTCCTGCGGAGACCTCCTCCCGGTAGCGGCTCCGGCGGGGCTCACGGTCGTAGTGCGGGCAGAAGCTCCCCGACAGGAACTCCAAACCCTCGCGCCAGGCCCGCAGCTGCGGGCCGAACGAGTCGGTGAGACCAGCCTCGAACCAGCAGATCGCGCCGGCGCTCGTGCCGCCCAGCACGACCCCTGCCTCCCACGCAGCCCGCAACGCGGCGTCGATGGCGTGGACACGCCAGACGGCCAGCATGTTGGCGACGCTGCCGCCGGCCACGAACACCGCGTCGGAGGAGCACAGCAAGTCGGCGGGGTCCGCCACGTTCGGCATCGGGAACAGCTTCAGGCAGCTGACCTCGACCGCGCTCCCGGCGAAGGCCCGCTGGGCCGCGTCGACGAACGCGGAGTCGCTCTCGTCACCCGTCGGGACCAGGCACAGGCGAGGAGCGCGTACGCCCGTCGCCTCGAGCATCGCGGTGACCATCGGCGGGACACCTCGCAGCGGCCGGAACCCCCCACAGGCGAAGATGTGCCGTTGCCCCCAGCCGTCACGGCTCGGGATGCTACCGATCTGCTGTGGCAGATCCCGCCCGTACGCACCGACGTTCGCATGGGAGACACGCCCGGCTGGCGCGGCGTCACTGTTGGCGCACGGGCGTGGAGAGCCGGTTTCGTGCTCGTCGGGCGGGGCCGGGCGCCCAGGGTGAGCTCCGCGCCCCCCGGGCTCAGAGCGCGAGCACGGGGTTTCGGATGAGGCGCTCGAGGTCGACCAGGAAGCCCGCCGCGGCGGCCCCGTCGAGCACGCGGTGGTCGAAGGTCAGCGTGAGCTGGCAGCGCGCCTGGACGACGAGCTGGCCCTCCACCACGGCGGGGCGCGGCGCGATCCGCCCCACCCCGAGGATGGCCACCTGGGGCGGGTCGACCATGGGCACCCCACCGTCCGCGCCGAGCGCGCCGTAGTTCGAGACGGTGAACGTGGCGCCGACGAGCTCGTCCGGGCGGCTGGTGCCGGCTCGCGCACCGGCGACCGCGTCGGCGGTCGCGCGCGTGAGGCCGGCCAGGTCGAGCCGCTCGGCGTGCGACACGACCGGCACGAGGAGGCCCCGGTCGGTCTGCGTTGCGACACCGAGGTGCACCGCCGCCGAACGGCGAAGGCTCCTGCCGTCGAAGTGCGCGTTCAGCTCCGGGTGGGCGCGGAGCGCCACGACCACCAAGCGCAACAGGCACGCGAACGGCGTGGGCGGCCGCGCCGTTCGGCCCCCGCCCGCCTCCTCCGGCCAGACGGCTGCCCAGGCCTTCGCCACGTCGAGCAGCTGGCTCGCGTCCACCTCGAGCCACGCCGCAGCCGCTGCGACCTCGCGGTGGCTCAGCGCCATGCGCGCGGCCATCACCCGAGCCGCACCGGTGAGGACCTGGGCGTCTCCGGACGTCTCTGGCACCGTGCCGAGCGCCGTCTCGAGACCGGTCCCGCGCCCCGGCGCAGCCGGGGCCGCCACAGCACCGGCTCCCTGCGACACGGGGGCACCCGTCGCGCCTGCTGCGGGGACCTCCGCACCGTTCGCCGCCGCCGCCAACCACTGCTCGAGGTCCCGCCGGGTCACGAGCCCGCCGGGACCGGTTCCCGGCACGAGGGCGAGGTCGACGCGCTGCTCCCGGGCGAAGCGCCGGACGAGGGGCGAGGCGGTGCGGCGTCCGGCCCCGGCCGTCCCCTGCCCGGCTGGCGCCGGCGCGGGGCGGCTCACGACCGGCGTCGTCTCGGGGACCGCGTCGCTTCTGGCGAGGGGTGCAGAGGGGACGCGTCTTGTTGTTGCGGGGTGGCCCGGGCGCACCGGCCGCCGCCGCCGACCCGTTGCACCGGCGTGACCGGTTCCGTAGCCGACCAGGACCGGGCCACTCTCCGCCGGCGTGGCGCGCTCGTCCGCCCCTCCGCTGCGGGCCGGCTCGCCCGGGAGCACCGCAGCCGCGCTCCCCCCGCCCTGCGCTGCAGCGGCGCTCGCAGCCGGGGCGGTGCCGTCTCCGCTCTCGACCCGCACCAGGGTTGCGCCGACCGGCAGCACCTCTCCGGGTTGGCCGTAGCGGGCGGTCACGACCCCCTCGTAGGGGGAGGGCAGCTCCACCTCGGCCTTCGCGGTGGTGACGACGGCGAGCGGCTGGTCGAACTCGACCCGATCGCCCTCGGCCACCAACCAGCGGACCAGCTCGGCATCGGTCAGACCCTCCCCGAGGTCGGGGAGGCGGAACTCGCGTTCCACGGCTAGTAGGCCATCGCGACGGCGATCGCGTCGAGCACCCGGTCCGCGTCCGGCAGGTACCAGCCCTCGAACCGGGCCGGAGGGTAGGGCGTATCGAAGCCCGTCACTCGCTGCACCGGCGCCTCCAGCCATCCGAACGCGCCCTCGCCCACGACCGCCGCGAGCTCTGCGCCGTAGCCCGCGAGCCGGGGAGCCTCCTGCACGACGACCACCCGTCCGGTGCGCCGGGCCGAGGCGACGATCGTCTCCTCGTCGAGGGGAGAGAGGCTGCGCACGTCCACCACCTCGACGGACCACCCCTCCCCCACGGCCTCCTCGGCCGCCGCCAGCGCCACCGGGACGGTCGGGCCGTAGGCGAGGACCGTGACGTCACGCCCCTCACGCCGGACCGCGGCCGACCCGAGGGCGACGGCTGGGCTCGGGAGCGTCACGTCCTCGCGCTCCCAGTACCGCCGCTTGGGCTCCAGGAACACGACGGGGTCCGGGCAGTCGATCGCCGCCCGGAGGAGCGCATACGCGTCGGACGGGGTCGACGGGGTGACCACCTTCAGGCCGGCGGTGTGGGCGTAGTAGACCTCGGGGCTCTCGGAGTGGTGCTCCACCGACCCGATGCCGCCACCGTAGGGGATCCTGATCACGACGGGGAGATCCAGGCGGCCCTGGCTGCGGTAGCGAAGCTTTGCGAGGTGGCTCACGACCTGGTTGAAGGCGGGGTAGGAGAAGCCGTCGAACTGCAGCTCCACCACCGGCCGCAACCCGAACATCGCCATCCCGATCGCCGTCCCGACGATCCCGGACTCGGCGAGGGGTGAGTCGAAGCAGCGCTGCTCGCCGAAGCGCTCCGCGAGCCCGTCCGTCACCCGGAACACCCCGCCGAGCTTCCCGACGTCCTCGCCGTAGACGACGACTCGCTCGTCGGCAGCCATCGCGTCCGCGAGGGCGCGGTTGAGCGCCTCGGCGAGGCTCACGCCACCGCGCGCCGTCCCCGTCGACGGGCTCTCGGCGAGGCGAACGGGGGCGCTCATGGCTCCATCCGGGAGAGCTCGTCGGCCAGCTGCGCGCGCTGGCGTTCGAGCAGCGGGGTCGGTGCCGAGTAGACGTGGTCGAACAGCCGGAGCGGGTCCAACGGCGCCGCGTCCTGGAGTGCCCGGCGGAGCCGGGCGGCCCGCTCGTCTGCCTCGGCGGTCACGCTCGCGACCCGAGCGTCGTCGAGCACCCCCGCGTCACGGAGGTAACGCTCCATCCGGGCGAGCGGGTCCCGCTGCCGCCAGGCATCGAGGACCGCCGCCTCTCGGTAGCGAGACGGGTCGTCGGCGGTCGTGTGCGCCTCCATGCGGTAGGTCACGGCCTCGATGAGCGTCGGCCCGCCGCCGCTTCGCGCACGAGCGAGCGCAGCCCTGGTCGCCGCGTAGGTCGCCAGGACGTCGTTGCCGTCGATGCGCAGGGCCGGGATGCCATAGGCCGCTCCCCGCGCGGCGAGCACCACGTTGCCCGCCTGGTGCTCGATGGGGACGCTGATCGCCCATCCGTTGTTCTGCACGAAGAACACGCAGGGCGCGCGAAACACCCCGGCGAAGTTGAGGGCCTCGTGTGCGTCTCCCTCACTCGTGGCGCCGTCCCCGAGGAACGCCAGCGCCGCAACGCTGCTGCCCGTGCGGGCGGCCGCCATCGCAAAGCCCACGGCGTGGAGGGCCTGCGTGGCGATCGGGGTCGCCGACGGAGCGATCCGTGCGGCACGGGGGTCGAAGCCGCAGTGTGCCGACCCGCGATAGAGCGCGAGGGCCTCGACCGGATCGACGCCCCGGGTCACCACGGCAACCGTCTCCCGGTACGTCGGGAACATCCAGTCCTCGGCGTCGAGCGCGAGCACGGGACCCACCTGGCAGGCCTCCTGGCCGGCCGAGGATGCGTAGACGCCCAGCTCGCCCTGGCGGGTGAGCGCGACTGCGGCACGGTCCAGGCGCCGGCCGATCACCATTGCCTCCCAGAGCCGGGCGGCGGCACCGGCGTCGAGGTCGCACTCGAGTGCAGGATCCTCGCGCCGGACGCCGCTCGGTGCGAGGAGCGTCAGGATGTCGCGGGCCGGCAGGGACCCCCCGGCCAGTTCCTGCCGGACTGCGACATCCGCCATCGGCACCCCTCGTCGCTCGGGGGGCTGGGCCGAGCCAGCCCGATCTGACTCCGATTGTGGAGCCAGACGGCGTTGCTGTCGATGGCAGTCGAGAAAGTCGAGAAGATCCGGCAAGATGAGGGGCGTGAACGGACAAAGTGCTCAGCCGGAGCGGAGTCGGAGCCGTACCCGTAGTCAGAGTGTCGGGCTTCGCGACGACACCGACCTCGCCCTCCTCCGTGCGCTGCGTCGCGACGCCAGGGCGACGGTCGCTGCGCTCGCGACCGAGTGCCGCATCTCTCGCGCCAACGCCTATGCCCGGCTCGCCCGGCTGCGCGAGACGGGCGTCATCGAAGGCTTCACCGTCCGGCTCGATCCCGCCCGGCTCGGGCTCGAGGTCACGGCGCTCGTCACCCTCTCGGTCGACCAGCGGGACTGGCGAGCGGTCCGGGACGAACTGGCTGCGATCCCGGAGGTCGCGTACGTGGCGATGGCGACGGGCGCCTTCGACTTCCTGCTCCTCGTCCGGGTGCCGGACGTGCAGACCCTCCGGGACATCCTGCTCGAGCGGCTCCAGGCCATGCCCCAGGTCCGCTCGACCCAGACGAGCTTCGTGCTCGACGAGGTCGTGAGCCCCACCCCGCTACCGACAGGCCCCCTGCTCGAGACCCAGACCCGACGCGGCCCGGCGTGAGCCCCACCCCACCCCCTCGCCGACGGCCCACCAACGGGTCGGGCCCCGGCGGTCGAGCAGCGGAGCACCTACCATCACTGCGGAGGAGGGACGCGTGATCGAGGTTCGAGCCGAAATCGCAGCGAGCGTGTGGAAGCTGCTGGTCGCGCCGGGCGCGACCGTGGGACGCGGTCAACAGCTCGCGATCCTCGAGTCGATGAAGATGGAGATCCCGGTGGAGGCGCCCGCCGCCGGTGTCGTTCGCTCCGTCGAGGTCGCCGAGGGAGCCATGGTCCAGGAGGGCTCGCTCCTGTTCAGCCTCGAGGCCTGAGCGCGTCGCAGGGCCCCCGGCGGCGCCACCCCGGCGAAGAGCCGGGATCTCCGACGCATGGTCGAAGACGGCGCCCACCGCTCAGCCGAGACCGCGCCGCTCGGCCAGTGCGATGTTCGCCTGCTGGCCGGCATAGGTCGCAGAGAAGGCCTCTGCGCCGTCCCGGCTCACCACCACGTAGTAGAGCCAGTCACCCGGGGCGGGGTGCAGCGCCGCGACCAGCGACGCAACCGACGGGCTGCAGATCGGCGTCGGGGGCAGGCCGGCATGCACGTAGGTGTTGTACGGGCTCGGCGTCTCGAGGTCCGCACGGGTGAGCGGTCCGGCCGAGCGGTGTTCTGCGTAGAGGACCGTGGCGTCCACCTGGAGGCGCATGTGGTCCGCCAACCGGTTGTACACGACGCGAGCGACCTTCGGGCGGTCCGCCGCGAGGCGCGCCTCGCGCTCGATGAGCGAGGCGACCACGACGACCTGGTAGGGGTCGAGGCCGGCCGGCGCCGGGCCACTCCCGATCCCGGCGGCCCTCGCCTCCTCGTCGAAGCGAGCGACCATGCCCTCCACGGCGCGCTGCGCGGGCTCTCCCGGGACCAGCTGGTACGTGCCGGGCGCAAGGAGCCCCTCGAGGGTGTGGACATCGGGCGGCTCGAGAGGGGCTCGGACCTCCGTCGCAGCGCGGAGGAAGGCCACCCTGGAGAAGCCCAGCGCGCCGTAGCGAGCTGCGATCTCGGCGACGGTGAAGCCGGGGGGCACGACGAGGCGGTCCAGGTTGGGGCCAGCTTCGAGGGCACGGACCGCAGCGGCGAAGCCCTCGTCCCGACGGAGCCGGTACGCCCCGGGTTGGATGACCCCTCCGTGCTGGGTGAGCAACCAGAGGTGGAACAGGGTGCCACTGCCGACGACGCCGGCTCGGGCGAGGCTCGCCACCATCGAGGTGAGCGATCCGCCCGGCGGCACCACGACGACCGCAGTCGAGCGGTCGGGCACGCCCTCGACGACGCGCCGAACCCACCAGGCCAACCCGCCAACTCCCACCAGCACGGCCGCGAGCCCGAGCAGCGCCACCGCGCGACGGCGCCGACTGTGCCGGCCGATGCGGTGCCTGGGGCGATGGCGAGCCTGCGGCGATCGACCGCTCGGTGCGGGATCCGCCGCTGCTGCGCGCCGGTCGTCCGCGGTGCTCGCTGGTGCACGCTCGGTCCGGAGCGCCGGCGTCCCGAGGGGCGGGGTGGGATCTCGGGGTGCCCCGGCTCCACGGCTCGTCGCGGCCATGCTGCCCGCCCCGGGCCCCTCCCCCTCGAGCGCCGAGCCCGTGTCGTCACCCGAGGTCTCGGTCACCGCCGTGCCGCCAGCCAGCCCTCGAGGATGAGCGCGGCAGCGGCGGCATCCGGCCGGTGTGCGACCTCCGGCGAGTCCGGCGCGAACACGCGTGGCGCCGTCGGGCGCTTCGCCCCGCGGGCGCGGCTCACGTTTCCCCGGCGGGGCCGGCCGCCTCGCCCGGCCCCGCCGAGCCGACCGGCTCCGCCCGCGCGAGCACCAGCCCCGGCCAGCAGGCCCGAGAGATCCGTGGCTCGGGTTGTGAGGCGCTCGTCGAGCACGTCCACCGGCACGCACAGCACCTCGCCGAGCTCGGCGAGCTCGGCGAGGACGCCGGCAGCGGCCGGGCCGCGTGCTCCCGACAGCCCGAGCGGCAGGCCTGCGACCACCCGGACCGCCCCGACCTCGGCGACCACGGCGGCCAGGCAGCGGTAGTCGCCGGCCGGCTCGGCTCCCCGGACGAGGATGCCGTGGGGCACCGCGACGCGCCGGGCGGAGTCGCTCAGCGCGATCCCGACGTAGCGAGCCCCGAGGTCGAGCCCGAGAACCCGCCCGGACACCTCGGTCGCCGGGTCGGCCTGCGCCGTCTCGAGCACCCGGCTAGCCGGCGCTGACCGCCGCAAGGTGCCGGCGCGCCGCAGCGAGGGCGTCGTCGATGCGCTCGGGATGGCGACCGCCCGCCACGGCGAGCTCCGCGTCTCGCCCACCGCCGCCACCGACGAGGGAGGCGGCTTCCGCCAGGAGCTCGTGGGCAGTCACTCCGGTATCCGGTCGCACGGCTGCCACGAGGGCCACGCCCCTGCCGTCGGGGGAGCCGCCGAGGACGACCACGTCGATGCCTGGCACCTCGCGTACGAGCGCCGCCAGCTGGCGAAGGTCGTCGCGTGACCTGCCGTCGAGCCGGGCCACGACCGTCCCCGCGTGCGCTCCCTCCGCGAGGCTGACCGCCTCGCGGGCGAGGCTCGCCTGGCGCAGGGAGCGGAGCTCGTCCCGCAGCGTCCTGGTCTCGCTCCGGAGCCCCTCGATGCGTTCGGGCAGCTCCTCCGGAGCCGCCTGGAGGAGCGAAGCGGCCCGCTGGAGCAGCTCCGCCTCCAGCCGTTGGCGCGCGAGCGAGGCCTCACCGGTGAGCGCCTCGATCCGGCGAGTGCTCGCCCCGATCGAGCCCTCCGAGAGGATCCGGAAGGGGCCGACGGCTCCGAGGGCCCGGACGTGGGTGCCCCCGCAGAGCTCGGTCGAGCCGGAGCCGGCATGCACGACGCGCACCGTCGTCCCGTAGCGATCCCCGAAGAACGCGATCGCGCCGGCCGCGACCGCGGCCGCGTGGGTCGTCTCCTCGGTCTCGACGGCCTCGTCCGCGAGGATCGCCGCATTGACGAGGTCCTCGACGGCGCGCAGCTCCTCGGGGCTCGGCGCGCCGTGGTGGCTGAAGTCGAAGCGGAGCCGGTCCGGGGCCACGAGCGATCCCTGCTGTCGCACGTGTGGTCCGAGCACCTGGCGCAGCGCCCAGTGCAGGAGGTGCGTCCCGGTGTGGTTCCTCCGTATCCGCTGTCGGCGCTCGGCGTCGACCACCGCACGGACGGTCATACCGGGGTGGAGCGCGCCGTCCTCCACCACCGCGCGGTGACGGTACAGTCCGAGGACCGGCGCGGTGGTGTCGAGGACGCGGAGGCGCACTCCCGCGCCCTCGATCCAGCCGGTGTCCCCGACCTGGCCGCCCCCCTCGGCGTAGAAGGGGGTCTCGTCGAGGAAGACCTCGACCTCACCGGCCCGAGCCGCCCCACCACTCGCCCCCGCCTCTCCCGGCAGCACCGCCTGGACACGGGCCTCGGACTCCTCGAGCTCGTAGCCGAGGAAGCGGGTGGGCCCGAACTCCTCGAGCAGCGTCCGGTACTCGACCATTCGCGCCTCGTCCGGAGCGCCGAACCCTGCGGCCTGGGAGCGGCGCCGCTGTTGCTCCATCTCGGCCTCGAAGCCGGCGAGGTCCACGTCGACGTCCCGCTCCGCCGCCATCTCCGTGGTCAGGTCGATCGGGAACCCGAACGTATCGTGCAGTCGGAACGCCACCGCGCCCGAGATCGTCCCGGACCCGCGCGAGACCTCCTCGTCGAACAGCGCCGACCCGGTCCGCAGCGTCGCCTGGAAGCGCTCCTCCTCGCGGTTCACCACCTCGGTCAGGAACGAGAGCCCCGCCCGGAGCTCTGGGTAGTCCGCTCCCATGACGTCGACCACCGCCTCGACCAGCGGCGGCATGGCCGCGCCGCGCACGCCGAGACCGCTCGCTCGTCGAACGGCGCGTCGCACGATGCGCCGGAGCACGTAGCCACGGCCCTCGTTCGACGGGAGCACACCGTCGGAGAGCAGGAAGGTGGTGGCCCGGGCGTGGTCCGCCATGATGCGGAGGCTCACGTCGACCCGGGGATCGCGGCCATAGGTCCGCCCCGTGAGGGACTCGGCGGCAGCGAGGATCGGCCGCAGGAGATCGGTGTCGAACACGGAGTCCAGCCCCTGGGTGAGGGCGACGACCCGCTCGAAGCCCGCGCCGGTGTCGATGTTCTTGCGCGGCAGGTCCACGAGCGAGCCGTCCGCGAGCGCGTTGAACTGCATGAACACGAGGTTCCAGAACTCGAGGTAGCGCTCGTCGGAGCCGAAGGCCGGTCCACCCTCGGCGCCGTAGGACGGGCCACGGTCCAGGTGGATCTCGGAGTCCGGACCGCACGGTCCGGTGTCCGCCATCGCCCACCAGTTGTCCTCGCCCTTGCGCTGGAGGCGGCCCGGGTCGAGCCCGACCGCCTCGAGCCAGATCTCGGCGGCCTCGTCGTCGGAGTCGTGCACCGTCACCCAGAGCTGCTCCGGGTCGAACCCGAAGCCTTCCGTCACGAGCTCCCAGGCGAAGGGGATCGCCTCGGCCTTGAAGTAGTCGCCGAAGCTGAAGTTGCCGAGCATCTCGAAGAAGGTGAGATGGCGCGTGGTCGTTCCGATGGCGTCGAGGTCGTTGTGCTTGCCCCCGACGCGGAGACACTTCTGGATCGTGGTCACTCGCGGTGCCGGCGGCGTCTCCTCACCGAGGAACCAGGGCTTGAACGGCACCATCCCCGCATTCGTGAACAACAGGGTGGGGTCGACCGGGATCAGGCTCGCAGACGGCAGCGGCAGATGGCCGCGGGCGACGAAGAACTCGCGAAAGACGCGCCGGAGGGCAGAGGCTTCCATGCTGCGCAGAGCCTATCCGGACCTCCCTACTCGCGGGCGGGGAGGCGCCGGGCGGTGCGAGGGCAAGCGCTCCGGGTGGTCGTGGCGGTTGCGGCGTCGCTCCCAGCCGAGCTCGAGCTCCCTCGCCGCCATCGCGCGTCGGCCCTCGCGCGTGGCGTGCCGCACGCGCTCGGCAAGCGAGGACCGAGCGCCGAACCCCGCCGGCGCGTGCCGGCGGGCGCCCGCCCACCGCGGGGCGATCCGCCGCGTCAGCCCGACGCCGAGCGCGACCCCGAGACCGAGCCACCGGACCCGCTTTCCCACGAGAACCTCCCCTCCGTCGGCGCGACGTGCACCGGACTGCGTTCACGGGGCCGAGCGCCCCTCACCCGCACGGAGCCGCTCGACCGCCTTCGAGATCCCCGAGCCCACCGCCAGCGCCTTGATCACCGGGCGCGAGAGGCCGTCCGGCGCCACCCGCGCGAGGATGCTGCTCGGCGCATCGGGATCGGGGCGCGAAGGGAGCGGGCCGAGCTGCGCGCGCTCCGCGAGCAGGCTCATGCTGCTCTCGAGGCGACGGAGGTCGTCTGCGACCATGCGGATGCTCTCGCCGAGGGCGCGGACCTCCGCGACGAGCGCCTCCCGGGCGATCTCGGCCTCTGCAACCTCGCGGCGCCGGAGTGCGGCCGCGCGCCGGCCGCCCGCCGCGAGCCAGAACCCGACGAGCCCGACGAGCCCACCGACGATCAAACCGACCGCCAACCCGTTGTCGGCGCCTAGCACGGGCGCTCGCCCTCCTCCAGGAGCTCCTCCAGGAAGAGGTAGCGCCGCCCCGCGAGGCCGGGCGGGCGGTAGGTCTGCGCCGCGGCACCGACTGGGTCATCCGGTGGGTAGACGTAGCCGGCCCCGTGGCCCAGCTCGGACGCGCCCGCATAGTGCGCGTCCCGGAGGTGTGCCGGCACCGGCTCGGGATGCGCCGTCGCATCGGCCTCGGCGAGGGCGAGCGCCCGCACGATGGCGTTCGACTTCGGCGCGCGAGCCAGGTACGCCGTGGCCTCGGCGAGGGCGAGCCTGGCCTCCGGTAGGCCGACCAGTTCGACGGCGCTCGCCGCTGCCGCCGCCACCACGAGCGCGACCGGGTCTGCGAGGCCGACGTCCTCGCTCGCCGCGATCACGAGTCGTCGGGCGAGGAAGCGCGGGTCCTCGCCGCCGCCGAGGAGGCGCGCCAGCCAGTAGAGGGACGCGTCCGCGTCGCTGCCCCGCAGGCTCTTGATGAACGCGCTGGCCTGGTCGTAGTGGTCGTCCCGCCCGCCTCGCAGGCTCTGGTCGATGCGCGCCGCCTCGGCGTCCGCCCGGCAGAGATGCACCGGCTGGGGCCGGCGCGTCGCGGCAACGGCGAGGGCGAGCTCGAGGCCCGTCAGCGCGGCGCGCCCGTCACCGCCGGCGAGGGTGGCGAGCACCTCGACGGCGTCCTCGTCCGCGATCGCGCCTTCGGCGGCAAGGCCGCGCGCGAGCAGGGTGCGCAGCGACGGCCGGTCGAGTGGCTCGGTGCGCAGGAGGACGACCCGCGAGCGGAGCGCCCCGGAGAGCTGGAAGAACGGGTTCTCGGTAGTGGCGCCGAGCAGCTGGACCGTTCCGTCCTCGATGGCCGGTAGCAGCACCTCCTGCTGGGTCCGGCTGAGCCGGTGGATCTCGTCCACGAAGACCATGGTCGCGCTTCCCCGCTCCCCCCAGCGTCGTTCGGCGTCGGCGAGGGCGGCGCGCAACTCCGAGACGCCGGCAGCCGTCGCGGAGAGCGGGACGAACGCCGCACCCACGGCGTCGGCGACGAGGCGCCCGAGCGTCGTCTTTCCCGTCCCGGGAGGGCCCCAGAAGACGATCGAGACCGGCCGGGCACGGGCCACGATGGCAACCAGCGGCCCCTCCGGGCCGAGCAGGTGCTCTTGCCCCACGACCTCGTCGAGGCTCGCCGGGCGGAGCCGCGCGGCGAGGGGGGCCCGACGTGCCCGCCGTTCGGCGCCGAGTGACTCGAACAGGCCCGGGGCGCGCCCCACACCTGCGCGGGCGGCCGACCCCGACGGTCCCCCCGCACGGGGCTGGGCCGAGTCGGGCCCGGCCCGGCGACCGCCCCTCGGGCCGCCCACCGCTCAGTCCTCGCCCGTTCCCGCCGTGTCCGGCCGGCGGACTCGGCCTGCGAGCCCGAGCTCCGCGAGCGCCCGCGCCGCCAGCGGCTTCGGGGCGCCGGTCATCGGGTCGCCGCCGGACTGGGTCTTCGGGAAGGCGATGACCTCGCGGATGTTCTCCTCGCCGGCGAGGATCGCGACCAGCCGGTCGACGCCGACGGCGAAGCCTCCGTGCGGCGGAGCGCCGTAGCGGAAGGCGCCCGTGAGGAACCCGAAGCGCTCCGCCGCCTCGGCGGGAGGGATCCCGAGCGCGTCGAACACCCGCTCCTGGATGTCGGCGCGGTGGATACGGATGCTCCCCGAGCCGAGCTCCCAACCGTTGAGCACGAGGTCGTAGGACTGGCTCCGCACCCGCTCCGGAGCGGTCGCGAGCAGCTCCAGGTCTTCAGGGTGCGGCATGGTGAAGGGGTGGTGGGCGGCAACGAGCCTGCCCTCCTCGTCCCGACCCTCGAAGAGTGGGAAGTCCACGACCCAGACGTAGCGCGGGGGCCCGTTCCCAACCGGGGGGCGCCCGAGGTCGAGGCGGAGCTGGCCGAGGACGCTGCAGGCCAGCTGGTGCTCGTCCGCCACGACGAGCACGAGGTCGCCCACGCTCGCCCCGGTCGCCTCCAGGATCCCGGCCGTCTCCGGCCCGGACAGGTGGCGTGCGAGCGGCGAGTCGAGCCGGCGACTCGCCCCGGGACCTGCGCCGTCCGCGTGGGCCCCACCCGCCCCGGTCCGTTCCGCCCCTGCATCCCTCTCGTCCGTCTCGGCCGCGAGGACGCGAAACCACGCGAGTCCCCTCGCGCCGAGGGCCTTCGCTCGCGCGACGAGCCCGTCCAGGCGGGAGCGCCCGAGGCCGGCGCCTCCTTCGAGGCAGATCGCCTTCACGACCGGGGCCGAGAGGGCACCGACAGACGTCCCGGCGAAGATGCCGGAAAGGTCGACGAGCGGCATCCCGAAACGCAGGTCAGGCTTGTCGGTGCCGTAACGGTCGAGCGCCTCCGACCACGTCAGGCGCTCGATCGGCGGGGCCGCGGTGCCCGTTGCCGCGACGGCTGCCTGGCGGACGGCCTCGGAGACGAAGCCGAGCACCTCGTCCTGGGTGACGAAGGACGCCTCGACGTCGAGCTGTGTGAACTCGAACTGGCGATCGGCGCGCAGGTCCTCGTCCCGCAGGCAGCGGGCGATCTGGAAGTACCGGTCGACCCCGGCAACCATGAGCAGCTGCTTTGCGATCTGCGGGCTCTGCGGGAGCACGTAGAACGAGCCGCGCTGGAGCCGCGAAGGCACGGCGAACTCCCGGGCACCCTCGGGTGTCGGCGTCCAGAGGAGTGGGGTCTCGACCTCGGTGAAGCCTTGCTGCTCCATCGCCTGGCGGAGCGCCGAGACGACGCGCGCCCGGAGCCGCAGGTTTCGCTGGAGACGCTCGCGGCGCAGATCGACGTAGCGGTAGGTGAGCCGGGTGACCTCGTCGGCCTCGACGGCCCCGCGCACCGGGAACGGCGGCGGCGCTGCCTCGGAGAGGACGTCGACGGCGTCGACGGCGACCTCGACCGCGCCGGTCGCGAGCCGCTCGTTCTCGGTCCCCGCCGGCCGGCGACGCACCGTCCCGGAGACGGCGACGACGTACTCGCTCCGGAGCTCGGTCCCGGTGTCGAGGACGCACTGCACGAGACCGCTCCGGTCGCGCAGGTCCACGAAGACGAGGTGCTCCCCGTGGCGGCGCACCGTGTCCACCCACCCCGCCAGGTGGACGGGGCGACCGACCAGGTCTCCGGTGACCTCGCCCGCCCAGTGGTCTCGGAGCCCGACTGCGACACCCCACGCACCAGCCGGAGCCCCCGTCCCGGCCGCATCAGTGGCTGGAGACGCCTCGCCAGCTCTCTGCCGGCGTGTGCCAACGGGCGCCGGGTCCACCGTGGTCCTTGCCCCGGCCGACTCGTCTCTGGTCACGCTTGCTCCTCGTTCCCCGTCCGGCGCGGGCGCTCACCTGCGCCGTCGAGGGCGCGAAGCGCGCCCTCGACCTCCTCGATCGCCACCACGGACTCCTCTCCGCCCCGGAGGGGATGGAGCCGGACCTCCCCTGCTGCCCGCTCAGCCGGGCCGATGATGAGCGCCACGGCCGCGCCGGATCGGTCCGCCATCCGCAGCTGCGCCCGGAGCGAGCGGCTGTCGAACGCGCGCTCGACTGCGACGCCGGCTCTCCGCAGCCGGGAGGTGAGCACGAGGGCGGCCCCGCCACCCGTGAGGTCCACCACGAACGCCTCGAGGCCGGCCTCGGGAGCTGGGGCGTCGTCTCCTCGTGCCAGGAGCAGGCGGTCCAGCCCGAGCGAGAACCCGATCCCGGGCGTCTCCGGCCCTCCGAGCGCGGCCACGAGGCCGTCGTAGCGTCCGCCGCCGCCGACGGCGTCCTGCGAGGCGGAGAGTGCGCTCGCGGTGATCTCGAAGGTCGTACGGGTGTAGTAGTCGAGCCCGCGGACGAGACGGGGCGTGACGACTGCGGGGATCCCGAGCGACGCCAGGCCCTCCTGGACCCGCGCGAAGTGCGTCCGACAGGACGGGCACAGCGCCTCGAGCGGCGTCGGCGCCGCGGCGGTCGCGTCCCGGCAGGCGGGACGCTTGCAGTCGAGGACCCGGAGAGGGTTGTCGCGGTAACGGGTCTGGTGTTCGGGGCACAGTTGCGCCGCGAGCGGCTCCAGGAAGGCGAGCAGTCGCTCCCGGTACGCCGGCCTGCAGGCGCCGTCGCCGAGGCTGTTCAGCGCAAGCGAGAGGCCAGGGATGCGCTCCCCCTCGCAGAACGTCCACGCCAGCTCGATCACCTCCACGTCGAGGTCTGGGTCCCCGGTACCGAGGACCTCGGCCCCGAGCTGCCAGAACTGGCGATAGCGCCCGGCCTGGGGGCGCTCGTAGCGGAACTGCGGTCCCCAGTACCAGACCCGCCAGGGAAGGGTGGGGCGGTGCTGGACATAGGCACGCGCGACCGACGCGGTCACCTCGGGGCGAAGGGCGAGGTGGCGCCCACCCTTGTCCACGAAGTCGTACATCTCCTTGGTCACGACGTCCGTCGACGACCCGACGCCCCGCGAGAAGACCGCCAGCTCCTCGAACAGCGGGGTCAGCGCGAGGCCGTAACCGGCGAGCCGTGCCCGACTCGCGAACCGCGCCACCACTCCCTCGAAGACGGCGGACTCGGGGGGCAGGATGTCGTGCGTTCCGGACGGCGCTCGAAGTGGTTCGTCGCCGGCTGACCTCTCCGCGGCACGCACCTCCGAGAGGATAGGGCGATCGGCCCCGCGCACCCCCGACGCTCCGCCTCGCCCGTCTCGATCGGCGTGCGTCCGCCGCAGTCGCCCTGGAGGGACTCAGCCCTGGCCGGGCAGCAGGCGGTAGGCGTCGTAGACGCTGTCCAGGCGGCGTAGGGCGACCAGCACCGACTCGAGGTGCGACGGGTCTGCCAGCTCTACCTCGAAGCGCATGCGGCTCACACGATCGCCCCCCGTGTGGCTCGAGCTGGCGAGGATGTTCAGGTGGTGCTCCCCGAGGACTCGCGAAACGTCCGCGAGCAGCTGGGAGCGGTCGAGGGCCTTCACCTCGACCGAAGCGACGAAGAGCCCACCGCGGTCGCGGTCCCACTCCACCTCGATGAGGCGCTCGGCCGCGCCGCCGAGCAGGCCGAGCGCGTTGGCGCAGTCGGCGCGGTGCACCGAGACACCTCGCCCGCGCGTCACGAAGCCGACGATCTCGTCGCCGGGCACCGGCGTGCAGCAGCGCGAGAGGCGCACCATGACGTCGTCGAGCCCCTCGACGTAGACGCCTGCAGGGTGGCGCTGCATGGGGCGGCGGGGGGCCCGCGCCGTGCTCGGCAGCTGCTCGTCCGCCTCGCCACGGCGTAGCTCGCGAGCCAGGCGTTGTGCGAGGGAGCGCGCCGACACGTGGCCCTCGCCGACCGCGGCGTGGAGCGCGTCGACATCGGCGTAGCTGAGCTGCTGCGCGAGGGAGCTGAGCGCAGGAGAGGCGCTCAGCTTCTGGACCGGGAGGCCCTCCCGCCGGAGGGCGCGGAGCAGGTCCTCCCTCCCCGCCTCGATGGCGTCCTCCCGACGTTCCCGGGAGAACCACTGGCGGATCTTGCTCCGCGCGCGCGGCGTCGCGACGAACTGGAGCCAGTCCCGGCTCGGCCCCGCCGTCTGGAGCTTCGACGTGACGATCTCGACGGTGTCCCCGCTGCGGAGCTTCGACTCGAGCGGGACGAGCCGGCCGTTCACCCGGGCCCCGATGCAGCGGTGGCCGACCTCGGTGTGGATCGTGTACGCGAAGTCCACCGGCGTCGCGCCCGCTGGGAGGGCGACGACCCTCCCTTTCGGCGTGAAGAGGTAGACCTCGTCGACCTGGAGGTCGCCCTTCAGCGTCTCGAGGAACTCCGCCGGGTCGGCGGTGTCCGACGAGAAGTCGACGAGGCCCCGGATCCAGGCCACCTCGGCCGGACCCGATCCCTCCTTGTAGCCCCAGTGCGCCGCGATGCCGAACTCGGCGCGCCGGTGCATGTCCTGGGTGCGGATCTGCACCTCGAGGGGCTTGGCCTGCGGCCCGACCACCGTCGTGTGCAAGCTCTGGTAGAGGTTGAACTTCGGGCTGTTGACGTAGTCCTTGAAGCGGCCCGGGACCGGTGGCCAGAGCGCGTGCACGCACCCGAGCGCCGCCCAGCAGTCCTTGTCCGTCTTGACGAGCACACGCAGTCCGACCAGGTCGTAGATCTCCGTGAACTCCTTGCCCCGCACGACCATCTTCTCGTAGATGCTCCAGAGGTGCTTCGGGCGCCCCCGCACCTCTGCGTCCACGCCGACCTCTGCGAGCCGCTCCCGGAGCTGCTCGACGACCTGGGCGAGGTAGAGCTCCCGCTCGGGGCTGCGGGTCGCGACCATCTGCTCGATCTCCGCGTAGCGCCGCGGGTGCAGGGTCGCGAACGCGAGGTCCTCGAGCTGCCATCGGAGCTCTCCGATCCCGAGGCGGTGTGCGAGGGGTGCGTAGATGTCCAGCGTCTCCTGTGCGGCACGGCGCTGCTTCCACTCCGGCATCGCGGCAATGGTCCGCATGTTGTGGAGGCGGTCGGCGAGCTTGATGATGAGCACCCGCCAGTCCCTCGCCATCGCGACCAGCATCTTGCGCATCGTCGCGGCCTGCTGGGCCTCCTTCGACTCGAAGTGGACGCGCTCGAGCTTCGTGAGGCCGTCGACCAGGGTGGCGACCTCGTCCCCGAAGCCCGCGCCGACGTCCTCGAGGGTCACCCGAGTGTCCTCCACCAGGTCGTGCAGGAGCGCCGAGGCGACGGAGATCGCGTCGAGGCCGAGATCGGCGACGATCGTCGCGACTGCCAGCGGATGGGTGACGTAGGGCTCCCCCGAGAGCCGGAGCTGGCCGGCGTGCGCCGCCTCGGCGAGGGTGTAGGCGCGCTCCACCATGTCGACATCCGCCTCGGGGTGGTGCCGGAGCAGCGCCTCGAGCACCGGCACGAGCGGCGCGGCGGTCGGGTGGCCCGGGCGTTCGCCCTCGCGCTCCCCCTCCGTGGGTTCGGCCAGAGGGCCGGTCGCGAGCGAACCGGTCGTCGTGGTCATCCCCGCGTCCCCGTCGCTCGACGCACGCTCAGACCACCTCGAGGGCGCAGATGTCGAGGTCGCCCAGGCGGGCTCGCCCGCCGAGGTGCGCCAGCTCGAGGAGGAAACCGAGCCCGGTCACCTCCCCGCCCAGCTGCTCCACCAGCGCGATCGCCGCGCCGGCCGTCCCGCCGGTCGCGAGGACGTCGTCCACGATGACGACCCGGTCTCCCGGTCGGATGGCGTCCTCGTGGATCTCCAGCGAGCCCGAGCCGTACTCGAGCGAGTACTCCCGCGTGGCGACCCGCCACGGGAGCTTGCCCGGCTTGCGTGCCGGGACGAAGCCCGTGCGCAGCGCCAGCGCGACCGGAGAGGCCACGATGAAGCCGCGTGCCTCCACCCCCACGACGACGTCGACGGCGCGGGCGGAGAAGTGCCGGGCGAGGGTGTCGATCGCCGACGAGAAGGCCGCACCGTCGGCCAGCCACGGCGTCACGTCCTTGAAGAGCACACCGGGGCTCGGGAAGTCCGGAACGTCCCGGATGAGCATCGACCAGGCCGGTCCCGCGCTCGGCGGCGCACCCAGCGATACAGGGAGCTCCACAGCTCCACCGTACCGTCTGGGCGGTCGCTGTCCCCGGACACCGACCGGCTCGGCCGTCGGGCTGGGTGGGCTCGGGTAGGGCCACAGGTGGGCTGCCCGAGAGGGACCGCCCAGCGCTCTGATCATCCCCGCCGGCGCGGACTCATCCCTGGGGGCGCGGACCCCCGAGCGGACTAGCGCCGGCGCTTCCCGCCCCGGCGAGACTTCGCCGTCGGGGGTCTGCGTGCACTCGGCGGGGTTCGGGGAGCCCGTGCCTGCCCCGGGCCGGGGGGAGCTGCGTCCGGGCCGTCACCGCCCCGCCCGGCCTGCTCGCCCCTTGCGTCCTCACCCGCTCCGTCCTGGCCCGTTGCGACCGTCCCCGGTCCTGGCCCGTCCGGGCCCCGCCGGCTCGCGGCGGGAGTGAGCACGCCCACCGCCGTCCTGGGCGCCGACACACGCTCGGCGTCGTCCGGGCGGCCGGCGCCCCGACGGCCCGCACCCGCGCCCCGCGTCCCGTTCGCGCCGGTCCGCAGGCCCCGGCCCCCTGCCGCAGCCGCCGGCGTGAGCAGCTGGTGTGCCTCGCCTCGCTGCGCGAGACGCTCCCGGAGCAGCCGGTAACGAGGCTCCCGCTCCTTCAGTGCCGCCAGGAGGGGGGAGGCGATGAAGATCGAGGAGTAGGCGCCCGTGGTGAGCCCGATCGCGAGCGCCAGCCCGAACTGCTGGAGCGTCGTCGCACCGAGGACCTGGGCACCGAGGAGCAGCACCGACAGGATCGGGAGGATCGCCACGATGGAGGTGTTGAGCGAGCGCATCAGCACCTGGTTCATCGAGAGATTGACCGTGTCGGAGTAGCTGAGCCGTCCCTGAGCGGTCAGACCCCGCGCGTTCTCCCGAACCCGGTCGAAGACCACGATCGTGTCGTACAGGGAGTAGCCGAGGATCGTGAGCACGGCGACCACGGTGGACGGGGTGACCTGGAAGCCGGAGAGCGAGTAGATCCCTACCGTCACCAGGAGGTCGTGGACCACCGCGACCACGGCAGCAAGCGCCATCTTCCACTCGAAGCGGAGCGCGATGTAGGCCGAGATGAGCACGAAGAACGCAACGAGGCCCTCGAGCGCCTTGGTCGTGATCTGGCCCCCCCAGGTCGGACCGACGAAGGTCGTACTCACCACCGAGGTAGCGACCCCTGCGAGGTGCGCGAGGCGGGTGGTCACCGCCTGGGTGACGGCGCTCTGGTGCGCTGCGGATCCGCTGAGTCGGTACTGGACCTCGATCGTCCGGTTGTGGCCAGTGCCGAGTGCCTCGATCGTCGCCGAGCTGAGCCCGAGCGGTGTGATCGCCGCGCGGACCTCGGGGACCGACACACTTGCAGTCGGAACCTGCCACGCCGTCCCGCCACGGAAGTCGATCCCGAAGTTGAGGCCGCGGGTGAACAGCGAGATGAGCCCGATCAGGATGACGGCCCCCGAGAGCAGGAACCACCGCCGCCGACGCCCGACGAAGTCGAACGCCGTCTCCCCGCGATAGAGCCGGGACCAGACCCGTGGGGCACGCTCCGTTCCCGCCTCGCCCGCGGTCTCCCCCTCGGCAACGACGGGTGCACTCATCGGGCCGCCCCCGCACCGGCGCGAGTCGCCCGTGCGGGCGTCGCGTCGGCAGCCGGCGCAGCGAGGCCCCGTGCCACCCCGAGCAAGGGTGCCTCGGTGAACCACCGGCTCCGGCCCAGGAGGATCACGAGGGGGCGGGTGAAGAACCACGCTGTCACCACGTCGAGGAGCGTGGAGAGGCCGAGGAAGAAGGCGAAGCCTCGGACCTGCGCGACCGAGAACACGTAGAGCGCGAGCGCCCCGATGAGCGAGACCAGGTCCGCCGCGACGATCGTCTGGAACGCTCGCCTGAAGCTCCGGTCGACGCTGGTCCGGATGCTGTTCCCGGCGCGAACCTCGTCCTTCAGGCGCTCGAAGTAGACGATGTAGGAGTCGACGGTCACCCCCACGCTCACGATCAGACCGGTCGCACCCGACAGGTCGAGCGAGAGTCCCGCCGTCTGGCTGAGCGTCGAGATGATCGCGTAGAGCAGGCAGGCCGTGGTCACCAGGCCGAGCACCACCACGACCCCGAGGGCTCGGTAGTAGAGGATCGTGTAGGCCATCACGAGGGCCAGGCCGACCAGCCCCGCGATGATCCCCGCGCGGAGCGACGCCTCACCGAGGGTCGGCGAGACGGACTGCACGGTCTGCTGGTCGAGCTGCACCGGTAGGGCGCCGTAGTTGAGGACGAGCGCCAGCTGGCTGGCCTGGGCGTGGGTGAAGTTGCCCGAGATCTGCGCGACGCCGTTGAAGGACTGGAAGGTCGAGTTGCTCGGCTGGATCTCGGGTGCGGACTCGACCGCCCCGTCGAGCACGACGGCGACTTCCTTGTGGAACTGCTGCTGGCCGAGGCGATCGAAGGCCACGGCACCCGCGCTCTTCAGGTTGAGCTGGACCACCCACTGCCCGGTCGAGAGGAGCTGGGCGAACGCGCTCTTCACGCCGTTGCCGGAAAGTCCTGCGGGGCCCATCTCGTAGCGGACGTTCGCGGGGGTGGTGCCGGGTGCAGCCGGTAGCAGGACGGTCTTGCCCGGTAGGTCCAACGACCGCGGGGTGTTGGGAACCTTCGCGAAGTTGACGTTCGCCGAGCACGACGGCGGTGGTCCGGTGAGCGTCGGGGCCGGCTTCCCCTTGGAGCTCGACGGACCGAGCGGGAGCTGGCAGAGCACCGGGCGGAAGTAGAGCTGGGCGGTCTCCCCGATGATCGCGAGCGCCTCCGCGCGGTTCTTGATGCCGGGCAGCTGGACGACGATGTCGCCGCCCTGGGTGGAGATGTTGGGCTCCGCGACGCCGAAGGCGTCGACGCGATTGCGGATGATCGAGATCGTCTCGTCGAGCGTCGCCGAGCTCACCTTTCGCGCCGGACGGTAGACCACCGAGATGCCGCCGCGGAGGTCGAGCCCGAGGAGCGGCGCCCAGCCCACTGCGAGCACGGCGCCGAGTGCACCGAAGGCCACGAGGACGACGGCGAGGACGCTCACCAGGTGCGACCGGGTCTTCACCGCCGCTCCTGCCGCCCGGCAGTGTTGTGCCGGGAACCCACCTCCTCGGCTTCGGAGTCCCGCAGTTCGCCGCCTGCCGGCTCGGTCCACCCCGTGGCGTCTCGATCGGCCTGGAGCGTCGCGTCGGAATCCGCCTCGCGAAAGGTCTCGTCACGCTCACCGCCGTGATCGCCCTGACGGAGGCCCCCCTCGTCGCTGCCGGACGGCTGCGCGGTAGTGGGGTTGTCGGTGGCCGTTGCA
>JAJYWE010000015.1:28054-30132 GCA_021791675.1 Actinomycetes bacterium | reverse complement strand
AAGCTTCGCGCTGCCAGGGCCGCTTGCCGCTGGGCCATCGCCCCCTGGCGTCGACGCGAGCTGCTGAAGAAGAAGAAGACCACCCCCATCAGGAGGAGGAGCGGGATGAGGTCACTCAAGGACGTGCCGGAGGGTTTGCTGGCGGCCGCGGCCAGGAGTTGCGATGTCGTCATGTCACTCCCGTGCGCTGCACCCCGACGGCGCAGCCAGGTCCCCACGCTAGCGCGTGTTCATGACGAGGCTGGTGGCAGGCGCTCGGCCCGGATGGAGAGCCTGGGGTTCGTCGTACAGGCTCCAGTTGCGAGGTCGTAGCAGTACCCGTGGAGGTGGCAGGTGAGCGTGTCGCCGGCCACGACGCCGAAACGGCTCAGATCGGCCCGGCCGTGCGGGCAGCGCCGCTGGACACGCCACCCGCCGATCTCGATCGCCTCCTCGTTCGCCTCGAGCTCGGCGAGCCACGCCTCCGCGAAGTCGATCCGCTCCGGGGAGAGGCACTTGAAGAAGGTGAACACGGCGTCGTTGTGCGGGACGCGCCGGCTCGCCTGGAACCGACACGAGAGGAACGCGTCGTTGATCCAGTCCTCGACGTGCTCGGAGACGAGGTGCTCGCCGATCGCTCGGCTGAAGGCAAAACGATGGTCGAAGTCCTCGCCGCTGCCGGGGCGAGCGCGCCGCGACCGGAAGTCGAGCACGACCTCGTCGGATCCGAACGCGAGGAGCACCGTCCCCCCGACCTCCGCGGAGAGCAGCGGGGCGCGCTCCATGAGCGGCGTGAACCACTCGACGATCCCGCCGACGACGTCGACCCCGGGCGCCCCCCAGCTCGAACGCTCGGCGGCGAGCCAGCCCGCCCAGTCTGCCTGGTAGCGCCTGAGGTAGGTCTCCTTGTCGGCGAAGATCGCCCCGAGGTCGTCCGGGCCGAGCGCGTGGGACAGCTCGGGGGTCGCCCCGCCCAGCGTGATCGTGCTCCCTGGGATCATGAGCGCCCCGGCCTCGGGTCCTCGCGCCGCTGCCAGCACGTCCAGGAAGGCCGTCTGGTCCGGGAAGGTGTTCGCCGGGTCCCGCTCGAGGTCGTTGAAGGCGAAGAGCTCCTCGTCGAGGAAGGCCGGTGGACCGGCGAAGGGCACCGTGAGCGCCGGGTCGAGCAGCTCGACGAGGCGGAGCGCACGAGCCATGCCGGCCTCCCGCTTGCGCTCGCCGAGCGCCCGCATCTTCGCAGGTGGGAAGTCGTAGACCATGGGGTACCAGATCGCACCCGAGGTCTGGAGGAACAGGGCATCCAGGCGACCCCAGGCCAGGAAGGGCCCGAGGTCGGTCGGCCGCGCGTCGTTCAGGTTGCAGATCCGCGCGCTCCGATCCGCGACGAGCAGCGCGGAGTCCCCGATCGGCCCGTCGGTGGGAGCCGTGAGGGCCACGATGGAGGCGGTCGTGCCGGCCTCCCCGAGCGGCGTGGTGACACCGTTCGGCATCGGGAGGAAGTGCCGGAAGCCGAGCGCCCGGAGCGCCTCCTCGAGGAGCGGTAGTCCGTACTCGGGGAGCAGCACCGTCGTCGACTTCTCGACCGTCGAGAGAAAGCCCGGGTCGAAGTGGTCGCGGTGGAGGTGGGAGACGTAGAGGAAGTCCGGGCGGCGGAGCGCGTCGTGGTCGAGCCCGTCGTTGCGCGGGAAGGGGAACCACGACCCGAGATAGGCCGGGGTGAACCAGGGGTCACACAGGATCGTCGCGCCCTCGGCCTCGATCCAGAGCCCCGCGTGGCCGATGGTCGTCAGCTGCATCGGCGGGTCCGACGGTGCGTGCGACCGGCGAGCAACCGACCTGGACGCCAGCGCAACCGACCCGGCGGGCAGGGTGACCGACCTGGACGGGCGGGCGACCGGCTTCCCCCAGCGACCGGGCCGCCACCGGGTTCGTCTTGCCGGGAGCGTCGGTTGCGGCCCACCGCCCGCGGTCCCGAGCGCGTGTGGACCCGAGTCCGCTCCGTCCGAGGCCTCACGAGTGCCCGACCCTACCGGGCCACGGGTGAGCCCCGCCTCGCGCGCTCGACCAGACCTGCGGCCCGAGCGCTCCCGGCCCCGAGC
>JAJYWE010000015.1:0-27954 GCA_021791675.1 Actinomycetes bacterium | reverse complement strand
CCCGAGCGCTCCCGGCCCCGAGCCTGTCCACCCGCCCGGCGTCAGAGGAGTGTCGGCGTGCCGGCCTGCGGTAGTCCGAGGTGGGTGTACGCGGCCGGCATCGCCACGCGGCCCCGCGGAGTCTTCGCCACCAGCCCGAGCTGGAGCAGGAAGGGCTCGTAGACCGACTGGACGGTCTCGGGCTCCTCCCCGATCGAGGTCGCGAGCGTCGACAGCCCGATCGCTCGCCCCGCGAAGCGGCGGCAGAGCGTCTCGAGGATGGCGCGGTCGACCTTGTCGAGTCCGAGGGTGTCCACGCCGAAGAGGGCGAGGCCGGCCTGGGCGACCTCCTGGGTCACGATGCCGCCGTGTCGGACCTCCGCGAAGTCGCGGACGCGACGGAGGAGCCGGTTCGCAATGCGCGGCGTTCCTCGACTGCGGGAGGCGATCTCGCGCGCCCCGCCATCCTCGAGGCGCACCTCGAGGATCGAAGCCGCCCGGCGCACGATGCGCTCGAGCTCCTCCGGTGGGTAGTAGTCGAGGCGAGCCACGAACCCGAAACGGTCCCGAAGTGGCGCGCTCACGAGCCCGGTCCGGGTCGTCGCGCCGACGAGGGTGAACCGCGGGAGCCCGAGCCGGACCGAGCGCGCCGTCGGCCCCTTGCCGATCGTGATGTCGAGCTCGAAGTCCTCCATCGCCGGGTAGAGGATCTCCTCCACGGCGCGAGGCAAGCGGTGGATCTCGTCGATGAAGAGGACGTCTCCCTCCCCGAGCTCGTTCAGCTGCGCCGCCAGGTCTCCGCCGCGCAGCAACGCCGGGCCGGACGTGATCCTGATCGGCGCTCCCACCTCGGCCGCGACGATCCCTGCCAGCGTGGTCTTCCCGAGCCCCGGGGGGCCGGCGAAGAGCAGGTGGTCGGGCGGATCACCCCGGAGGCGTGCCGCCTCGAGGACGATGCTCAGGTGCTCGACCAGCTCTGCCTGGCCGACGAAGTCGGCGAGGCGGCTCGGCCGCAGCCCGACCTCGTCCGCTGCCTCTTCGGGATGCGCGCCCGGCGAGACCGTCCGGCCGGCCGGGCTCGAATGCCCGGCGTCGCGCACGGGACCAGGCACTCGGTCGCCTCCGACGCCGTCTCCGGTGCCGTCCCCGGATCGGAGGTCGTCGACGCTCGCGAGGACTTCGCGTCGCGGGCTCACCGGTTCAGCCCCGCGAGGCTCCGGAGTGCCAGGCGCAACAGCTCCTCCAGGCTGCCGTCTGCCGGCAGATCTGCGAGCGCATGGCGGACCTCGTCGGGTCCGTAGCCGAGCCCGGCAAGCGCCACACGCAGCTCGCCGAGCGTTCGGCCGTGCCCGTCGACGGCTGGGCTGCCAGGCTCGTCGGCGGTCTCCTCCTGGCTCCCGAGCCTCGAGGCCAGCTCGAGCACGAGGCGTGCGGCGGTCTTCGCCCCCACGCCGGGGACCTGCGTGAGCGCCGCGGTGTCGCCGGCCGCCACGGCGCGACGCAGGGCCGCAGGGCGAAGCGCAGACAGGATGGCGAGCGCGAGGCCCGGACCGACGCCGTGCGCGCCGATCAGGATCTCGAAGAGGTCCCGGCCTTCTCGCGTCGCGAAGGCGAACAGCGTGAGGGCATCCTCGCGCACGTGAGTGTGGACGTAGACGAACGCCTCCTCCCCCGGGCGCAGCGCCAGCGCGTCCCCCGCGGGCAGCAGGATGCGATAGCCCACGCCCCCGACCTCGAGGAGCGCCTCGCCGGCCCCGCGCTCGACGACCACCCCGGAGAGCGACCCGATCACGAGCGCCCCTTCCGCGCGTCGAGCGCCGCGGCGATCCGGTCCCGGCCGCGCGTCGCGCTGAGGTGGCACAGCGCGAGCCCGAGCGCATCGGCCACGTCGGGGGGCCGCGGAACGGCGGGCAGCTTGCACAGGAGCTGCACGCTGCGCTGCACCTGTTCCTTGGTCGCACCCCCCCAGCCACACACCGCGAGCTTCACCTCGTTCGCCGAGTAGGTCGCGATCTCACAACCGGCCCGCTCGGCGCTCACCAGTGCCAGCCCCGCAGCCTGGCCGACGGACATGGCGGTCCTGGCGTTGGTCTGGAAGAGCACGCGCTCGACGGCGACGGCATCGGGCGCGAGCTCCCGGACGAGCGCGTCCAGCTCTCGCGCCAGTTCCACCAGCCGTGACGGCAGGGGGTCCGCCGGAGCGGTCGTGACGACGCCGGCCGCGACGGCGACGAGGCCGCCCCCATCACGCTCGATGCAGCCGTACCCGCAACGCGACACGCCCGGATCGATGCCGAGCACCCGCGCCGGCGGGGGGCTACCCGCGCGCCAGTTGCCGGAACTTCCCGAGCCATCGCGTGTGGCGAACACTCGTTCGAGCGTAGCGGAGGGGTACCGGACGGTGCGGGATCCAACGCTCAGGAGGCGGCCCGGACGGCCTCGACCAGCTCGCTCGCGGGGCGAAAGGTGAACCCTGCCATCGCACGATGCGCGTAGCGGATGGTCCCCTCGGCGTCGAGGACGAACGTGGAGCGCCGGTAGAAGCCGACTGGGCCCAACACGCCATAGGCGCGCCCGACGGAGCGGTCCTGGTCCGAGAGCAGCGGCATCGCGAGGCCCTCGGCCGCGGCGAAGCGCTCGTGGCTCTCGACCGACTGCGGGGAGATCGCCAGCACACTCGCGTCCAGCGCGGCAAAGGCCGCGAGATCCTCGGAGTAGGAGCGCAGCTGGATGGTGCAGACGGGCGATCCGTCACCGGGATAGAAGACCAGAACGACCGGCCGGCCGCGATGCTCGGCGAGCCGGTAGCGTCGCCGGCCCGTCCCGGGGAGGTCGAACTCGGGTGCGGGGTCACCGACCCCAGGCGGGCCCTCCATCACGCGTCCACGAGCTCCAAGAGCGCGTCCGGGATGTCGAAGTTGGACCACACGGCCTGCACGTCATCGTGGTCCTCCAGGGCTTCGACGAGCCGGAGGACCCGGCGCGCCTCCGCTTCGCCGTCGACCGCCACCGTGGTCGTGGGGAGCATGACCACCTCGTCCGAGAGCACCTCGATACCCGCATCCGCCAGCGCAGCCCGGACCGCGCCGAGCGAGGCCGGTGGCGTCGTCACCTGCCAGGTCTCCTCCTCGTCCGAGACGTCGTCGCCCCCGGCGTCGGCCACCGCGAGGAGCAGGTCCTCCTCGGGAACGCTCCGTGGCACCGAGAGGACACCCTTGCGCTCGAACTGCCACGCCACCGCGCCCGGCTCGGCCATCGAGCCGCCGTTTCGCGAGAAGAGGCTGCGCACCTCGGCACCGGTCCGGTTGCGATTGTCCGACAGGCACTCCACGATGAGCGCGATCCCACCGGGTCCGTAGCCCTCGTAGGTGATCGCCTCGTAGCGGACCCCCTCCAGCTCGCCCGTGCCGCGCTTCACCGCCCGTTCGATCGTGTCGAGCGGGACCGAGGCCGCCCGGGCCTTGTCGTACATGGTGCGCAGCGTGGCGTTCGCCGAGAGGTCACCCCCACCCTCTCTGGCGGCGACCTCGACCTGTCGGATGAGCTTCGCGAAGAGCTTCCCCCTCGCCTTGTCCGTGGCCGCCTTCTTGTGCTTCGTCGTGGCCCACTTCGAGTGTCCGGACATCGGTCCCTCCTTTGCTCATGGCCCGTGGCAACGCCCGGCCCCGGTGCTCGGGCTCCGTCAGGCCGACGCGGCCTGTCGCAGCGCTCCGAGGACGAGTTGGTGCACCCGGCGCTCCCCGACCAGCTCGGGATGGAACGCCGCGACCACCACGCTGCCCTGGCGGAGCAGCACCGGCTCTGGCGCCGTCACCCCGGGGCGGGGGGCGAGGGTCGCGAGCACCTCGACCGACGGACCGACCCGCACGACTCCCGGCGCGCGGATGAACACCGCGTGGATCGGGGCGGTGTCGAGCCCGTCGGCGCCCAGCGCCGTCGCGTCCAGGTCCGCCTCGAAGGAGTTCACCTGCCGGCCGAACGCGTTCCGCCGCACGGTGATGTCGACGGCGGCCAGGCGCACCTGGTCCGGCCGGCCGTCGAGCACCTCCTCCGCGAGGAGGATCATCCCGGCGCAGGTCCCGAGCGTCGGCACCCCTGCCGCGATCCGCTCCCGGAGGGGATCGACCAGGTCCGACGCACGCAGCAGCACGGACATCGCCGTCGACTCGCCGCCGGGCAGGACGAGGGCGTCGACCCGAGCGACGTCGCGGGCACTGCGCAGCTCGACCACCGTTGCGCCGAGCGAGGAGAGGATCGCCCGGTGCTCGGAGACGTCACCCTGGAGGGCGAGAACCCCTACGTCCACCTGGAGGCACCTCGGCGCTCACCAGCCCCGGCCGGCAAGGTGCACCGGTGCGTCCGCCGCCGAGATCCCCACCATCGCCTCCCCGAGGTTGTGGCTCACCTTCGCCACGATCGCGGGGTCCCGGAACTGCGTCGTCGCCTCGACGATCGCACGGGCGCGCCGCGCCGGGTCGCCGCTCTTGAAGATCCCCGAGCCGACGAAGACCGCCTCCGCGCCGAGCTGCATGACGAGGGCGGCATCCGCTGGCGTCGCAATGCCCCCCGCACAGAACAGCGGCACCGGGAGTCGACCCGTGTCGGCGACCTCGCGCACGAGCTCGAGGGGCGCCTGGAGCTCCTTGGCGGCCGTCGGGAGCTCGGCCGGGTCGAGCGAGCGGAGGCGGCGCAGCTCGCCGAGCACCGCGCGGAGGTGCGTCACCGCCACGGAGACGTCCCCGGTGCCCGCCTCCCCCTTCGAGCGGATCATGGCGGCCCCCTCGGCGATCCGTCGCAACGCCTCGCCGAGGCTCGTCGCGCCGCAGACGAAAGGAACGGTGAAGGCCCACTTGTCGATGTGGTGGGCCGGATCGGCGGGGGTGAGCACCTCGCTCTCGTCGACGAAGTCCACGCCGAGGGCTTCCAGCACCTGCGCCTCGACGAAGTGCCCGATACGCGCCTTGGCCATCACCGGCACGGTCACCGCCGCCTTGATGGCCTCGATGAGCTCGGGCGCACTCATGCGCGCGACGCCTCCCTCGGCGCGGATGTCGGCCGGGACCCGCTCGAGGGCCATGACGGCGACGGCACCCGCGTCCTCGGCGATCTTCGCCTGCTCGGCGGTGACGACATCCATGATGACCCCGCCACGGAGCATCTCGGCGAGCCCCCGCTTGACCCGCGCCGTTCCTCGCCGTTCGCTGCTCGTGTCAGGGCTGGGGTCGGGCGCGGACATGGAGGTCATGCATCGATACTACCGGTCGCCCCTCGGTCGGGCTCCGGGCTCGGGACGCCGCAGGGGCTGGCCGCCCCGACCGACGCGGCGGGCTCAGAGCAGGGCGAGGGCCCTCGTGCGGACGTCGACCTCACCCTCCGCGTCCCTCGTTGGGACGCACCAGAGGGGTGCAGCGAAGGCACTGTGGCCGTCGACCGGCTCGCTCTGGCGTCCCGAAAGGGTCCCGAGCGCTGCCACCAACGCCGGGGGGTAGCGCGTGGCGGCGAGCGCGACACCGTCCGCACCCTGCTCGCGGAGGACCCGCCCTCGCCCGGCCACGGCCTGCACCGGCCGGCGCGAGGCGAGGGCCACCAGGCCGAGCGTCCCAGCCCGCCGAGCGAGCACGTGTGCGTCGCCGCGGCGAGCGTGCGCCAGGGCGTGCGCGAGGAGCGCCTCGAGCTCGACCCGCGCAACGCTTCGCTCCAGGGAAGGGGTCACCACGAGCGACACCGCTCGCACCGACGAGCCGACGACGGCGAGGTTCGGACCGGGACCGTCACCGCTCGTGACCCGGAGATCCGGGGGCCGCACCCCGAGCGCCAGGCTCAGCCCGTCGACCAGGTTCTGCACGCGGGGCAGCTCACCCGGCGCAGGGCTACGGACGCCGAGCACGGACAGGCAGATCGTCGGCGCGCCGGCCCACCAGGCGAGACCGCCAGCGAGGACGACCGCCGCAGCGACGATGCCCCCCGCAATCGGGGACGCGAGCAACCACACGACGATCCCGAGGACGAGCCCGACCGGGACGACACCCGCCGCGACGGCGCCGAGCGCGGGCCACGGCGAGAGCCTCGGCACCTCGCCGAGGCCGAGACGACCGGCCCAGGCCTGGTCCGGGGCGGAGACGGACGCAGTTGCCACGGCGCGAGGTTAGCTCGCAGGGCGCGACCGCTTCGCAGGCCGTTCATCCTCCCAGCAGGGCACGATACGAGGCGACGTAGGTCGCGGCAAGCCGGTCGATCGAGAAGCTGGCGGCGAGACGCTTCCCCGCCGTGACGAGCTGCGAAGCCAGCACTCGATCGGAGAGGGCACGCGCCAGCGCGCCCGCCAGCGCATCGACGTCCCCTGCCGGGACGAGGAGGGCAGCCTCCCCGTCCGCCGTCGCGCGACGGTAGCCCGGGAGGTCGCTCCCGACCACGACCGCGCCCGCGCCCATCGCCTCCAGGAGCACCACCCCGAAGGACTCACCGAACAGCGACGGCGCAACCAGGACGTCGGCTGCGCGGAGCCGAGCCCACTTCTCGGCCTCGCTCACCGCGCCGCAGAAGACCACCCCCGAGACCGCCCGGTAGCGCCGCTGCAGCTCGTCGTTCGCCGTGCCGGGACCCACAACCCAGAGCGTCGCACCAGGCGGGAGGCGCGAGAAGGCCTCGAGCGCCACCTCGAGACCCTTCCGGCGTTCGTGACGCCCGACGAAGAGCACCGTCGGGCCGCTGCGCTCGATTCGCTCCACGGATGCGAGGGGGCTCAGGTCGACGCCGTTCCAGAGCACCTCGTAGGTGCCGCCGAGCACCCGCGCCGTCGCAGCCGCCTCGGGGGAGACCGCGAAGCGCTGGTCCAGGCGGGCCGCGGCGAGGCGCGCGGCCGGGAGGGTGAGCGCGTAGCCGAGGCTCCCCCCGCTGCGATGAAATGTCCCCACCCGCGCCCGGGCGGAGCTTGCGAGGGCGGCGAGCGCCGGTCCCGGCACGAGTGGCTCGTGGATGTGCACGACGTCGGGGCGAAGGTCGGCGAGGAGGGCGAGCGTTCGCCGGAACGTCGCGGGCCACGGCGCCAGCGGAACCATCGAACCGTTCGCCGCAACCCGCACGCTCCGCCCGACCGAGCGCAGACCCGGTTCCGGCGGGGCCCCGTCGAGCGGTCCGAGCACCACCACGTCGTGGCCGAGCCTGCGAAGCGCCCGCGCCAGGGCGCGCACCTGCCCCTGGACCCCACCGGGCGCGGAGAGGCTGTAGGGGCAGACCTGGGCGACGAGCACGGCTCGGAGGTTAGGGAGCGCCGGGCTCGTTCCCCGGCAGCGGACGCCGGCCGGGGCGCCGCCAGCGGCGCCGAGAGGGGCGGCGGCAGAACTCCGCCGCTCTGCGAAGATGAGGACGTGGACCACGAGCAGCAGTCCGGGAGGGGTCGCGCGCGGGTCGTCGGGCTTGCGCTCGCAGCGTCGACGCTCCTCGCGGCCTGCTCCAGCGCCACTCGGCCACCCACGCTCTCGATGTCCCGCTCCCTGGCCCCGACGACGGGGCACACCACGACGGGGCACACCACGACGACACCCTCGAGCCCGGCGCCCACTCGCGCCGGGGCGACCACGACGACGCGGCCCGCACCGGCGACGACGGTGCCCCGCTCCCCGACGACGGCACCACCACGCACACCGACTCCTCGTTCCCCGGCTGGGAACGTTGCGGGAGCTCCGGCGAGCGACTGGCTCGCCTACCACCAGGGTGGGAGCGCCTTTCCGATCGAGGCCCGCCTGGGCGAGGGTGCCCCCACGCCCTCGCTCACCGACCCCCACGTCGCCTGGCGGGCTGGGTTGCCGGCCGGGGTCTACGCCGAGCCGCTCGCCGCGGACGGCCTGGTGCTCGTCGCGACCGAGGCCGACACGGTCGTCGCGCTCCGAGCGACGACCGGCTCGGAAGTCTGGTCCGTCGCGCTCGGCACGCCCGTGGCGCGCCCGGCCGACGGGCTCGCCTGCGGTGACATCGACCCGCTCGGGATCACCTCGACCCCGGTGATCGACCCGAGCCGCAACGAGCTCTTCGTCGTCGGAGAGGTCCAGGCCGCACCGGGTGCGGAGGGGATCTCCTTCGTCCTCGCCGGCATCGCGATCCCGAGTGGACAGGTCGTCCTCCGCCGGTCGGTGGTCGTCCCGGGCATGGACGTGGGCTACCTCCAACAGCGCGCGGGCCTGGCGCTCGCGGGTGGACGGGTCTTGATCGGCTTCGGCGGCGTGGCTGGCGACTGCAACGCCTACCACGGCTACGTCGTGTCGGCGCCCGAGTCGGGGCTCGGCCCGGTCGACGCCTTCGAGGTTGCATCGCTCCCCGGCGACAACGGCGGGGCAGTCTGGGCGCCCTCGGGTCCTGCGGTCGCCGACGGTCCCGGCGGCCCCGTCGCCTACGTCGCAACGGGCAACTCGGCCTACGGCCGACCGGGGCTCCCCTACGACGACAGCGACGGCGTGCTCGCGCTCACTCCGGCGATGCACTTGGTGTCGTTCTTCGCGCCGAGCGACTGGCCGGCGCTGTCCGCACACGACGCCGACCTCGGATCGACCGGGCCGACCCTGCTCCCGGGGGGCCTGGTCTTCGAGGCCGGCAAGTCACTCGGCGGCGTGACCACCGCCTTCCTACTCAGGGCGAGCGCGCTCGGCGGCATCGGCGGCGCGATCGCCGCCACCCAGATCTGCGTGCCAGGCAGCGGCGGCGTCTTCGGGGGAACGGCCGAGGCGGGGGGGATCGTCTACGTTCCCTGCACCTCGGGACTCCAGGCCGTCGCTGCCGGGGTCGACGGTCTCCGGGTCCTGTGGCAGGGTCCGTCGGGGGCGGTCGGACCGCCCGTGCTCGCCGGCGGGCTCGTGTGGTCGATCGGCACCTCGACGGGGCTCCTCTACGGACTCGACCCAGCCACCGGTGCGCTCCTCGTGGCCTTGCCGGTCGGTCCGGTCGAGCACTTCGCGACCCCGACCCCTGCGCTCGGTCTGCTCGTCGTCCCGACGAGCACGGGCGTGGTCGCCTTCAGCGCCTGAACCGCCCGATGCGCCGCGCGGCCGGTTCGACGCGCCCGGGCCCACGAGCGGGGATCCCCCGCTCGTGGTGCGCTCGTCGTCCCAGTAGGGCTGGAGGAGGTGCCACTGCTCGGGGGCGCCTGCGATGAGGCCCTCGAGCTCTCCGGCGAGGTCGCGGGTGAGCGCGGACACCCGCTCCCGGGGGGTCCCCACCCCTGGCACGGGCAGTGGTGGGCGGATGACGGCCCGGTGCCTCCCCCGGCCAGCGAGGTAGACGGCGGCGGGCAGGAGCGGGGCCCCGGTTCGTAGCGCCAGGAGCGCAGGACCCTCCGGCAGGGTTGCCTGCGCCCCGAAGATCGAGACCGTGCTCCCCCGCCCGGCGAGGGCCCGATCCGAGACGAGGCCCACCACCTGGTTGCGGCGGAGCGCGCCAGCCAGCGTCGCCGCAGCACCGGGTCCGGCCGCCACGACGGTGAGACCCCGGGCCTCCCGCTGTGCCGAGAACCAGCGGAAGAGGGAGGCCGGCTCCAGGGCCTCGACCGCGACCACCGGGTGCACCCCGACCGACGCGAGCCATGCGCCGCCGACGTCCCAGCCCCCGAGGTGTGGGAGTGCCAGGATGGCCCCCCGACCGCCCTCGAGCGCACCGCGGAGGTGTTCCATCCCCTCACAGGCCATGCCCCCCTCGAGGCTCGCAGGGGCGGTGACCGGCAAGCGGAAGCTCTCGACCCAGTACCTGCCATAGGAGGCGAAGCAGCGGTCGACCGCCCGGCTCCGCGCCAACTCCGGGCGGCCCAGGGCGGAGCCGACCCGGCGGAGATGGCTCGCGACCAGCCGGCGCTTCTTGCGGGCGGCGCGGCCGTAGACGACACCCATGCCGCGTCCGGCGCCGTCGGCGAGCGCCGCCGGGAGCGTGCAGGCGATGCGTGCGGCGCCGAGGTACGCAGCGAGCGTCAGCTGCTGGCGGAGCTGGTCGGCCACCCGAGCTTCCGGCCCGTGCGCGAGCGCCGGCGCCCGCCCTGGTCGACACCGGCCCCGCCCCGCCGCCGGCCTGTCGCGTGCCAGCGGCGCCGGGCGGACGCACTCCCGGTCCTCCATCGCCAGCCCGTCGACGACGCAGCCGTGGACGCGGCCAGGGCAGGAGCGGGGAGCGCATCGCCGCCAGACGCGCTCGGCGTCGACAGGCGTCGCGCCGCATCCTCGGCGCCCGCGCTCGCCCGGCGCCGCGCTTCGGCCTCCTCCCGCCACGCGCGCCAGCGAGACTCGACCCGTGGGCTGCGCCACTGCCCGCTTCGCCACCGCGGAGGGGTGGTGGCGAGCTCCCCGCCGAGCGCGGCGGGCGGGAGGGCGGCGGGCGGGAGCGACGGCTCGGTGCGGTGCGGCACCCCGACCCGGAGGGGGTCCCGATCCGGGGGGGCACTCGCCTGGCGCCAGACGCGCACGAAGCGCTGTGCAGCCGTGATCGCCGTGAGCGCGAGCATCACCCAGAGGACCGGTACCAGCACGGCCGGTATCGCCAGCGCAACGACGAGGGCGAGCACCCGCTCGCCGCGTTCCATGAGGCCACCCTTGGCCCGAAAGCCGAGCGCCTCGGCCTTCGCGCGCTCGTAGGAGACGAGGAGCGACAGGCCGAGCAACGCCACCGGGAGGAGCGCGAGATCGGGGTTGCCCGCGTGGAGGAGGAACCAGGCGAGCCCCGCGAGCACGGCACCGTCGCTCACTCGATCCGCGACCGAGTCGAAGAACTCCCCTCGCGGGGTCCCACCGCGGCCGGCCCGGGCAACCGGGCCGTCCAGCAGGTCCGGGAGGGCCCCTGCAACCAGGAGCACGAGCCCTACCCGGAGCGCCCCGGTCGCGATCACTGCGCCGGAGGAGACGGCGAGGACCATGCCCGCTGCGGTGAGGTGGTCCGCCCGCACGCCGGCTCGGGCGAGCCGGGCCCCGACGGGCGCGGTGCACCGGTCCAGACCGGTCCGGAAGCGCGCGTCGAGCACTTCCCCACGCTAGCAGCCCCGGTCGGTAGGCTGAGGGTCCACGAACCGGGGCCGGACGACCCACTGCCTGGTGCGGGGGTCCGAGGCCGACTCGTGGGCGCGGCCGGGGGGCCGCGAGGAAGCGAGGTGCGCAGGTGAAGACGTTGCCACCGGGAAGTGTCCGGACCGTCGCCCTGGTCGGGCACGGGGGGGCCGGGAAGACGACCCTCGGCGAGGCGCTCTTGCTGCTGACGGGCGCGATCTCCCGGCTCGGCCGGGTGGACGACGGCTCGGCGGCGCTCGACTTCGAGCCCGAGGAGGCCAAGCGCCACCAGTCGCTCGGCCTCGCCGTCGCGGCGCTCGAGCACGAGGAGCACAAGCTCAACCTCGTCGACACGCCTGGTTACCCGGACTTCGCCCACGACGTCGCGGTCGGGCTCTCGGTTGCGGACGCGGCGGTGTTCGTCGTGAGTGCGACGGACGGGGTCCAGCCGGGCACGGTCCGGGCCTGGCGGCTCGCCGCACGCCGGCACCTCCCGCGGCTCATCTTCGTCAACAAGGTCGACCGCGAGCACGCGGACTTCCAGGCGACGCTCGACCAGCTGCACGAGGCGTTCGGGAGCGGCGTGGCTCCCCTCGAGCTGCCGATCGGCAACGAGGCGAGCTTCACCGGCGTGGTGGACCTGCTCACGGACACCGCGGTGGTCTACGATCGCGCCGCGCCCTCCCCGATCGGGCGGGAAGCCGCCATCCCCGACGACCTCGGCGAGCTCGAGCACCGGGTCCGAGAAGCGCTCGTGGAGGGGATCGTCGTCGCCGAGGACAGCCTGATGGAGCGCTACCTCGAGGGGGACGTACCGGGCGCCAAGGAGCTCGAGGCAGCGCTCGCGACCGGCGTGGCCGACGGAACGGTCTTTCCGGTGCTGCTCGGCTCCGCAGCCGCGCTGGTCGGCGTGGACCGTCTCGCCAGCTACCTCTGCGAACTGGTCCCCCCGCCCTCGCAGCGCGCGCCGGTCGAGGTGGTCGCCGGTGGCCAGGCCCAGCCGGTCCGTTTCGACCCCACCGGACCCGCGCTCGCCCGAGTCGTCCGCACCGTCTCGGACGCGCACGTCGGCAAGGTCTCGCTCCTGCAGGTCGTGTCGGGGACCCTCCATCCGGACGTCGTCCTCGTCAACTCCCGGACCCACGCCGAGGAGCGGCTCCACACCCTGCTCGCGCCCCGTGGCAAGGACCAAGACGTCGTCCAGGCGGCCGAAGCCGGTGACCTCGTCGCGGTCGCGCGCCTCGGTGACGTCCGCACCGGCGACACCCTGGCCTCGAAGGGGATGCCGGTCTCGATCCCCCCGCTCACCCCCCCGGAGCCGGTCTACACCATCGCCGTTCGCCCGCGTTCGAAGGGAGACGAGGACAAGCTCATGACCGCGCTCCACCGGCTCCAGGAGGAGGACTCCTGCCTGGCCGTCACGCGGAGCGACGAGACCCGCCAGACGCTGCTCTCGGGCATGGGGGACACCCACCTGCAGGTCGTGCTGGAGCGCCTGCGGCGCAAGTTCGGCGTCGAGGTCGAGGCCGAGGAGCTCGTCGTCCCCTACCGGGAGACCGTGACCGGCGTCGCCGAGGCCGAGGGCAAGTACAAGAAGCAGACCGGGGGCCACGGTCAGTACGGGGTCGCGACGCTGCGGGTGGCGCCGATCGGACGAGGGGAGGGCTTCCGCTTCGTCGACCAGGTCGTCGGTGGGGCGATCCCGCGCCAGTTCATCCCGGCGGTCGAGAAGGGCGTGGTCGAGGCGATGGCCCAGGGCGGCACCAGCGGCTACCCCGTGGTCGACGTGGAGGTCACGTGCCTCGACGGCAAGTACCACCCGGTGGACTCCTCCGAGCTCAGCTTCAAGATGGCCGGCGCGCTGGCGTTCCGGGAGGCGCTCGCCAAGGCGGGGCCGGTGCTGCTCGAGCCGGTCTCACAGGTCGAGGTGACGGTCCCCGCCTCGCTGCAGGGCGACGTCCTCGGGGACCTGAACGCGCGGCGCGGCCGAGTGCTGCGCACCGAGGTCGCCGACGAGGGCGACCAGGTCATCGTCGCCCACGTCCCGGCGGCCGAACTCGTCCGCTACGCCGTGGACCTCCGCTCCCTGACCGGCGCACGCGCCACGTTCACGGCGCGCCACGATCACTACGAGGTCGTCCCCTCCCACCTCGCGAGTCGGCTCCCGGCACGTTCGAGCGGCTGAGCGGTACCCACGCGCCCCCGGGCGCGCCGGGCGAGGATCACGGCCGTCGCAAGGGCCGCCAACGTGAAGGCGACGAAGTAGCTCAGGTCTGCGCCGCCGAGGAGCCGCGCAACCGGCCCCTCGTAGTAGGGGCCGTCCATGAACGGGATCGAGGCAATCCCGGCGAGGACGAAGGTCGCGACCAGGGCGATGTCGACGCGCCGGGGGGTCCCGGAGCCGCTCGGCGCGCGCCCGTGCCTCCCACGGGAGCTGTGCCAGGCATGGACGGTCGCGACGCCGAGCCACGGCGTGACCCAGTACCCGAGCGAGAGCAGGAAGTCCTCGTAGCGCGCCTCGAAGCCACCTGCCCCGGCCAGTGTCCCCGCGAGCCCGAGGACCGCGGCGGCGCCGACCAGGCTGCGCCGTCCGATGGGCAGGCCGAGCGCCCCCGCTGCGAGGCCGTTCGAGTACGCGTTCAGTGCGTTTGCCGCGACGGCGCCGATCGCCACGGCGAGCGTCGCGAGACCGCCGAACGCCCCGAGGGCACGGTGGAGACCGACGATCGGGTTCGTCGAGGAGCCGGCGAGCACGGCGACGCCTGCGCCGAGCAGTTCGAGCCAGACCGACGCGACGAAGTTCCCTGCGGCGGCGCCCGCCAGCACCGCTCGTGGGCTCGTCTCGGCCGGGAGGTAGCGGCTGTAGTCGGCCGCGTAGGGCGCCCAGCTGGCAACGTAGGAGAACGCCGCGGCGAAGACGATCCCCGCCGCACCCCAGGGCACGCCGTGGGCGGCAGGCAGTGCCGCGAGGCGCCCGGAGTGCGCGAGCACCACCCCCGTCGCCACGAGGAACGAAAGCCCGAGGAGGGCTGCTGCCCCGCGCTCGAAGGCGTGGATGAGGTCGTGGCCGAACAGGGCGAGCACGCTCTGGACGACCACGAGCCCGGTGACTGCGGCGAAGAACGGCACTCCCGGTGCGAGGACCCGCACCGCGAAGGCACCCAGGAGCGTGTTGACCACGTACCACCCGAGCGTGCTCAGGTAGTTGAGCGCCGCGGGAAGTGCGCCGCCGACCCGGCCGAAGACTCGTCGCCCGAGCACGAGCTGCGGCAGTCCGGACGGGGGGCCGAGGGTGGCCAAGGCGCCCACCGCGACGCTGCCGAGCAGGTTGCCGACCAAGAGTGCTGCGACGGTGACGCGCCAGGGAACCCCGAGCGAGACCGGCAGGAACCCGAGGGCCAGGTCCGCGATGGTCAGGTTCGCGCCGAACCAGAGGGTGAACTGGGACCAGGCCCGCCCGTGGCGCTCCTCGGGCGGGACCGGCGAGACCCCGCGCACCTCGCTGACCAGGGGCCGTGGCCGCGAGCGCCCGCCCGGCCGGGAGGGCGCGTCCGCCGTACCGGCCCCGATGCCGCCCGCCGCGCGCGCCGCTCTGCCATCAGGCATGGCACTCCTTCACTAGGGTCGAGCCGCCGAGAGTCCACGCGGCCGGAGAGGTTTCTGCCATGGAGTTCGAAACTATGAGGCGCAAACCTAGCACGGTCGACGTGCGCCGACATCGCGCCGAACCGTCGGCGGTGGCACCGGTCCGCCACGAGGTCCTCGCGGTCGTGTTCCAGGTCCGGGGGGGGACGCTGCAGGCCCTCCTCTGGCAGCGCGCGCTCCCGCCCTTCGCCGGGGCGTGGGCGCTACCGGGAGGATGGCTGGCCGCGGGTGAGACGCTCGAGGAGTCTCTTCGCCGCCACCTCGCGGCCAAGGTCGATGTCCGCGAGGTGGCGCACCTCGAGCAGCTGGAGACCCTCTCCGATCCGGCCCGCCGCCAGGACGAGCGGGTGCTCGCGACGGCGTTCGTCGGCTTGGTGCCGGTCGACCAGGACCCGCTCCTCCCAACCGACACCGCCTGGCACCCGGCGATCGCGCCGCCGGCGATGGCCTTCGACCACTTGCAGCTCGTGCACTCCGCAGTCCGGCGGCTGCGCGGCGAGCTCTCCGGGACGAACGTCGGCTTCGCCCTCGCGCCGGCCAGCTTCACGATCTCGGAGCTCGCCGAGGTGTACGCAGCGGCACTCGGCCACGACGTCACGCCCACGAACCTCCAGCGGGTGCTCCTGCGGCGCGGGCTGCTCGAGCCGGCCGGCGCCCACCGACCCCCGGGACGCGCCGGGGGGCGCCCGGCCGCGACCTACCGCTTCCGAGAGCGGCGCCTGCGCGTCACAGACCGCTTCGCCCCGCTGGCGGCGCCACGGGAGGGACCGGCGCAGCCGTCCACGCTGCCCGGAGCCGAGCCCAGCTCGCCGAGAGCGCCTCGGGGAGGACGCGAGCCTCGGCCACGGTCGTCATGAAGCTCGTATCGCCGACCCAGCGGGGCAGCGCGTGGAGGTGGAGATGCCCCGGGACGCCGGCGCCCGCTGCCGCCCCGAGGTTGGCACCCACGTTCACCCCGTCGGGCCCGTAGGCGGCCTCGAGCGCGCCGACGGCAGAGCGGAGCCCCTCCCAGAGCTCGGCCGACTCCTCCCCCGTCAGGTCCGCCAGGCGTGCGACGTGGCGGCGTGGCAGCACGAGGACGTGGCCCGAGGCGTAGGGGTAGGCGTTGAGCAGCGAGACGGTCCAGCGACCTCGCCAGAGCACCGCCGTCGTCTCGTCGGGCTCTCCGGACGCGAGGATCCCGCAGAAGACGCATCCCTCCGCACTCGCCCTGCCCTGCTCCTCCTGCGCTCGTCCCGCGCCCAGCCGGGCGTCCGCGTCGTCGCGCTCGCCCTCCGTCCCGGCCGGCCCTCCCGCGCCCGGCGCAGCTCGGGGCGCGGCGGCACTCCCGTCCACGTAGGGCATCCGCCAACCCGCCCAGAGACGCCCGAGTCCCATCAGCCCGCTCCGTCTCCCGCTCGGGGAGCTGGGACCCCCGTTCGTGGAGCTCGGCCCGCTGGCCCTGGCGCTGGCTGCGGCGGGAGGAGGGGCGGGGGTGTCGCGTCGGCAGCGATCCGGTCAGCGGCCTCGGAGAGCGCGACGCCCCGTTCCGGACGAGCGCCGCCCCGTGCGTTGACCCCGACGCTGCCCCCGGCGACATCCTCCGCCCCGACGACGAGGATCCAGGGGATCTTCGCGAGCTTCGCGTCGCGGATTCGGGCACCGAGGCTCTCGCTCGCCGCGCGCACCTCGGCACGAACGCCCCGCGCAGCGAGCGTGGCAGCGACGTCCGTGGCGTAGGCCTCGTGGGCAGCCCCGACCGGCAGCACCGCGGCTTGGACCGGGGAGAGCCAGCACGGCAGCGCGCCCTCGTAGTGCTCCAGGAGGATCGCGAGGAAGCGGTCGACGGAGCCGAACAGCGCCCGGTGGATCATGTACGGACGGTGGCGCCCGTTGTCCTCGCCCGTGAAGTCGAGGTCGAACAGCTGGGGCAGTTGGAGATCGACCTGCAGCGTCGAGACCTGCCAGCGGCGGCCGATCGCGTCGCGGAGGTGGAGGTCGATCTTCGGCGCGTAGAACGCGCCCTCGCCCGCTGCGATGCGGTACGGGAGCCCGGTGACGTCCAGGGCGTGGCGCAACGCCGCCTCGGCGGCCGCCCAGTCCACCGGGTCGCCCACGGACTTCTCGGGGCGCGTCGCGAGCTCCGCCTCGAACTCACCGAGCCCGAAGGCCCCGAGCATCGCGAGGACGAAGCCGAGCAGCGCCGCGAGCTCCGCCCCGAGCTGGCCCGGCGCGCAGAAGATGTGCGCGTCGTCCTGGGTGAAGCCGCGGACCCGGGTGAGCCCGTGCAGGACCCCCGAGCGCTCGAAGCGGTAGACCGTGCCGAGCTCGAAGAGCCGGAGGGGCAGCTCGCGATAGGAGCGGGCACGGGAGCGGTAGACCAGGACGTGCATCGGGCAGTTCATGGGCTTGAGGTGGTAGCTCACCCCCTCCACCTCCATGCCGGGGAACATGCTCTCCGCGTACCAGCCGAGGTGTCCCGAGGTCTCGAACAGGCTCGATCGGGCGGCGTGGGGCGTCGCCACCAGTTCGTAACCGGCCTCCAGGTGGTGCCGGCGCGCGAACTCCTCCATCTCGTAGCGGATCCGCGCGCCCTTCGGGTGGTAGACGGGCAGCCCCGGGCCGAGCTCGGGCGGGAAGGAGAACAGGTCGAGCTCCCGACCGATCCGGCGATGGTCGCGCCGCTCCGCCTCGGCGAGGCGCTCGAGGTGGGCGGCGAGCGCCTCCTCGCTCTCCCAGGCAGTTCCGTAGATGCGCTGGAGCTGGTCGCGCCGCTCGTCGCCCCGCCAGTAGGCACCGGCCGTGCGGAGCAGGCGGAACGAGCCGAGCCGAGCCGTCGACGGGACGTGCGGTCCCCGGCACAGGTCGACGAAGCCGGGGCCGTTGCGGTAGACGCTGACCCGCTGTCCCTCGACCCCCTCGGCCTCGAGCGCGGCGTCCGACGCGCCCGGCCCGGCCGCGACACCCTCGATGATCTCGCGCTTGAAGGGTTGCGCCTCGAACAGCTCGAGCCCCTCCTCGATCGAGAGCTCCGCTCGTTCGAAGGGCTGCGCCTCGCCGACGATCTCGCGCATGCGCGCCTCGATGCGCGAGAGGTCCTCCTCGCGGAAGTGCGCACCGCCCGGTAGGAGGAAGTCGTAGTAGAAGCCGTCCTCGATGGGCGGCCCGATCGCGAAGCTCGCCCCGGGCCAGAGATCGAGCACCGCCTGCGCGAGGACGTGTGCCGTCGAGTGCCTGAGCACGCTACGCCCGTCCGGCTCGCCGGCCCGCACCAGCTCCACGGGCCCGGTCTCGGGGAGTGGCACCTGGAGGTCGACGAGTGTCCCCCCGGATCGGACCGCCACGGCGTCGTCCACTCCGAGCGCCGCAGCGAGCTCCTCTCCCGTCGCGCCTGCCGGTAGCCGGACGGAGCTGCCGTCGGTCAGCGCAAGGTCGACCTCGTGGGGGTGCATGCGGGGCAGGCTACCGGTGCCCATCGCGGCCGCGCCCGGTGGACCGAGGCCGTTAGGGTCACGCCGTGGACCGGCTCGTCCTCTGGGACATCGACGGCACCCTCCTCCGCAGCTACGGCTTCGGCGTCGAGCTCTTCGCAGCGGCGATGCGGGCGGTCGTCGGGCCGCTCCCGCCGGGACGGCCCGCGATGGCCGGCAAGACCGACCGCCAGATCGCGACCGAGTGGCTCGCGGCCCTCGGCGCCACGGGCGACACGGCGCTCGTGGAGCAGGTGCTCGCTGCGCTCGCCGAAGCCGTCCGAGGCGCCGCCCCGGAGCTGCGCGGCCGCTCGCGGGTGCTGCCCGGCGTGGAGGCCGTGCTCGAACGCCTCGCCCGAGCTGGGGTTGCCCAGAGCGTCTGCACGGGCAACCTCGCAGCGAACGCGGCCGTGAAGCTCCGCTGCTTCGGGCTCGACCGCTGGCTGGACCTCGAGGTCGGCGCCTTCGGTGACCACCACGTCGACCGCCGTGCCCTGGTCCCGCTCGCCCTGGCGGCTCGGCTCCGCCGGGACGGCTCGGCTCCGCCCGCCGGGGCCGTCTGGGTGGTCGGCGACACCCCGAACGACCTCGCGGCGGCACGCAGCGCCGGGGCGCGCTGCCTGCTCGTGGCGACGGGCAACACGCGCTGGGCCGAGCTGGCGGCGCTCCGTCCGGACGCCGTCTTCGGGGACCTCGGCGAGGAGCACGCCGTCGCCACCGTCCTCGCCAGCTGAGCCGCCTGGAGTACCACGCTCGCCGGTTCGCCGACGCGGCGGTCCCGCAACGCGGCGGTTCGCCGAGGCGCCGGTTCCCCGGGGTGGGGGCTGCGCCGAGGCGGGGTGCCCGGGATCGACAGGCCTCTCGGCCCGGTCAGCCGAGGGCGAGCCCGAGGAGGGCGCCCGCCTCCGAGACCCCCTCACCGGCGGCGGCCGCGGCGTCCATCGCCGCCAGCGCGCCTGGCGCGTCGAGGTCGTTGTCCAGCGCGGCGCGGACCTCGCCGAGGGCGCCCGAACCCCGGCCGGCGTGGCGCCAGCGCCGCACCCGCTCGGCCGCCTGCTCGAGGAGATCCGGGGTGAACTCCCAGGAGCTGCGGTAGTGCTGGGCACACAGCAGCGCCCGGACCACCGCCGGCTCCCAGCGCTCGAGGAGGTCACGCACGAAGACGAGGTTGCCCAGGGACTTGGACATCTTCTCGCCGTCGAGGCCGACCATCCCGACGTGCATCCAGTGCCGGACGAACGCCGCGCCGGTCACGGCCTCGGACTGGGCGGTCTCGCACTCGTGGTGGGGGAAGATCAGGTCCGTGCCGCCGCCGTGGAGGTCGACCGTCGTGCCGAGCTCGCGAAGCGCCAGCGCAGAGCACTCGATGTGCCAGCCTGGCCTGCCCGGCCCCCAACGAGACTCCCAGGCTGGCTCGTCCTCGAGCGACGGCTGCCAGAGCACGAAGTCGAGGGGGTCCCGCTTGTTCGGGTCGTCCGGGTTCCCGCCCCGCTCGGCCGCGAGCGCCAGCATCGAGGGGCGATCGAGCTGCGACAGCTTCCCGAATCCGGGGCTCGAGGCGACCGAGAAGTAGACGGCGCCACCCGCCTGGTAGGCGTAGCCGCGTTCCAGTGCCGTCCCGATGCAGCTCAGGATGTCCGGGATCGCCGAGGTCGCCCGCGGCTCCCGCCAGGCCGGGAGCAGCCCGAGCGCGGCCATGTCGGCGTCGAACCGGCCCATCTCCTCGGCGGCCAGGTCGAGGTAGTGGACACCGAGCTGGCGGGCCTTGCGCAGGATGTCGTCGTCGACGTCGGTGACGTTCCGCACCACCCGAGGCAGGTGACCTCGGTCGAGGAGCCGGCGTTGGAGCAGGTCGTAGGCGAGGTAGGTCGCCGCGTGCCCGAGGTGCGCCGCGTCGTAGGGCGTGATCCCGCAGGTGTAGATCCGCACGACGTGGGGAGGCTCGAACGGGACGACCGCGCGCCGGCGCGTGTCGAACAGCACCATCCCTGCGCTCACGCGCACCTCCCGCTGGCCCCCGCGGGGCCGCCTTCCTTCTCGAGGACCTCCGCCATCCCCGCCCCCGGAATGCCCGTGACCGTGAGCGCCGCACGGGTCCGGTAGCGCCGGTTCAGACCGAGGAGCACGGCGGTGAACGACTCCACCGGCGCAGCAGCGGCCAGGCTGCCCGCGTCGAGCGCCCGCAGCCGCGGCATACGAGCGACCAGCGCCGCAGTTGCCAACCGAGCGGCAGGCTCGTCGGCACAGACGAGCACGTCACCCTCCATCTCTGCGTCGAGGGCGGCGAGCTCCTTGGCGGGCAGGTGGTGGAAGGCCGCTGCGACTCGGGAGCGGGGCAGTGCCGCCGCGATGCCGGCGGCGACCGAGCCGCGGGCCGGCACGACCGCCTGGATCTCCCTGCCGACGCCGACGAGCGCGTTCGCCATGCTCACGACGACCTTGCCCGCGAGCGCGTCGGCGAGCCCGACCACCGTCTGCTCCGCGGCGTCCCATGGCGTCGCGACGACCACGAGTGCAGCCTCCGCTGCGACCGCATTCGTCCCCGCCCGCGCAGCGAGCGCCCGATCCGGCCACCGCGCCCGGAGCTCGGCCACGGCCGCGGTGGCCCGCTCCTCGTCCCGAGAGCCGACGACGACCGCGAGGCCGCCGGCAGCGAGACGCGCCGCGAGCCCGAGGCCGGCCGGCCCCGTCCCACCCAAGATCCCCACGTCCACCCCGCCAGCCTGGCACAGTCCCCCCGCCTGGGCGAAACCCGCGTCCGCGGTAACCGCACCCGGCGCGGGGCGGTCGAAGATTGCATGTCCCTCCTCCACGGCAAGCGACTCCTCCTCACCGGCGTGCTGACGGAGTCCTCGCTCGCGTTCGCCGTCGCGCGGGTGGCGCTCGAGGAAGGAGCCGAGGTCGTCCTCACCGGCGCCGGGCGGGGCCTCGCCCTCACCCGGCGGGCGGCGCGGCGGCTCCCGGGCACGCCCGACGTGCTCGAGCTCGACGTCACCGAGCCAGGCCACGTCGTGTCGGTCCGCCAGGCGCTCGAGACTCGCTGGGGAGCCCTCGACGGCCTGCTCCATGCAATCGGCTACGCCCCCCCGGCCTGCCTCGGCCAGGGAGTCCTCGGCACCTCCTGGGCTGACGTGGCGACCGCGATCGAGGTGTCCGCGTACTCGCTCGAGCTCCTCGCAGCCGAGCTGCGCCCGTTGTTCGTCGCCGCAGGCGGCGGCTCGGTCGTGGGGTTGGACTTCGACGCCAGCGTCGCGTGGCCGGGCTACGACTGGATGGGGGTCGCGAAGGCAGCACTCGAGTCCCTCGCCCGCTACCTGGCCCGGGACCTCGGCCCGGACCGCATCCGCGTGAACCTCGTGGCCGCGGGCCCGATCCGAACCGTTGCGGCCCGCTCGGTGCCTGGGTTCTCCTCCTTCGAGGACGTCTGGGGAGCCCGTGCCCCGCTCGGCTGGAACGTCACCGACGCGGAGCCAGTCGCTCGTGCCTGCGTCGCGCTCCTCTCGGACCTCTTCCCTGCGACGACGGGGGAGATCGTCCACGTCGACGGCGGCTACCACGCCACCGGCGCCTGAACCGGGAGCGTCCCGGAAGAGCGGGCCTCGGCCAGGACGCGCCCCCTGCGTGCCGAAGGCGCGGTACCATTCCGCTGAGTGTTGCGCCTCGCGAAACCCTGCTTCGCGTCGCGCGCCTCGGACGGGCCGTGGGAAGGGGGAGGCATGGCAGTTCAGGAGGTGTTCACCGGGCAGTCGACGCGTCGACATCTCGCTCCGCTAGACCGGGCTGCGGTTGGGCGGCCACAGCTCGGAGCTGGGACTTCGTGACGAGCGGCTGAGCCGACCGCCGAGGCAGAGTCCGCAATGCCGCTCCCCCGCGAGAGCGGGCGGCAAGAGGAGGCAGCCGACGGACCACTCAGCTTCCACCGGACGAGGCGACACCCGGCGGAGGGCGGAACCCGGACACTCCCGAGAGCCCGGACCCGCCAGCGGCCCAGGAGTCCCCGGCAACCCAGACCACGCGACGAAGCCCCATCGATTCGCCATCCCGCACCAGGACAGAGAGCCAGCCACGATCGGGCCGGCCGGACGCCGGCCCAACTCAGACCGAAGGAGCAGAAGTGGACCTCGACCGTATCGCCGGAGCCTCCGGCCCACACCTCGACCGCCGCGGCTTCCTCCGCCTCGGCGTCGGCGCCGCCGGGACGCTCTCCCTCGGCGCCTTCCTCGCCGCGTGCTCGAGCAGCTCGACCCCGACTGCGACCAAGACCGGCTCCTCGAGCCCGGCGAGCCTCCTCTCGCAAGCCAAGGCGGAGGGCCAGCTCAACACGATCGCCCTGCCGGCCGACTGGGCGAACTACGGGACGATCATCTCCACGTTCCAGTCCAAGTACGGCATCAAGATCAACAACGCCGCACCGGACGACTCCTCCGCGCAGGAGCTCACCGCCCTCAAGGCACTCGCGGGCCAGAGCCGCGCCCCCGACGTCGTGGACGTCGCCCCGCAGTTCGCCGCCGAGGGCGCCTCGGCGGGGCTCTTCCAGCCCTTCAAGAACGCCTACTGGGACCTGATCCCTGCGTCCGCGAAGGACGCGAACGGCATGTGGGTGGCCGACTACTACGGGGTCGTGAGCTTCGGGGTCAACACGAGCCTCGTGAAGGACGTCCCGACGAGCTTCGCGGACCTGACGAAGCCGATCTACAAGAAGTCCGTCGCCCTCGACGGGGATCCGCGCTCTGCCGGCGCCGCCTTCGCCGGGGTCTGGGCGGCTGCGCTCGCCAACGGGGGCTCGCTCGACGACATCACGCCGGGGATCGAGTTCTTCGCGAACCTGAAGAAGATCGGGAACTTCACCGCCGTCTCGGCGACACCTGCGACCTCGCTCAACGGCGAGACGCCGATCACACTGAACTGGGACTACCTGAACTTCGACTATGCGCCGAGCTTCGTCGGCCACATCGGTTGGAGGACCGTCGTACCCACCGATGCCGTCTTCGGTGGCTACTACTGCCAGGCCATCGCCAAGCAGGCCCCGCATCCGGCGGCAGCCAAGCTGTGGCAGGACTTCCTCTACTCCGACGAGGGCCAGCTCCTCTGGCTCGCAGGCGGGGCGCACCCGATCCGCTTCAACGAGCTCGTCGCCGCAGGCAAGGTTCCCGCCTCGCTCGCCGCGAAGCTCCCGCCGGCAGCCCCCTACAAGCACGTCGTGTTCCCGACCGTCGCCCAGACGAACGCAGCAGCGGCGATCGTGGCGGCACAGTGGGGCCCGAAGGTCGCCGGCGCCTGAGGCCATGACTGCGCTCACTGACGCACCCGTGGTGGTCGACGAGGCCGTGGGCACGCGACGCCCGCGGCCTCGTCGGCGCTCCCTCGCCTGGCTCGGAGCGGTGCCCTTCCTGGCCTACGCGTTCCTCTTCCTCGTGCTGCCGGGCGTCTCGGTGATCGTGAGCGCCTTCCAGAACACGAACGGCTCGTTCACCACCCAGTGGGTGCGTGACCTCTTCCAGGGTCAGTTCCTGAGCGCGAACGTCAACAGCCTCGAGTTGGCGGCACTCTCGGCGATCACCGGTGGTGTCGTCGGGTTCCTCGCGGCGTACGCCGTCGTCACGCTCGGGCGGCCACGGTGGCTGCGCTCGTTCGTGACGACCTTCTCGGCCGTGGCAGCGAACTTCGCCGGAGTCCCGCTCGCCTTTGCCTTCGTGGCCACGATCGGGAGCGAGGGCGCGATGACCAAGCTCCTCGAGAACGCGCTCGGGGTCAACATCTCGAGCTTCAACCTCGTGTCGGTGACCGGCCTGGTCGTCGTCTACACCTACTTCCAGATCCCGCTCATGGTGCTCGTCGTCGCGCCCGCACTCGACGGGCTGCGCCGGGAGTGGCGGGAGGCGGCAGCCAACCTCGGAGCCAGCGCGACGCAGTACTGGCTGCGAGTCGGGCTCCCGGTGCTCGCACCGTCGGTGATCGGGGCGATGCTCCTCCTCTTCGCGAGCGGCTTCGCGGCGTACGCCACTGCCGTCGCCCTGACCTCCGGGCTCGTCAACCTCGTGGCCACCCTCATCGGCAACTATCTCTCCGGCAACGTCATCGCCCAGCCCCAGATGGGCCAGGCCCTCGGTCTGGACATGTTGGTCGTGCTGTTCGTCGCGGTCGGGCTCTACCTGCTCCTGCAGCGCCGGGCCTCGAAGTGGGTGCGGTGAGCGCGGCCAGCGCGACAACGGCCGCCTCGGCCGAGCTCGCCACCGCCCGGCTCCGCCCTCGCCGAGCCCGGGCGCCGCTCGGCGAGGGCCGCGCCCGCGTGGCGAAGGCGGTCTGGCTCGGGCTCGTCAGCCTCTACTTCGTCATCCCGCTCGCGGCTACCGCCGCGTTCAGCCTGGAGGGCGAGCACGGCAGCTACACGATCTCCGCCTACACCCAGATCCTCTCGTCGTCGGCGTTCTCATCGGCGTTCCTGCTGTCACTCCGGCTCGCGATCGAGACGATCGTGCTGGCGGTCGTGCTCGTGGTCCCGACGGCCTACTGGGTCCGGCTCCGCCTGCCGAAGCTCCGCCCGGTGATGGAGGCGCTCTCCTTCGGCCCCTTCGTGGTCTCGCCCGTGGTGCTCGCCGTCGGGGTCGAGAACGTGTTCCGCAAGGCGCCGAGCTGGTTCATCGGCTCGCCGAACATCCTCGTCGTCCTCTACGTCGTGCTCTCCTTCCCGTTCCTCTACCGGGCGCTCGACGCCGGGCTGCGTGCGATCGACGTCCACACCCTCACCGAAGCGGCTCGCAGCCTCGGGGCCGGGTGGGCGCTCACGCTCTGGCGGGTGATCCTCCCGAACCTGCGGACGGCGATCATCTCGGGTGCGTTGCTCGCCTTCGCGATCGTGATGGGCGAGTTCACCATCGCGAGCCTGCTCCTCTTCAACACCTTCGGCGTCTACATCGAGACCGTCGGGATGACCGCAGCCACCGGCGCGGCGGCGCTCGCCCTCATCAGCTTCGCCCTCACCTGGCTCGCCATGGGTGGCCTGGTCCTCGTGCTCGGGCGGGCAGGCGGCGGCAAGGGATCGGTCGCCCGCCAGGTCCAGATCGGAGTGACTCGCTAGCCATGGCCACGCTCGCCCTCCAGGGACTCCACAAGCGCTTCGGCACCGTCACGGCCCTCGACGGGCTCGACCTCGAGCTCGCCTCGGGCGAGCTCGTCAGCCTCCTCGGCCCCTCCGGCTGTGGGAAGACGACGGCACTGCGCATCGTGGCCGGCTTCGAGGTCGCCACCTCCGGCCGGGTCCAGGTCGCAGGCCGGGACGTGACCGACGTCCCGGCGAACAAGCGGGACATGGGGATGGTCTTCCAGGCCTACAGCCTCTTCCCGAACCTGACGGCCGCGGAGAACGTCGAGTTCGGGCTGCGCGTCCGCCGGCAGGCCAAGGCCGCCCGGGCAGCGAAGGTCGCGGAGCTCCTCGAGCTCGTCGGCCTCGCCTCCGCGGCGGGTCGTTATCCCTACCAGCTCTCCGGCGGGCAGCAGCAGCGCATCGCGCTCGCGCGCGCGCTCGCGATCGAACCCTCGGTGCTCCTGCTCGACGAGCCGCTGTCGGCCCTCGACGCCAAAGTGCGGGTGAACCTCCGCGAGGAGATCCGCCGGATCCAACTGGAGCTCGGGATCACCACCCTCTACGTCACCCACGACCAGGAGGAGGCCCTGTCCATCTCCGATCGCGTCGCGGTCATGTCGCAGGGGCGCCTCGAGCAGGTCGGGACCCCCGCAGAGGTCTACCGCCGTCCCGCCACCCCCTTCGTCGCCGAGTTCGTGGGCACGGTGAACCGCCTCACGGTTCGCGTGGTGGACCCGGCCGCCGGGATCGTGGAGCACCGGGGCCGGCGCCTCGAGACCGCAGAGCCGCTCTCGCTCACCGCGGGAGCGGAGACGCGCCTCCTCGTGCGCCCCGAGGCGCTCGTACCGAGCCTCGCCGGCGCCGACGGCACTGCCGACGGCATCGGCGGGAGGGTGGTCGGCACCTCCTTCCTCGGGGCAGTGACGCGGCTCTGGGTCGACCTCGGCGACGGCGCAGTCGTGGCGGCCGACGTCCAGAGTGCCGCGGCCGACGCCTTCACACCAGGGACGGCGGTCGCGCTGTCCATCCGGCCCGGCGCGGGCCGCGTCCTCGCGAGCGACCGGTCCGAGGCCGATCCGGTCGTGGCAGAGCTCCCCGCCTGATCCGACACCCGCTCCTTGGACACCTCGACCTCGACGCTCGGCCCCCGGGGCGCGCTCTCCCCGCCGGATGCCGGGTCCCGCCAGGATCGCTGGCTCTACGCGCCCCTCTCCCCCGGGCCGGGAGAGCCACACCTGCGCCGGGAGGAGCTCGCCGCCGCGACAGCCGGTTCCACCCGCGCACCCCGAGGCCTCCTCTCGCTCGCCCAGCTCTCCGACTTCCAGCTAGTCGATCCGGTGTCGCCGCTGCGCATGGAGTTCGCCGAGCGTTTCGCTGCCGACCCGGCCTACCGGCCACTGCTCCCTGCCCAGCGACCACAGGAGCTGCTCGTCCGCCCGGCGGTCGCCCAGCTCGTCGCCGCGGTCTCGGCGCTCGGGGCCGGCCCCCACGCCGGAGTCGCACCGGCGCTCGCACTGCTCACCGGGGACGTCCTCGACAACGCGGCGCACAACGAGCTCGACTGGTATCTCGCCCTGCTCGACGGTGGCCCGCTCGCTCCCTTGTGGCCCGCCGCGCCGGAGGGCCTCGCCGAGCCGAGCGCGGCGACCTTCGACGACTACTACCAGCTCGGCGCCGCCACCGACCGCTTCCGGCGAGACCTCGGCTATCCGACGACACCCCTCCTCCCCGACGGCGGGGCGTTCGAAGCCCCGGGACTGGGGCTCCCCTGGCTCGCGTGCCACGGCAACCACGAGGCCCTCCTCCAGGGCATGGCACCCCTCGGGCGGGCTCGCGCGGCGCTGGACCGCCTGGCCGCAGGAGGGCGGAAGCCACTCGCCATGCCCGCCCTCGCCCCGGGCGAGGACCCCGTGCGGACACTGCTCGAGGACCCTGCCGGCTTCTTCAGCCGGGCACTCGAGGCCGGCCCGACGGTCGCGGTGAGCCCCGATGCCCGGCGGCGCCTGCTCGGCCCGGGTTCCTTCGTGGCGGCCCACCTCCGGACCGGCGCACGGCCAGCGGGCCACGGCTTCGACGCCACCAACCTCGCCGCCGGCACCGCCTACTACGCCTACGACGGCCTGGAGCCCGTGCGGATCGTGGTCCTCGACACCGCGCACCCCGAGGGCGGCGCGGACGGCAGCATCGACGATGCACAGCTTGCCTGGCTCGAGGAGCGCCTCGTCGAGTGCCACCGCCACTTCCTGGCCCCGAACGGGCGCCGGGTCTCCGGCTCGGGAACCGACCGGCTCGTCGTCGTCGCGTCGCACCACGGGCCCGAGACCCTCCGAGCGGGCAACCACGCCGGCACGGAGGTGGTCGCCCTGCTCCACCGCTTCCCGAACGTCGTGGCCTGGCTCTCGGGCCACACCCATCGCCATCGCGTCGAGTGCCTCCGGCGACCCAGTGGCCGAGGGGGCCTCTGGTCGATCACGACTGGCTCGGTCGCCGACTGGCCCTGCCAGGCACGCCTGGTCGAGCTCGTCGACAACCGCGACGGCTCGCTCTCGCTCTGGTCCACCCTTCTCGACCACGACGCGCCCGCACATCCCGGCGATGCCGAGGCAGCCTTCGGGCTTCCCCGCTGGGTCGTGGCAGCGGCGTCCCGCCACCGCGAGCTGGCGGCGAACGAGCAGTGGCGCCGTGGCGGCGAGCCGGGACGTGGGCTGGCGAAGGACCGCAACGTCGAGCTCCTCCTCCCGGCGCCCGACTGGTGGCCCACGCCCGACTGAGCGGCAGGCCCGCC
>JAJYWE010000065.1 GCA_021791675.1 Actinomycetes bacterium | reverse complement strand
CGGGGATCGCAGCCGCGAGCCAGGCCTCGATCCGCTCCGTCCACCCCGAGACCCCGAAGACGCCCCTCCGGTGCGCGCAGAGGACGCTGAGCTCGGAGCGCGCGCGGAGCGTCGCTGCGGCATCGCCCGCGGCGGCAAGCTCGTGGAGGTGACCGAGCGAGTGGACGATCTCGTCGCGCAGGGCGCCGAGCTCCGCCTCCCGGGCCTCCGAGAGCTCGAGCGGGTACCACGAGAGCGCGCCGTCCGGACCCCCCGCGAGGAGCGAGACAACGGCGTCCGGGTCACCGCGACTGACTGCGCGTGCGAGCTCGGCAAGCCTCCCGCCGAAGCGGTAGACGCGCTGGAGCACGACGACCTGGCCCGCGAGGCCGGGCTGGACCGGCCCGTCGCGATCGCCGTTGGGCTCCGCTGGCGCTTGCAGACCTGCAGGGTCGCCCGGGGCTGCCGGGTCACCACGCCATGCCTCTTGGAGGGGAGCCGACGGCTCGTCGGCCGCCGGGCCGCCCTGGTCGTCGGCCGCCGGGCCGACGATGTCGCCGAGTACGGCGCCTGCCTCGATCGACGCCAGCTGGTTCGGGTCGCCGACGAGCACGAGGCGAGCAGCCGGCCGCAGCGCGTCAAGGAGCTCGGCGATGAGCGAGAGCGAGAGCATCGACGCCTCGTCGACCACGACGACGTCGTGGGGGAGGGGTCCGGCTCGGCCCGAACCCGGCCGTCCCCCCCTGGACGCGCCGAGCAGCCGGTGGACCGTCGTCGCCGCGAGCTCGCCGAGCAGGGTGCGGGCAGGGTCGTCCTCGCTCAGCCGGCCGGCGGCGACGCGCACGGACTCCTCGAGGCGCGCCGCAGCCTTCCCGGTCGGCGCAGCGAGAGCGATCCGTGGCGCAGGTTCGCCGGCGGCCGACTCGACGTCGGCGAGCAGGCCAAGGATGCGGGCCACGAGGGTGGTCTTGCCGGTGCCCGGTCCACCGGCGACGACGGCCAAGCGCGAGCTGGCGACGAGCGATCCGGCTCGGAGGCCGACTCCCCCCTCCGGGAAGCGTCTGCGGAGCAGCGCGGCGAGGTCGACCCGGTGCGCGCGCTCCCCAGCAGCATCGGGAGGCGCGCCTCGATCGGCCGGACCGCCACGCGAGATACCCAGCGAGGGCCGGCTCCCGGCACGCCTCCCGCGCTCGACCAGCGCAGCTGCGACCGAGCGCTCCAACGCCCAGTACCGGGTCAGGTAGGCGAGTGGCCCGTCGAATTGGAGTGGGCGGGGCCCGTGGCCAATCCCGGCGCCGGGCTCGGGGGTGGGGACGCTCGGCGAGGCGAGCCCACACCTGACGAGATGGGCGGCCCAGCGGATCGGGTCGGGGAGCGGGGAGAGTGGGGGGACGGGCTCGGTCATCGCCTCCTCGCCGACGAGGTCGGGCGGTCGCCGGAGGTCGAGGCAGACGTGGCCGAGGCGGAGGCCGCGGACGCACAACGCCGCCGTCAGCACGGCCAGGCCGTCCTCGGTGTCGGCGAGGCGACAGAGTCGCGTTGCGAGCGCGACGTCTGCCGGTTCCAGGACTTCCGAGGCTTCGGCGAGCGCGAGCCATCTCTCCCAGCCCCTTCCGACCTCGGAGGGATCCCCGGCGTCTCGCTGGCGATCGGCATCACTGCCTCCCGGTCTGCCCGGCGGGGGGGTGGCGCTCGGTGCCCGCCGCCTCGCGCTCATGTCGATCCCCGGTCGAGGAGATCGCTCAGGGCCGGCACCAATCCGACAGGCGGTCGCCAGGAGAACACGCCGCAGGGGGAGCCGTCGACGACCGGCGTCTCCGGTCCGACCATCCCGCGGAGGAAGAGGTAGGTGACGGAGCGGACCGGCTCGGGCTCGGGTCCGCGAGGCAGGCGCCAGCGGAGGTAGCGGTGGAGCGCCACTGCGTAGAGGAGCCCTTGCAGCGGGTAGTGCCCGTGGCACATCGCCGCTGCGAGGACCTCCGGTCGATAGTCGTCGGCCGTGAGCGGCCGGCCGGGCAGTCCGAGGCGGTCCGTCTTGTAGTCGACGACGGCGAAGGCCGTGCTCGCCCCTCGCTCTCGGTCCGGGTCGTCGAGCGATGCCACCAGGTCGATGCTGCCCGTGAGGTAGCCGCGGAGGCGGCTCGCGAGCCCCGGCTCGCGCAACTTCGATGGATAGCCGGCCAGCGGGTCGTCCCGCGGGAGCGCGTCCTCCAGTAGGTCGGCGAGAGCGCAGAGCTCGACGTTGCCCTGGGGGCGGTCGCCGCCGGAGAGAGGGAGCTCGAAGGCGAGCTCGCTGAGACGTCGGCTGCTCGGCAGGGCGGCGAGGTTGGGGTAGGGGAAGTGCTCGCCGAGCGGGCTCGTGAGCGCCGCCTCGAGCGCGTGTGCCAGCGCGGCCGGGTCGACCTCGGTTCCGAGGGCCTGGGCTGCCTCGCGAACGGCGTCGCGGAGCTCGGAGCCGCGCGGCGGGGGAGCCGGCAGGCGCTCCAGGAGCGCGTGGACGAGGGTCCCGAGCCGGGTCCCGCCCGGGATGCCGGACCAGGGGGAGGGGACCGCATTTCGGGCCCGGGATGTGGCGCTCCGGCCCGGGGTATCCGGCGCCGGCGTGATGGTGGGCGCCAGCGGCGGGGTCGTGTCGAGCTCGTCCTGCTTCCCGAGGTGCTCGGGCTCGTTGGTCCCCGCCCGGCCGACGCCGCGGACGATGCCGGTGTAGGAGGTCCGGCGCCAGTCGACGTCCAGGCGCCGATCGAAGGGGCGCCTCGAGAGCGCGCCTTGGCGCTGGTGGGTGGCGAGCGAGACCGCGGCCGGCTGCGCTCCGACCTCCTCCACGGCGAGGTCGCCGTCGAGGAGGTCGGCGAGGGTCTCGAAGAAGCCTCGGGCCTGCGCGGGGCTGGGCGCAGCGGGGGCGGACGCCCCCCTGGGCGGACGCCGCCCCGAGGGGCCCGTCGAGTCGCCGCTCCGAGGCGGGCCGTCCGCGCCAAGGACGCCGGGGTCGTCCCCGGCGAGGCGCGCCAGCCCGGCGCGAACGAGCGCGGCGAGCGCAGCCTGCGGGGTGTTCCGCGTCGTGGCCCAGTGCACCACGCAGCGGTGCCGGGCGCGGGTGAGCGCGACGTAGGCGAGGCGGAGCTCCTCGCCGAGCTCCTCCCGCACCGACGTTGCCCAGTTGACGGCCTGGTCTGGGTCGTCGCGACCCGCCGGCGGGCCACCGACGTCGAGGACCCGGCCGCCCCCGTCCTTGTGGAAGGAGAACACCTCGCCGCGCTTCGGGGTCCAGCGGTCCCAGAGGAAGGGTGCATAGACCACGGGGAACTCGAGGCCCTTGCTTCGGTGGATCGTGAGGACCTGGATGGCGTCTGCGTCGGACTCGAGGCGGCGTTGGCGATTGTCGCTCGCCGCGGTCCGCTCACCCCGCGCTGCCTCGCGAAGCCAGCCCCCCAGGGCCCCTGGCGTGGCGCGGCCGGCCGCCGACTCGGCCTGGAGGAGCTGGGCAACGTGGCGGAGGTCGGTGAGCAGCCGCTCGCCGCCCGCCTGGGCGAGGGCGCGAGACGCGACGTTGCGCTCCCGTGCGACGAGCTCCCAGAGCGCGGCGATGCCGATCGTCTCAAGCAGGCCCGCCCAGCGAGCGAGCGTCGCCTGGAGCTCCTCGACCCAGTCCTCGCTGGCCCGAGCCAGCTCCTCGGGCGAAGCCCCGAAGAAGGGCGTGAGTGCCGCGCTGCAGGCCCGGCGGGAGGACGAGGGTCGGTCGAGGGCCTCGAGCAAGATGCTCCAGGCCTCTGCGGCGGGGGTCTCGAGCACGCTGTCGGAGCTCGCCGCCACGGCGGGGAGCCCGATCCCGACCAGCGCGTCCTGCACAAGGCGCGCCTGCCCGTGGTTGCGGACGAGCACCGCAATGTCACCGGGAGCGAGCGCTCGGGAGGGTCCGACGGGCGGGCTGAGGCGTGTCCCGGAGCCGAGGAGCGCGGCGATGTCCCCGGCGAGGTCCATCGCGATGGCCTTCCGAGCGGCGGGCGTCGGGTGCAGCGGGCTCCGAGACGAACCCCTGCTCGCCGAGGTCGGGAGTGGTGCCGGCAGGATCCGTACCCGCAGCGGAGCACGGCCGGGGATGCCCGAGAGGACGTGGCGTTGGACCTCCGGTGCCGTCTCGAGCGGATGCACCGTGATGCGGGGATCCCCGAGCGGCGTGTCGCCGAGCACGGCGTGGACGGCCCGGAGGAGCCCCGGGTCCGAGCGCCAGTTGACCGTGAGGGTCTGGCGGGTGCCCAGCTCGGACGCGGCGAGGTAGGCGTGGACGTCTGCACCGCGGAAGCCGTAGATCGCCTGCTTCGGATCACCGATCAGGACGAGTGCCCGGCGCCGATCTCCCCGCGCCGCCGCGGGGGCCGGCCCCCCGGGTACGGCAGTCGCTGGGTCGGGGTCGGGGTCTGGGTCGTGGTGCGCAAAGGCCAGTCGGAGGATGTCCCACTGGACGGGGTCGGTGTCCTGGAACTCGTCCACGAGCACCACGTGGTAACGATCGCGGAGGCGCTGGGCGGCAAGACCCGGGCCTGTGCTCTGACGCTCCGGCTCCGACCCGGCGGTGAGCTGCCCGGCGGGCGCCCGCTCGAGGTCCGCTCCGAGGCTCTGGGCCAGGCGTTGCAGCAGGCTGTCATAGGTCAACTGGCCCGCCGCGAAGAGCCGCTCCGTGAAACGGCGGCGCACCGCGCGGGCGAAGCTGCACCGCAGCGCAGCGGCACTCCCAACGGCTGCGGCCTCCGGCTCGAGGAGGGCATCGAGGTTTGTCACGGCGGCCTGGCCGATCCTGCGGGCGGCCTCCACCGTGAACGACTCCGGTGGGGGGCCGACGCCACTGCGGTGGTACTTCGCGATGTAGAGCTCGTCGACCACCTCCGTCACCAGGTCGGTACTGTCCTCGAGGAACCTCGCATTCCGGGGAGCGTCCGCGGCAACGCCGAGGCTCGAGAGCATGAGCTGGCAGAACCCGTGCAGGGTCGTGATGGTGGCGGCGTCGTAGCCTGCGAGTGCAGCGCGCACGCGTGTGGAGCGGGCCGCCCGGTCTGCCTCTCCACCGGCGAGGAGCGCGTGGGCGAAGGGATCGGCGAGGTCGATCAGCCGGACCGCGTCCCCGGTGAAGGGGGCCGAGGGCTCCGGGGCCGTTGCCCGCGGGTCCGCCGCCCCTCCGGTGCGAGTTGCGCCGGCCGGGAGTAGGGGCATGCCCTCTCTCGTGGCGCCCAGGATGTCCGCGGCCGCGCGTAGTCGGCGCCGGACGGCCTCCCGAAGCTCTCCCGTGGCCGCCCGGGTGAAGGTGACAACGAGGATGTTCTCGAGGGGCACCCCCTCGGCCACGTAGCGCGCGACGAGGGAGGCAAGGGTGTAGGTCTTGCCGGTGCCGGCGCTCGCCTCGAGGACGACGAGGCCCTCGGGGAGCGGGGAATCGAGACGGAAGGCCGGCGTTCGGTCGTCAGCGCGGCCGCGCTGACCTGCCGCGGTCGGAGCGCGTGCCGGCATGGTGTTGTCGCCCCCCGAGCGGCCTGCGGTGCGGGGAAGGGAGCCCTGCCCGGTCATGCCTGGTGAACCTGCTGGTAGCGGTAGGGTCCGCTCCAGAGGCGCAACGCCAGGCGCCCGAGGCGCGAGGGCTCCTTGGCCTCCCATCCCGGTCCCGACTCGAACCTCGTGGCCCGGATCGCAAGCAGCTCGGCGAACGGGCAGGCCTCCCCGAACACCAGCCGGTTCGCCTGCTCAGCCCGCTCCCCGGGAATGCCGCCTCCGTCACCTTCCCAGACCTTCCTTGCTGCTTCCCGCGCTGCGTGGCGTAGCGCCCCTGCGTCGGCCCCCGGGCTCGGCGAGCCGAGGATCTCGGCGGCCCACGCGGCCGAGGTGCGTGCGAAGAGCGGCAGCGGCTCGCAGAGCCCTTCCTCGAAGAGCGTGGCGAGGCTCGCGAGCTCCTCGGCGGCGACGCGACGGCGCGCCTCGGGCTCTTGGCCGAGCGGCGAGAGGCCCCACGCAGCCGGCTGCTCGCCACGACGACCTCCCCGGCTGCCAGCCGCCGGGGCGCGGCCGTAGGCGACGGCGTCAAGCGCCTCGCCGCCGGTGGCAAGGGTGGCTGCGAGCAGCTGAGCCCAGGCAGTGAGCCGCCCACGCGGCGAGAGGCGCTGGTAGGCCGCGAAGAGCAGGGTGGAGCCGAACGGGCCGGGGACGGTGCCGACGAGGATCTTGCCACCGGGGAGGGTCAACCGGACGTCGATCGGGTCGCGCCGTCCGCTCTCGAGGATCGGGGAGATGCGCTCGAGCAGCTGGTCGGCGAAGCGATTTCGCTCTTCGATGACTGCGTCGCCGAGCTGGCCCGGTGGGAGGAGCCCTCGGGCGCGCTCGGCGGCCGCGGCGCGCGTCGCGGTGTGCCCGGCCAGCCGGTCGGCGAGAATCCGCTCGCCCGCCGCCCATTCCGCAAGGGCATCTGTGCCCGCCTCCAGCCGGTCGGACGGCCCGGCCGCCTCGGAGGCCGTCGTCGTCTTGAGGCGCTCCCGCAGGAAACTCTCGACGGGACTGTGGAGGAACCTGATCAGCGCCTCGAGCTCGACTCGCTCGGGCGGCATCGGCGGGAGCGGCTCGCGAAGGAAGACCTGCTCACGGCCTGGGAGCACCCGTCCAGGACGTCCCGGCTGCCGGGCGCGCGCGGCGTCGAGGTTGCTCGCGCTGAACCCCCAGGGGACGCCCGGACGGTAGCGACCCGGCTCGAAGTTCCGCGCGTCGAACGCGTGGAGCGGGTGCTCCACGAGCACTGCGCCGGCCGCTGAGCGCGCCTCGGTCCCGCCGCCGGCGACCCGAGCCGTCTGGTCGATCACCTCGAGCAGCTCGAGCACCGGGACCGCCGGGGGAAGCGGCGTGTTCTGGCGCTCGTCCCGGCCGGTGAAGGTGACGACGAGCGCATCCTGGGCGGCGAGCAGGGCATCCAGCAGGAGCTGGCGATCCTCGGCACGGGGGTCGCGTTCTCCGACCACGGGGAGGCGAGCGAGCACGTCGTCTCCATCGGGGGCGCCCCCGCGGGGAAACGCGTCGTGATCCAACCCGACCAGGCAGACGACCCGGTGTGGGATCGAGCGCATGGGGACCATCGTGCACACGGTGATCCGGCCGGTCCGGAAGTTGGCTCGCCCGGGTTGCGCCCCGAGGCGATCGGCGAGGAGGTCCTGCGCTTCGGCGAGCGAGAGTGGCGTTCCACCTGTTCCTGCTGCAGCGCTTGCCTCGGCAACGACCTGGTCGAGGAGTGCGTCCAGCTCCAGTCGCTGCCACGCGTCCCGGTCGCCGAGCGCGACGAGCCGGTCGGCGACCATGCGGAGCGCCCGCACCCACTCGCTGACCGGCTGCGGCCCCCGCAAGCTCGCAAGCAGGGCTTTCAGGCAGTCGAGCAGCTCGACCATGTGTCCGACGACCTCGACGTCCGCCGAGTCGAGCGTCCCGAGCGGAAGGGCCCCGCCGAGGACCGGGAGGCCCTCTTCGGACAGCGCGACGCCGAGGACCAGCCGGGCGAGACCCCGTTCCCAGGTCCCCGTGGTCACCCCGGGGAGCCCAGCCCGATCCCGATCCTCCTCGTCGAGCCCCCAGCGGATTCCGGTCGCTCGTGCCCACGCTTCGAGCTGTGCGAGCTCGTCCGCGCCGAGGCCGAAGCGTTCGCGAACGGGGGGGCGGGCGGCGAGCGAGAGGAGCTCCGAGGTGCGCAGCCGCCCCCCGGCGAGCTCGAGGACCTCCGCCACGACAGCCACCACCGGGTTGGTCCGCCGGAGCGAGCGGTCCGCCAGCTGGACCGGGAGGACGGGCAGGTCCTCGCCGTCCCGGTTGTCAGGCCCGCCCTCACCTTCGTATCCGACCACGGTGCCGTCGTGAGCGAGCTCGGCGACACCGTGCGGCACGACGGGGGAGAAGACCGCCTCGAAGAGGGGGGCGAACGTCTCGACGTCCGGGCAGAGCACGAGGATGTCTCGCGGCTCGAGTGTCGGGTCGTCTGCGAGGAGGTGCAACAACGCGTCGTGCAGCACCTCGACCTGGCGGCTCCCACTGTGGCAGCTGTGCACCTGCACACTGCGATCCTCGTCCCGCAGGTTCCTTCGTAGGTCGGACTGGCCCGGTAGCGGGGGGCCGGGCGGAAGGCGGTTCGCACGGATGTCGGCTTGGATCTGGTGGAGGAGGGAGCCCACCTGCTCGGCGCCGGCGGGCGCGCGCTCGTCGGTCCTCCCTGCCGGCTCGAGAACGCGTGCGGGCACCGGCCCGCCCGACCCTTCCGATCCTTCTGCTTCGCGTTCACTCTCCGCTCCACCCGGCTCGCAGGCGTCACCCGCCTCGGGGCGCTCGCCTGGTAGCGCAGCTGCCAGGACGAGCTGCATCTCCCTCGCCTCGCGCCCCCAGCTCTGGAAGAGCGGGTGGAGCTGTCCTTCCGGCGCGCCAGCCCGGCGCCTCGGGAGAACGCCGTCGGGAGCGGTGAGCGCAGCTCGGTCGATCCCCGGTCCGGGTGTGGGATGTAAGAGCCAGAGGTGGACCTCGCGAGCGTCGGCGAGGGCAGCGAGCACCTCGAGGTAGCTGATGGGCAGCCGGGTCAGCCCGAACAGCGAGACCCGGGACGGCAGGTCGGGGTCAGCGCCGCCACCGGGGCGTAGCGCCGCGCAGGCAGCGGGGAGGCGCTCGGCCAGGCTCGGCACGCCGATGCGCTCGCGAAGCGCCCGCCAGAGCGGCGGCTGCCACGCGAGGTCCTCGGGGAGCGCACAACCGGCCCCGTCGTGATCCGCCCCAACTGCCCAGGCTTGCACCATCGCGGGGCGGTGGATGGCGTACCGGTCGAAGAGGTCGGCCAGGTGGCGAACGGCTGCGAAGCGTCTGTCCCTGCGGGCCAGGCTGGCGGCGCTCTGGCCGGCGAGGCCTCCAGCCAGGGCGGTCGAGCCTGGCAGCGGAACCTGTGCCGCTTCGCCGGTGGTGCCGACCCGGAGGCCGCGCGCAGGGCCGGTCGGCTCTTCCCAGCCGATGTGACGAGCGATGGGGGCGAGGAACGGCTCTCCCCGGGCAGCCTCGATGACGTCGAGGAGCGGCCAGACGGCGCGGGCCGGTGCCCAGGGATCCTCGGCGAGCGGGGGGCCGCCGGTCGGGGCGAGGGCCGCCGCCACGAGGGCGCCGGGAAACGGGAAGGTCACGTTCGCGCAGACGCCGTCGGCGCGGCCGGGGCGCGCACCGAGCACCATCGAGAGCTGCTGCGCGAGCCAGCGCTCCATCCCCCGCGTCGGGACGGCCACGACATCGGGCTCGAGCGGACTGACGAGCGGTTCCCGGAGCAGCTCGCGAAGGCCGTCGGCGAGGATGTCGGCACGGTGTGCCCGATGGATGTGCAGCACGCGACGGCTCCTCCCCTCAGGTACGGCTACGGCCGCCACGCTACCGAGGGGGTGTGTCACCGCCCCTGGGGGTTGGCGGCGCGTTGGCTGGACCGGGCGCGGACTTCGCTACTCAGCCGCGAAGGAACCAGGTCTCCGGGTAGATGTGCCCAGTCGAGTCCTGCGCCGCGACACCACCGAGCTGAGCGTCGAGCGCTGAGATCTGGTAGTCCGCGTTGGGGAACCACAGCACCGGGAGGAGGCGCGCGGCCAGCTCCTGGTAGGCGTAGAGGCTCGAGACCGAGTGCGCGGTACGAACCTGGGCGATGAGCGCGTCGAGTCTCGAGTCCGAGAAGTTCCCCCCGTTGGTCGACCCTCCGGTGCCGAACAGCGCGCCGCCGCTCGGATAGTAGGTCGGCACATAGGTGTACACCGGAGACGATATGAGCGACAGTGCGGTCGAGCTTGCTGGGCACTTGGCAGGGCTTTCGCCGATGCAAGCGTAGGAAGCGGACAGCACGGCGCCCTCGGCGGCTTGACTGACCTGGAGCTGGATGCCAACCGTCGCCGCCACCGACCTCAGCTCCGTGATCTCGAGCGTCAGTTCGGGTACTCCGGACGTGTACAGCAGCGGAAGACGAAGCACAGTGCCCCGTTCGATGCCGCTCCCGCATTGCGATGGCCCGGCTCCCGGTCGAGTGCAGGAGGCCACCCCGCCAGGCGGAATCGTCCAACCGTGACTCAGCAAGAGCTGGCGCGCGGTGCCGAGAGAATACGGGTCGGGATCCTTTGTGGTAGCCGGAGCAAGGAACGGGCTCGGAGGGTAGACGGGGACGGGTCCATAGGTCGGGTCGCCGTAGCCGTAGAGGAAGGCCTTGATGTAGGCGGGCTCGTCGATCAGGTGCTGCAGTGCCTGGCGGAGGTAGAGCTGGTCAAGGAGTGGTCCGTAGACGGGGTTCGAGTAGTTGAGTCCGATGAACGTGATACCCCACTCCGCCCAGGGAATAATTTTGTAGCCCTTTGCCCGCAAAGTCGGTATTTGAGGCACGTCGACAGTTGGGACATAGCCGTAGTCGACTTCGCCACCGAGGAGCGCACTGTACTCAGAGGTGGCGCTCGTGAACGGCAGCTCAATGAACTTCGCAATGGTTGGCTTATCAGGGCCGTTGTACCGAGTGTTGGGAATGAAGGTCAACCTTCCGCCCGTCTCGTAGCCGATCTTCGGTTCGAGGCGCCAGGGTCCATCTACGATCTGCCACAATGGGTTTGTTGCCCATGTGTTCAGTGATACTGATTGGCTGTTTAAATAGGTGTAGACCCCACGAGCCCCCGCCGGCGTCATGTCAGCGTTCCCGACCGCACAGGACCCGCAGGTTTTGTCCCATGAAAAGCGAGGTAGCGGCGTGATTTCCGAGAGACCGTTGTAGAGAAGATAGGTTCGGTTGTACGCGACATTGAAGGTGATCGAGAATGTCCTCGGATTTGGATCCGCCATCGAGACGATGTGAGTGATCCAATCACCGGGGGCGTAGAGTCCCCATTCGTCGGTATTCGCGCGGAGGAGGTTCATCCAGAACAAGATGTCTCGTGACGTGACCGGTCTGCCGTCCGACCATGTCACATGCTCGAGCCGCATCGTGACGGTCTTCCCGCCGTTCGAGAAGACCGGTGGGAGAGCAAGGCTGAGGCGTGCGTTGAACGTCGCGGCCGCCGAGTGGACGTGGCCGAACCAGTAGAGAGGCCGCCAGAGCAGCGGCTGGAGGTAGGTGATGTTGTTGTTCCCCGAGTTCGCCCCGTTGTAGAGGGGGAAGATGTACGTCGGCGGGCTGCCCGGCTGCTCGGCGAAGGTGACGACACCCCCCTTCTCGACCCCTGCCCCAGCTCGCGCGGGGCTGCCCGAGCATGCGCTCGCCACGAGGCACAGTGTGCTCAAGGCAGTGCCGAGCCGCCAACGGTGGGACGAAGGCCTCGGGCTCGGACGTCCGGCCGGCCACCGACCTCTTGCCCCCCTCGAGATCCGCATCAGCCCTCCTCTCGAGGGTCCCGTCCCCCCTCTGGGCGCCTCACCCTACTCGCCGGGGGCGCTATCCCAGACTGGGCCGTGTGAGAGCTCGGGGCTCTGCCAGCGCCCCCATCGGGTCCCAGGCCGGCAGGACGATCGGCGGCTGCTCGAGTGCCAGGCGGAGCTCCTCGGGGAGCCGGTCCTTCCTGACCGCGATCTCGAAGACGTACTCGTCGAACCAGGAGTCGTTCATCGTGTAGTAGCCCTCCTGGCCGCGCTCGGCGCCCCAGCTGTTCTCGACTCGCCAGCGGCGGGGCGACCCGTCGACCAGGTCGACCCCCACGAGGAGCATCGCGTGGGTCATCTCCGTCTCGCGCAGCTGGAGCCGATCCGCCTTCGAGAGGCCGAAGCGGGTTCCGTAGAGGCCCTCGTAGTCGTAGAGGTGCGCGTCCCACAGGCCGAGCTCGCTGCTCATCATCTGGCCGACGTCGCAGCCGAACCAGACCGCCTCGCCACCCGCGATCGTCTCCGCCGCGAGTCGCTTCGTGAGCTCGATGTCGACGTTCAGGTAGGTGACGGGGGGCGCGCCGACGACATTGCCGAGGTAGTCGACGGTGAAGGTCCGTCCGGGCGGGCTCGACGGCCTCGGGTCGTGTACCAGGCAGACGTAGTCCTCGAGGGGGAGCGAGACGTAGCGCTCTGCGAACTCCTCCGGGGTCAGCCAGCCCACCCGGTGGAAGTGGTGGTCGTCGTCCTCCCACTGCCAGTCGACGCGCTCGGGGGGCGTCCCGAGGTGGAGGCTCAGGACCCGGTGGACGGTCTCGAGGATCTCCGCCTTCTCCTCTCGGGCCTCTCCCGGCCCGTTCGCCGCCGCGGCACGAATGCGTGCCGCGCCTTCGCGCAGTACCCGGCGAAGGATGCCGTTCATCCCGGCGCTGTCGGCCGAGCTCTGCGTCTCCGGCATGGCCTGCTTGGGCACGACCCCGTGGGTCGCCACGAGCGCGACGAACATGTTCCACTGTCCGCCGTCGTTCCCGACGGACTCGAGGAGGAAGGCCACGGTACGGTCGTCGAGGGGCCGCGAGGCCGTCGCGAGCATCGCCTCGAGGAAGTAGTTGGCGCGCTCCAGCTTGTCCCAGAACATGAGGTAGGCCTGCGACAGCTCGAACGACGCGAGCGAGAAGGTCTCCATCATCGGGCGGCGGAGGAGGTTGAGTCCTGCGAAGAGCCAGCAGCGACCGCTCTTCCCCTGGGCGGTCACCTTCCGATCGGTGAGGTGGTGGGAGAAGGTGTTGCCGCTCGAGGTGACGACGTCGTTGTCGAGTGCCACGGCCTCCGCACCGTTCTTCACGACCGCGTTCTGGAGGAGGCGTACCCGGTCGTCGGCGGCGAAGGTCTTCGCCAGTCGCTCCAGCGTCACCCTGTCGAGCACCTCGTCCACGTCTCTCCTCCGTCTCGCCTGGTCGCACTCGCACCAACGGGAGATCCACCGGGTGGTGCGATCCCCGACCATCGTTCCTAGCAGGTCCCCGCCTCGGCCGCGGTGGCGAGAGTACGCTCTGGTCATGGCGGGGGAGGTAAGACCGTGGTGGGGGTAGCCCCAGGCGGCGAGCGTCCGGGTGTGGAGCCGGGGTCGGACCAGGTCCGAGACGTCCGACCGATCGGAGGGACGGCGACAGCCGCGGCGGCAGG
>JAJYWE010000001.1:153675-155526 GCA_021791675.1 Actinomycetes bacterium | reverse complement strand
TCCCCCGAGGCGCCGCTCGTCGAGCTCGCCGTCGACCTCGGCTCCGACCAGCACGACGAGGGATCCGATGAAGAGCCAGAGCAGGAGGACGGCCACGCCCGCGAAGGTTCCGTAGCTGCGGGTGGCGCTCCCGAAGACGTGCAGGTAGGCGGAGTAGCCGTACGAGGCGGCAAGCCAGCCGGCGGTCGCGAGGAGGCTCCCCGGGCTCACCCAACGCCATCGCAGTTGGCTGCGGTTCGGGCCAACCGCGTAGAAGGTCGCGACGAGCACGGCGATCGCCGCCAGCGCTCCCAGGCCCCGCACGAGATCCCAGAGGGCGCCGAACGCGGCTCCGAGGGCTGGCGCGAGTGGCCGGAGGAGGTGCCCGAGCGGATCGCCGAGCACCGCGAGCCCGAAGGCTCCCCCTCCGAGCACGATCGTGACCAGGAGCAGTGGCAGCGCCACCAGCCGCTTGCCGACGAACCCGCGATCCTTCGCGACGCCGAAGGCCATGTCGAGCCCGATCTGGAGGGCGCACATCGCCTCGACGGCTGCCCAGAGCGCTACCGCAGTCCCGGCGGCGAGCGCTGCGATGCTCCCGCTTCTCGCGAGTGGGGTCCTGAGCGCGTCGACCAGCACGCTCGCCGCGGCGCTCGGCAGGACGGCACCGATCCCGGCGACGAGCCGAGCCAGCGTGACGGGGCGAAGCCCCACCACGCCTGCGAGCCCGAGGGCGGCGATCGTCGCGGGGAGGATGGCGAGGAAGCCGTGGAAGGCCATGCTCGCCGCACTCGTGGTCACCCGGTTGCGGCCGCAGCGCTGCAGGATCGCCCCCGGGAGCCCCGCGCGCCGCTCGAGCGCGGCGAACTCCTCGCCCGCTCGAGCGGACCGGGTGTGGCTCCGTGCAGGCCCCGTCTGGATCGCCGCAGGACGCTCGGCGCTCCTGGTCATGAACCGAGGCTATGCCCGGCGTCCGGCCGCGGTGCGCCGGCAGGCAGGGTCCCGTACGAACCGACCGCGGAACGAGCCGGCTGCCCGATGGGCTGACCGGTGGCGGCAACCGACTCGTGGGGTCCGTGCGGCGAGCCGACCCCTGCGGCCAGCCGGTGCCAGACCGGCCACCTGGCAGTCGGGGTCAGTCGGGGCTCGACCCCGCCGGCTCCGGCTTGCCCGGACCCGAGCGCCCGAGCAGCTTCCACGCGGACGGGAGGAGGCCCGCGGCGGCGAGTGCCTTCAGGGCATCACCCGGGAGGAAGGGGAGCATCCCGAGGACGATCGCCCGCGCGAGCCCCACGTGGAGGCTGACGGCGAGCCAGGGCACCCCGACTGCGTAGATGGCCGCCTCGCCAGCGACCATCGTCGCAAGCATCCGAAGGGGATGCCGGTCGGCCCCGCGGCCGGCTAGGGCGCCGACCAGCGCTGCGGCAGGCACGAAACCAGCCACGTAACCGAACGTCGCGCCCACGTACCCGGCCGATCCCGCCGCAAACCACGGCACGCCGGCCAAGCCGGCGACTGCGTAGAGCGCGAGCGCGGCGAGTGCCCGCCGCCACCCGAGCGCCGTCCCGACGATCAAGACGCCGAAGGTCTGGCCCGTGACCGGGACCGGGGTGAAGGGGAGGTGGAACGAGACCTGCGCCGAGAGCCCGACCAGCCCCGCGGCGACCACCACGAGCAGCACGTCGCGCGCGACCGTCCCCGGCAGGAGGTCGGCGAGCACGAGCTGGCGACGGCGGGAGAGCGCGGCAGGTTGCAACATCGGATCCTCCTCGGGGGTCCCTGGGTTCGGTCGTCCGCTGTTCTAGCCAGCGTCAGCGGGTGGACCGACCCGGATCACGGGCTGGCCCGCCGGCCACCAGGCCCGCCGGCCAC
>JAJYWE010000001.1:146916-153575 GCA_021791675.1 Actinomycetes bacterium | reverse complement strand
GGCGATCAGTCGACGACCCTCCGGTGGAACATCCGCAGGGCGAGGAGGGCCATCGCCAGCGTCCCGACCGAGAGGACCGACAGGAAGGCAGCCTCCGGCATGTGCGGGAGGGAGGGGGTGAGCGCTGCGCGCAGCCCCTCGGACATGTAGACGAGCGGGTTCACCAGCACCGCGTACTTGAGCCAGGGGATCGGGCTCAGGGTCGCCCAGGGGTAGTAGATGCACCCGAGGAACGTGATGGGGATGACGATGAGGCTGAACAGCAGTGGCAGCTTCCGTGGGTCGAACGTCGTGCCGATGAGGAGGCCGAACGAGGCGCCGAGGAACGAGGCGAGCAGCACGACGACCAGGAAGAGCGGCCAGCTCGCCACGTGCACCTCCGGCGCCTGCCCCTTGGCGTGGACGAGCAGGACGATCGGGAACACCACGGCGGCGGCCACGATCGACTGGATCACGCCGGACAGGATCTTCTCGAGGCCGACCATCCAGACCGGGACCGGCGCGAGGATCCGATCCTCGATCTCCTTCGTGTAGCTGAACTCCTGGACCAGTGGGAGCGCAACGGCCTGGATGCCCTGGAAGTTGATCGCCACGGCGACGAGGCCGGGGACGAGGATCGTCGCGAAGCTCGGCCCGGCGTGCCCGACCGCGCCGATCCCCTGGCCGATCTTCGGGAAGACGTAGGCGAAGACGAACGTGAAGAGCAGGGGCTGCATCACCGTCCTGAGGATGAATTGGCCGAGGTCGCGCGTCAGGACGCGAAGGTCGCGAAGGAGCAGCATGCCGAGCACCCAGACCGGGCCGGTGTTGCCTCTCTGGGCGGCTCCGGGAGTGCCGGAGGTCGCGGTCGCCACCTCGGCGTGGTCGTCTCTCGGGCTCACTCGCGATACTCCCTTCCGGTGAGTGCCAGGAACACCGCCTCCAACGTGGGTGGCTCGTTCGACGCATCCCGGATGGAGGCGCCGGCCCCGGCCGCGAGGGTCACCACGCGGCCGAGGAGTCCTTCCGCGTCCCGGGCGAACAGACGCAGCACTCGCCCCTCTGCCTCGGCGCGCCGCACGCCCGGCAGCGCCTCCGCTGTCGGGAGAAGGGCTGCAGCGTCGTCTGCGAACGTGATCGTCACCAGCGTGTCGGCATCGAGCCCGGCCTTGAGCTCGGAGGGCGAGCCGAGGGCGAGCACGTGGCCGTGGTCGACGATGGCGATGCGGTTGCAGAGTCGGTCCGCCTCCTCCATGTAGTGCGTCGTGAGCAGGATGGTCTGGCCCTCGTCGTTCAGCTCGGTCAGGAGCTCCCAGAGGTTGACCCGTGTCTGCGGGTCGATCCCGCTCGTCGGCTCGTCGAGGATCAGGACCGCCGGCCGGTGCATGATGGCGCGGGCGAACATGAGCCGCTGCGCCATCCCGCCGGAGAGCTGCTGGACCAGCGCCTTGGCCCGGTCTGCGAGCGAGAACCGCTCGAGCAGCTCCGCGGTCCGCTCACGGGCGACTCGACGGCTCATCCCGAAGTACCGACCGTGGAAGTAGAGGTTGTCGAAGACGTTCAACTGGCGGTCGAGGGTGTTGGTCTGCGGCACGACGCCGATCGCCGCCTTGACGGCGGCCGGGTCCGCGACCACGTCGATGCCCGCCACCTCGGCCCGGCCGGCAGTCGGGGCGACCCGCGTCGTGAGCATCCCGATGGTCGTCGACTTCCCCGCGCCGTTCGGTCCGAGCAGACCGAAGAACTCACCGGATCGCACCTCGAGGTCGATGGCGTCGACGGCGAGGATGTCGCCGCGGAGGCTGTGGTAGCGCTTGGTGAGTCCGACCACGCGGATCGGGGAGACCCCCGCGGTCGTCGCGGTGGCGAGCCGGGAGCTGTCCGGGGTGACCGTCGGGATGCCGCTCATGCCAGCTCTCCGGTCCGGCGCTGTCCGGCTCCGGTCACGGGGCGCTGGTGACGGGGCGGCTGGTCGTAGTCGTCTCATCGCACAAGGCGGTTCGCGCGGGCGCCATCGACTCCTGCTTTCTCCCGGCGGTCGCGCGGTCGGAGGGGAGGCTCCGGCAGCGGATGATGGTCTCGGTCAGGAATGCGCGCGCAAGGGACTCGGTCGTGGGGTCGAACCCACCGAAGATCGTCTCGTGCAGCGTCGAAACTGCCTGTCTCGCCGCCGAGAGGCGTTCCGAGCCAGCGGGCGTGAGCGCCAGCCGTACGACGCGCCGGTCCGGCTCGTCGCGTACCCGCACCACCAGTCCCTCGCGTTCCAGCCCGTCCGCGACACCCGAGAGCGTGGGTGGGCGCACGAGGCACCGCTCGGCGACCTCGTGTTGGGGGAGCGGGCCCGCGCGCTCGAGGGTCGCGAGGATCGCGAGGCCGCTCCCGGAGAGCCTCGTCGAGTCGAGCTCACGCTGCCAGCGAGCACGGACGGCGTGACCAGCCATCGCAACGAGTCGCCCGAGGGAGTACTCCCCGACGGGGAAGTCCCCGACGGGGAAGTCCCCGACGGGTGTCGTCTCTGTCACCCGGCCTGTCACGGTCCGAGGCTAGCCCCGAACGGTTCGTCACCGAACGACCGGGCTCTCGACGATCGGAGGGGAGGTGGCCCTCGCAGGGCCGCGGGCCGTTCAGGAGCGCAGCCGGACCAGGCGGCTCCCGCCTGGCGGGAGGGGCAGCACGAGCGGCGCGCCGACGCCCGCAGTCCAGGTCGCACCGTCCAGCAGGTCGAGGGCGTTTCGCCACGGTAGGGCGACGTGGACGAGCAGCGCTTCCCGTTCGTCCGAGGTGATCCCGAGGAGGGCGTCGTCCTTGTGCCGACGGAACCGGGCAGAGACGGCGGGGAGGACCCCATCTGCCGTCGGGGCTCCGACGGCGAAGAGGGGCGTCGCGCCAGCCGCCACGGCGATCGCCCGGAGGAGGCCGGCGAGACCGGCTCGTTGGTCCGTCCCGGGGTGCACACCGAGCGCCCAGGCTGCCCCCGTCCCCCGCCGGGCGCGGGTGAAGCCGACTCTCCTGGCAGCTCCCGCCGGGGAGACGAAGTGCCCCAGAGCGACCACCGATGGCGCAGCGGGGCCGGTCGGAGCGAGTCCCTGCCACTGCCATCGACCCTCGATCAGCCCGCCCGGCCAGCCGGGCAGGTCGTGGTGAGCGGGCACCTGGACCCGAACCACCTCGTCGGTCGCCTCGACGCCGTCCTCCTCCACGCCGAGGACGCCTGCGAGGCCGGCTCCGGGGCGCTGGTGGTGGTACCAGCCCCGTTCGTCGAGCATCGCCGTGTTCCCGAGGCAGAGGAGGTGCCCACCCGCTCCGACGAAGCGCGCGAGCGCCGTGCCGAGTGCCGCCGAGACCAGCACCGTGCCTGCGAGGACCACCAGTCGCGCGCCGCTCTCGGGCAGGGCCTCTCCCTCGTCCGGCGAGATGAACCCGGTCGTGATGCCCGCCCGAACGAGGGCGGCATGGGTCGCCGCGAGCTCCGTCAGGAGCCGGTCACCCTGGCCCATCCCTGCGAGCGCCGCGGCGTTGGCCGTGTCGTGGAGGAGCAGCGCCTCTGGCACGACGGGCTCTGCTGCTCCGATCAGATCGGGAAAGCGGTGCTCGAGCTCGGCGAAGGCCGATGCGACCTCGAGACGGGGAGTGGGACGACCCTCCAGGTCGACGAGTGCGCCCCAGCGCATCGGCAGGCAGTCCCACTCCCGCCAGCCCTGGAACAACACGGCTTCCGCTCCGGCCCCCACCGCCTCCGTGCAGGCCCGGCGCAGGTCGGCGGGTGAGGTGGCCGTGTCAGGACCGTAGGCCCATCCACCGATCGGGCCGCTCTCGAGCTCCGAGACCCAGAGGCGGATCCGAGCCCAGCGCGTGGCGGACGCGGCGTAGTCGAAGAACATCGGGCCGTAGCCAGGCTCTCGCTGTGCTCGACGCTCGAGCCCGGGGTAGTAGTCGAAGCCGAGCGCGTCCACCTCCCGAGCGAGGCGCCAGGGATCCTGCCCCATCCAGGTCCCGAACGGGTCGTGGCGCGACCAGATGAAGACGTTCGTCGTCACCGGCGTGGTCGGGGTCAGCCGGCCGAGGAGCTGGCGTTGCCAGCCCAGATGGGCAGCCATGCTCTCGGCGAGAAAGCTCGACCAGTCGAGCCACGCAGTGACTCCGCCCCACTCTTCCGGCGCGGCGCGCGGCGCCCGAACCTGGTCGAAGCTGCGGTAGCGGTGGTTCGTGGGCGTCCAGGCCCAGGCTGACGAGAGCGCCTCGGGACTCTCGTACTTTCGCGCCAGCCACGCCCGGAAGGCCGCTTCGCTGTGGGTGCAGTAGCAGTAGCGACGAGCCCTCGCGCCGTGCGGGGTCACGAACGGGAAGCCGATCTCGTTGTCGAGCTGCCAGGCCGCGAGCGCCGGGTGCGGGCCGTAGCGGCCTGCCAGCTCCTCGATCCAGTGCTGTGCAGCGTCCAAGAAGCCCGGATGGTGGCGGCAGGCCCACGACCACGTCCCGCCGGTCTCGTGTGGGATGCCATCGACCGAAACAACGGGGAGGTCGGGATGTGCGTCGAGCAGCCAGAGCGGTGGGGTGGCCGTCCCCGTGCCGAGCACGATGCCGATGCCGCGGTCCCCCGCCAGGCTGAACAGTTCGTCGAGCCAGGAGAAGTCTGCCTGGCCGGGCGCGGGCTCGATCGCGTCCCAACTCGCGATGAGCTCCGCCGAACGGAGGAGCCCGAAGCCGGCGGCGCGCATACGGTCGAGGTCCACTGCCCACTCGTCGGGGGAGTGATGAGGTGGGTAGTACGAGGCTCCGACCCGAAAGCCTGGCACGAGGAGACGCTAGCCCCGATCCGGACAGTGCCTGCGCGTGGTCCGGGAGGTGTCCGTGCGTGGTCCAGAGGGTGCTCACTCGTGGTGCCCGGGGCGCTCGTGGGAGCACTGGACACCCGTTGGCGCAGTGTGAGGCCCCGCTTGCCGAGGTCTGGCTCCTCGTTGGTTCCCCCAGGCGTCCGGAAGCCCGCCCCGTTCCGTAGAGCGCTCGCAGGAGCGTCGAGGCGACGGGTGGGCGAGAGCCTGGGAGCGGAGGGAGAGAGCCGGGTGGCAATCGGGACACCGGTCGAGGAGGAACAGGCGGCGAGCGCCTACGGGGCGCCGCCCCCGGACCGACGCCTCCGGGCGGGCCAGCTGCGGTTCTTCCGGACCGTCGCGGAGTCGGTGGGGGTCCAGGGCCCGACCGGGGGGGTCGTGATCGGCGCCGCCGTCCTCGCAAGCATCTCCGGCGGGGGAACGGCGTTGGTCCAGGTCGTCGCTGCGGTCGCGATGGGCTTCGTCGCGTACGCGTTCGTGATCTTCACCCGGGGCTTCAACTCCGCCGGGTCCGTGTACGGCTTCACGGGGGCGGTCGCCGGCGGTGTCTTCGGCTTCTTCTCTGCCTGGACGCTCCTGCTCGTCTACGTCGACTTCGCAGGCGGGGTCTACGCCTCCACCGCCGACGAAGCGCAGAGCGCCCTCGCGGCCCTCGGTGTCCACCTACCCTGGCAGGTCCTCGGTGTCTGTGCCTTCGTGCTCGTGACCCTCTTCGCCTACCTGGACATCCGCGCCTCGTCGGCCATCATCCTCGCCCTGGAGGGGGTCTCCATCGTGCTCGTCACGGTGGCCTGCGTGGTCGTCCTCGCCAGGGGCGGCTACCACGGGCACGCGTTCTCTGCGGCGCCGTTCCGACCGGATGGGGCCAGCCTGGCGGTACTCGGGTTGGGTGTCGTCTACGCGTTCTCGCTGTTCTCCGGTTTCGAGGCTGCGACGACACTCGGCGAGGAGTCGAAGGCCCCGTCGAAGGTCATCCCGCTCGCCGTGGCCAGTTCGCTCGTGGTGGTCGCGCTCTACGAGATCGGCGTCGCCGCCGTCGTCACCAACGCCTATCCGAGCGTGAAGGCCCTCGCGGCAGCGCCGGTTCCGCTGGTCACGGTGACCGACACCTACGTCGCCGGGTGGCTCGGCACCCTCGTCGCCTTCGGCGCGGTGGTGAGCTCGTTCGGGGCAGCACTCGCGTGCGCGAACGGCGCAGCCCGGCTGCTGTTCGCCCTCGGTCGGGACGGCTTCGGGCCCGCTTCGCTCCGTCGGACGAGTGTCCGAACGGGCGCACCGGTCGGCGCGCTCGCGTGGGTGGCGGTCGTGAGCCTCGGGGCGTTCGCCGCGTTCAGCTGGGAGCACGACGCAATCCGGGCCGTCGACATCATCCTCACCTACGGCGCCGACCTCATCATCGTTGCCTACATCCTCGTCGTGGTGGCGGCGATCGTCTACACGATCCGTTCCCGGATGTCGCCCGCGAAGACGATCATCCTGCTCATCGGGGCTGGCATCCTCGGCTATGTCGTCAAGTCGACCTTCCTCCCGTTCCCCGCTGCGCCCTACAACTGGGTCGCGCTCGTCGCAGGGGTGAGCCTCGTGGTGGGGCTGGTGCTCCCGGTCGCCTCTCGCCGGGTCCGAGAGGGGGTTCGGAGCTCACCGCTCCTGCGTCTCGGGACGACGAGGCTCCTCCCCGGCGTGGCCGAGGGAGACGGGGAGGCCCGAAGGACCGGGGCGGCCTGAGCCTGACGGGTCGCGCCGACGGAGGTGGGGCTGGCCGAGGGGGGTGGGGCTTCCCGAGGGACGGAGCGGCCGCCGGGATACGCCGGCTGGGCGCACGGCACACGAAGCCCCGCGCTCAGCGCA
>JAJYWE010000001.1:76191-146816 GCA_021791675.1 Actinomycetes bacterium | reverse complement strand
GCGCACGGCACACGAAGCCCCGCGCTCAGCGCAGGTCATCGGCTGCCCGACGCAGACGGTCGAGCACGCGAGCGACGCGAGCGGTCGAGGCGAGGGGATAGCGGGTCTCGGTGCCGGTGCGGACCGCACGTGCGAACGCCTCGACCATGACCTGGTAGGGGTCCGCACCGGCGACATCGCGTTCTCGGACCCGCCCGGTGGCGTCGGTCAACACGACCGTGCTCGAGCCCGCACCCGCGGTGAAGGGATGGTCGCAGCGGAGCGTCCCTTCCGTCCCCACGATCTCGAGCTCCTGGCGCTCCGGGGTCTCGAAGGAGCACTCGATCGTGGCGAGGATGCCGCTCTCGAAACGGAGCGCACCGAGGAACGTCCCATCGACGGCCCCGGGTGCGGACCTGCGGTCGAGGGCCGTGACGTCGGTGGGCTCGGCCCCGGCGAGGCGCAACAGCGGCTCGACGCAGTAGATCCCGACGTCGGCCAGTGCCCCGCCGCCGAGTGCCGGCTCCCAGCGGTGGTTGGCGGCGTCGAGCGGGAATCCGAAGACCGAGCGGAGCTCGCGGAGCTCGCCGAGCTCTTCCGCCGCGATCTCGGGGACCGCGCTCGCAAGCGGGTGGAAGGCCGCCATGTACGCCTCTTGGAGCACCAGGTGCCGCTCGCGGGCCAGGTCGGAGAGCTGCGTCACCGTTGCCTCGTCGAGACCGAGGGGCTTCTCGCAGAGCACGTGCTTGCCCGCCTCGAGCGCGGCGGTGACCCAGGGGAGGTGGAGTGCGTTCGGGAGCGCGCAGTACACGGCTTCCACCGCCGGGTCCGACACCAGGGCCGCGTAGTCCCGGTGCCATGCGGCGCTGCCCGGGACCCCTCGCTCGCTGTGCTCCGTGCGATCCGCGGAGCGGCTCGCGACGGCAACGACGGCTACGGCCGGGCTCACAGCGAGCGCCGGCAGCACGGCGAGCCGCGTCACCATGGAGGTGACCGGGAGGACCCCGACGCGAAGGGGCTCGTCGCGAGATCGGTTCTCCGACGCGGACTCATCCCCGGGCGCGCCAGCCGAGATGGACTCGTCCCCGGCCACGTCAGGCTTCGCAGGCAGGGGCCTGCGCGGCACCGTTGGCATCCGCCGAGGCCTGCGCGGCCTCCAGGACCGCGATCACCCGCCGGACACCGGGCAGCGCGACGGCCACTGGCTCGCCGAGCAGGAGGTGGTCGGCGAGGTTCGCGTGGAAGGGGAACGGGTTCCCCGCAGGGAGCGGGAGCGTGCTCGTGTCCAGCCCGCCTCCCGGCGTGTAGCGGGAGAGCGTGACCACCGCTGGCGCCTCGGCGTGGTGGGTCTCGGTCGCGACGTAACCGAGCCCCGGCTCGAGGCGCTCGAGGACCACGGGGCGGTAGTGCCCGGCCAGGGTGCCAGCGGTGCCCTGGAGGTAGAGCTTCGGGCGCGGGATGGCGGCGACATCACTGTGGACGAACTCGGCCTCTCGTCCGTCCGTGAAGTCGAGGTGCACCCGGACCTGATCGTGGTTGGTGACGTCGTGCCAGACGCGCTTGTGGGCGTTGGCGCGCACGGTCTGCACCTCACCTGGCATCAACAGGAGCGTCCAGTCGAGGTAGTGCGCACCCCAGTCGTAGATCGCGCCCCCCGAGATGCTGGCTTCCGAGTGCCACGCGCGACAGGGGTGCGCGAACGTCCCGACGAAGGTCTCGACGTTGAACAGCTCGCCAACGAGCCCGTTCGCCACGGCCCGCTGGACCGCGCGGAAGTCGGGGTCGAACCGCCGGTTTTGATGGACGGTGAGCAGGAGGTCCGCCTCGGCCGCCAGCCGGTCCAGCCGGTCGACCTCTGCGGCCCGGAAGCACAGGGGCTTCTCGCACGCGACGTGCTTGCCCGCTTCCAGCAGTGCGACGACGAGCTCGAAGTGGCTCGACGGGGGTGTTGCGACGACGGCGACGTCGACTTCCTGGTCCGCGGCGAGCTCGGTTGCCGTGGCATAGGTCCGGATGCCGGGGAAGTCCGCTTCGGCCGATTTCCGGCGGGCCGGGTCTGGATCGCAGGCGGCGACCAGCTCGAGCCCGTCGACGGCCCGGCAGGCGAGGCCGTGATGGAGTCCCATGCCGCCGTAGGGTCCGTAGCCGACGATCCCCACCCCGAGCACCTCCTCCGGTGCCGCGTCCCTCGCTGGCGCCACCGAGGCGGCGCGCTGGAGGAACCGTGCGAGCGGTCCCCCAGCCGGTGCCGCCGGGAGCTGGCCGAGACCGACCCGGACCACTCTCCCGGCGCCGAACGCACGGGACGCGACGACGGGGAGGTCGCGGAAGGCCACGTTGACCGTGGCAGCGACGTCCCAGCCCCTGGGCACGGCGAGCGGGAGGAGCTGGGCGGTGAGGGGCCACTCGTCCGGGAGGCGGGCGGCCCAGGCCGGCACTCGGTCCGGACAGGGCCGGAGGAACCACTCGGCGACCGGGAGCGGGGGGTCGCTCTGCAGGCCGAACGTAGCCTCACGCTCCACACCTCGCCGTCCGGCCCAGGCGGCGGTGCTGGCTGGCGAGGTGGCGCGGGCCGAGTGGCCGGAGGTGTCGCGGTGAGAGCCGCTTCGGGAAGTTCCGGCGAGAGCGCCGAGGACGAGGAGCACGGCCCCTCGTTCGATCCAGTCCACGAGGGGTGCCAGCTCGTCCTCCTCGAGCTCCAGGAGCGTCGCCGCAGTGGTGGCGACGGTCGTCCGGGCGGTCGGGTCGGCCAGCGAGACGGGTTTGCCACTCGCGATACCGCTGCGCCCGAGGATGTCCGGGGTCGGCCTCGCCAGCTCGAGGGAGCCCAGGTCTCCGAGGAGACCCGCGAGGCTGGCGAGGTCGGAGGAGACGCCGTCGAGGCTGGTCGCCCCGTCGAGCAGAACGAGGCGTCGGGCGGTCGGTGCGGTTCGGGTGCGTGCCACGCAACAAGTCTCGCGGGCATCCGGGGTCAACGTGGGCTGCGTGGGCACTCCGATCGGGGAGGGCGGCCGTCTGGTAGGAAGGCAGTGTCGGGAAACCGCTCGTCAGGCGGAACGCCGGGAGGGGAGGTCCAGGTGGGCAAGCGGGCGGGCAAGGTGGGCAGGCTGGCGGGCGAGAGGCGCGTGGGGGACATGGGGGCGGGGAAGGGGTCGGGGAGCAAGGGGAACAAGAGGAAGCCGGACAAGGCCGGGACCGCCGGCATGCGGAGCCGGTTCGAGGCCCCCCGGGAGCCCGGAGCGGGTGACCCGACCGCCAGCCCGGCCGAGCAGGCTGGCCGACCCGGAGTCGGCCCAGAGATCCCCGCCATCGCGCCGGCGCCGGTCCTCGCGTCGATGCCCGAGCTGTGGCTCGCCTCGGTGCTCGTGCCCCGGGAGTCCTTCGCCCGGCTGGTCGCGCAGGCGGGCGAACTCCCTGACGCACTGCGCGCGCTCGGCGAGGCAGAGACTCGGGCAGCCGCGGCCGAGGCAGAGCTGCGGGCTGCGCAGGTCACGTTGGCCCTGGTCGAGCGACAGCTGGAGCGAGCGCGCGGAGGGGCCGCTCCAGGGGGACCCCGCGCCGAGAAGGGGCTTCGCCGATGGTTCGGTCGACTGCTCGGAACGGTGCACGGCGGTTCCGACGGCGTGCAACGGCCGGCTGTGGATGCCGCCAGCGGGGCCGACCAGTTGGTTGGCGGGGGTTGAGCTAGGTTCGGCACTGTGCGCACCGACGGGCGCAACACCTCGACCACCCCAGTCGCCCTTCCCCCCGTCCAGACGGCGGACGGGGTCCAACTGCGGGTCTGGCGATGGCGGGCGGTTCCTCAGCGTGCCACGGTGGTTCTCGTCCACGGCTTCGGCGCGGGTGGGCTGCACCCCAGCGTCGCGAGCGTGGCACAGGCGCTGGTCGAGCGTGGTTTCGAGGTGCTGAGCTACGACGCTCGAGGACATGGCGAGTCGGGGGGGCTGAGCACGCTCATCGACCGAGAACAGCTCGACGTGGCGGCCGTCACCCCGCTTGCGACGGGACCGCTGGTCGTGGTGGGTGTCTCGATGGGGGCTGTCGCCGCGCTGCGTTGGGCGGCGGCCGGGGCGTCCCCGGCCTGCGACGGGGTCGTCGTGGTGAGCGCCCCGGCAAGGTGGCGGCTCCGCCCCGCGTTTCTCGCACTTGGCCTGCTCACACGCACGTCGCTCGGGGTCGCGGTGCTCGGCCGGCTGAGCGGAGCTCGCGTCGACCGTCGCTTCCGCCTCGCGCCGGCTCCTGCGTCCCTGGTTCGTCAGATCCGTCAACCGCTCGCCGTCGTGCACGGCACGCGGGACCGGCTCCTCCCGGCTCGCGACGCCCCGCTGCTCCTCCGCGACGCCCCCGCGCCCCGACGCCTCTGGCTCGTGACCGACATGGGGCATGGCCTGGTTCGCTCGGGGATCTCGGCGATCCTCGAGGCCGTCGAGTGGGCGCTTGCCGCAGCGCCTGCGTTCTCCGGCTGACCGCCGCGAGCGATCGCGTCCCGCCGCGGCTGACGTCTTCCGGCTGACCGCGGGGAGCCGCAGTGGCGGCGTTCTGCCGCTGACGGCCGCACGTCGCGGGCGACGTGCGGCGGCCGACCGATGCGGCCGCGTTCGCGAGGTGAAGGTCAGCGGCCTTCGGCCGGCGGCACGAGCTCGGCCTCGCTCCGGGAGGCCCTGCGCTGGGGGAGCGGGAGCGGGGTGCCGTCCTCTGCCTCCCACCACCAGGCGAGTCCCCGCACGCCCGGCCCGGTGTGGGCCACCATGACCGGGCCGAACCGCCCGACGAACGCCTCCTCGGGTTCGTGCTCCGCGCGCACTCCTTCGAGGAGACGCTTCGCTGCGAGCTCGTCGAGCGCGTGGAGTGCGACCACGTGCAGTCGCCCGGGCGGCGTCGGGACGCTTCGGCGCCACTGACCGAGCACCGCCTCGGTCGCACCGCGCTCCCCGAGCGAGGGGCGGAGCAGGCGGGGTCGGCCCGCGCGCAGTTCGAACAGTGGACGGAGGCCGAGACGACGTCCCGCTCGGCCCGCCAGGTCGGGGATGCGCCCCGTCCTCGCCAGCTGGTCGAGGCTGTCGACGACGGCCACGAGCCGGACGGCGCGAGCGACCGCACCCGCACGGGCAGCCACGGCTTCGAGTGACGCACCGGAACTCGCTGCGACTGCGGCCGCGGTGACGACGAGGCCCTCCGCTCCGGCCGCCGTGCCCGAGTCGAGGACCTCCACCGAACCGCCTCCTCGGAGCGTGCTCGCGAGGCGTGCCGTCGCGAACGTCGACGAGAGCCCCGAGGCCACCGTCACCGCAAGCACGCCACTTCCGTGGTCTGCTCGCTCGTAGGCGTCGAGGAAGGCGGCAGGGGTCGGTCCGGCGGTGTGCACGCCCTGGGCCAGGTGTGCGAGCACCTCGTCGAGGGAGATGCCGCGCTCGTCCCCGCTCGGGCGGAGCGGAGCCTCGACGGGCGCGAGATCGGCGGGGCGACCGGCGCTCGGGCTGCTCCCGAAGCTGATCTGCATCGGGACGACCACGACCCCGAGTGCGTCCGCCAGCTCGGGGGCGATCGACGCAGCGGAGTCCGTCACGATGCCCACCTGGCCCGAACGATCGGATCGCGCTCGACCGGCGGCGTGTGCAGGCGTTGCGCCGCTCGGCATCATCCGCAGCGCTCGGTCTCGCCAGCCGAGCACGGTGCGTGGGTCGGTGGGTCGGTGTCGAAGAGGAGGCGGTGGCCGAGGGTCGACCAGCTCCAGCCGGCCGGCGGACGGCGGTTGCCGGCGAGACGCTTGGCGGTGATCGGCACCACGAGCGCGGTGCCGAGCAGCGCCCCTCGCGTGCCGTGCCGGAGCCCGAGGGCCGGCACGATTGCCGCGAGGGCGATGGCCGATGCCAGTCCAGCCTGGTGACTCGCCTTCCCGATGGCAAGGCCGGCGGCGAGGAGCGCCGTGGCCTCCGGCCCGGCCACGAGTCCGGCCCCCATGGCGAGGGAGATGCCGCGCCCACCCGCACCGCCGAGCCAGGGTGACCAGTCGTGGCCGACGATCGCCGCGCCCGCTGCGAGCGCTCCGACACCGGCGCGTTCGCCGGCGAGCAGTGGCCCGATCGCACCCTTGACGAGCTCGAAGCAGCCGGCGACGACGAGGGGCCGGAAGCCCCCGACCTGGTAGAGCCCCGAGCCCGAGACCGTTCCTCCTCCGACGTCACGCAGGTCGACACCGGCGACGCGCTTGGCAGCCAGATTGGAGACGGGGAGCGTTCCGGCCAGCCAGGACACCGCCACGACCACGGGCGCCGGAACGTGCAACCGCTGCATTCCCGCCCAGCTTCGCGAGCCGCTCGGGTCGCTGACAAGCCCGCTGCGGTCCCGCCGGATGCCGACGGCGGACGACGCCCCTGCCGGGCTACCCTTCGCCGGTGCGGTTCCGGCTCGAGCAGACGGTGCAAGCGGATCCGGACGCGGCGGTTGCGGCCTTCGCCACGCCCGCCTTCTACGCCGCGCTCGGTGAGCTTCGGGCGATCTCACCACCGCGCGTCGTCTCCTGCGATCGCGACGACGTGCGGCAGCTCGCGCACATCGCGGTCGCGTACGCGTTCGCTGGGGACCTCTCCCCGGCGGTGCGGGCCGTGGTCGATCCTGCCAAGCTCACCTGGGTCGACCACTCGGAGGTGGACCTGACCGCGAGGACCGTCCGGTTCGAGATGGTGCCCGACCACTACCAGAGCCGGTTCCGCTGCGAGGGCCGGTACCGGTTCGTCGGCGCCGGCCCCGGCCGCTGTACCCAGGAGATGAGCGGGGAGCTGAGCGTGCGGTACCCCCTCGTCGGTCCGGTGGTCGAACGGGCGATCTTGAGTGGGCTCCGAGAGCAGCTCGTGGCGGAGGCGGCGATCCTCGCTCGCTGGGCCACTCGGGGTCCCGGCGCAGAGTGAGCAGGCCGTCCCGCCCCCCAGGCGTGTCGAGGGGACGCGGTGCTCATGGGCGCGTGCGCGCCTGCCCGGCGAGACGACCGCCGGCGCGGCCGTGCCTCCAGGCGACGAGCCCGGCGAGGATCGCAAGAGCGATCTCCGGGGCGCTCTGGCCCCCGAGGTCGAGCCCGACGGGGGTCTCGAGACGAGCGAGCGCATCATCGTCGAGCCCACTCGCCTCGAGTGCCGCGAGGTGTGCCGCGACGTGGCGCCGGCTACCCATGAGCCCGACGTAGCCGGCTCCCGAGTCGAGCCCGCGGGAGAGCAGGTCTGCGAGGCTCGGCGCATCGTGGTCGGTCGCCACGATGGCGTCTCGTGCGCCGAGCTGGCGTGGCGGGAGCGCCGCCACCACGGAGCCAGCGCTGGCCCGGACCGCGTCGGTCACCCGCCCCGGGTCGGGCTCGACCAGGACCGTCTCCCACCCGAGCTCCCCCGCCCAGCGCACGAGGTGCGCCGCAACCGGCGTGGCCGAGAGCACGACGAGGCACGCCGGGGTGACGAACGGCTCGACGTAGACGTGGACGTCCCCGTCGGGGTGGGGGAGCCAGAACAGCCCGTCCGCACCCGAGTCGAGTGCCACGCCGGCATGGTTCGCAGCGGCCGCGTCGAGCTCGGAGCAGCCAAGCGTGCCGGCGAGTGCGCCGCCGGTGCCGAGGAGCAGCTTCTGGCCGGTTCGGCAGGGTGGCGTCCCGCGCGTCTCGACGGCGGTGACGAGGACGACCGCTGCTCCCTCGGCGAGACTCGCGTGGAGCGCTGCAACCACGTCCCGACCAGCGGGGGATCTGTCTCGTCCGGACGAAGACGCTTCCGGTCCGTTCGTTGCGCCGCGCGCCAAGGGGGCGGAGCTCGACGTCCCGGAGACGGAGCCGGGGTCCGGTGACGGCGCAGCTTGCGGGCTCGGAGCCGTGGGTTCCCCCGGGAGGCTCGTCCGTACCGATGGATCGCCGTCTGGTGCCGACACGTTGGGAGGGTAGTCGTCAGGTCCCCGGCGCGCCCCCGCGTCGGATGTCCCCTCGACGCAGGTCGGCGATCGCTAGCCTGGGCGCCGTCTCGCGAGCACGCGGAGGTGTCGGTGAAGCGACCTGGCGGTGCGGCGGCGCCCGGCCCCTCCTCGCCGGGCGGCGACGAGGATCCCTGGGCGCTCGACGCGTTCGCACGGAGTCTCGCTGGGGCGTCGCCGAGCACGCTCGTCGCGTATCGCCGTGACGTGACCGAGTTGGCAGCCTGGGTCGTTCGCAGCGGCCGGACCCGCCCGAGCGAGGTCGACCGCCTCCTGCTCCGCCGCTACCTCGCCTTTCTCGCGACACGAGGCCTCGCCTCCGCCACCATCGCTCGCCGTGCGGCCGCCGTGCGGCGGTACTTCCGTTTCGCGCTCGAGGCGGGTGTGGTGACGACTGACCCTTCGGCGGGGCTGCTCTCTCCGCGCCCACGCTCACGCCTGCCGGCTGTGCTGCGCCCCCGGGAGGTCGAGGAGATGCTCGATGGCGGGTCGAGACCGACCGCCGGGACGGCGGGCGGGGGTGCGGCGCGGCGAAGCGATCCCGAGGACCGCCGTCGTCACGCCCTCGAGGTCCGGGATGACGCCGTGCTCGAACTGCTCTATGCGACCGGTGTGCGGGTCTCGGAGCTGTGCGGGCTGCGAGTCGGCGAGGTGACGGCCGCGGCCGACGTGCTCCCGGTCTGGGGTAAGGGCGGTACGCAGCGCCTGGTGCCACTGCACGATCGTGCCCGTGCGACGCTCGCTGCGTGGCTGGCCGTTCGAGACCTCCTGCGTCGTCCGTCCGCAGCCCCGGGCCGAGGGGGCCGAGCGGGCGAGTCTCGGGGAGCGGGGCGGGCCGAGGAGGCGCTGTTCCTCAACCTGCGGGGTGGCCCGATGGGATCTCGGGACGTGGCGAGAGTCGTCGCCGCTCGCGGCCCGGTTGGCGCACACCCCCACGTGCTCCGGCACACCTTCGCGACGCACCTCCTCGACGGCGGCGCAGACCTGCGGGTCGTCCAGGAGCTGCTCGGCCACGCCAGCCTGCGGTCGACGCAGCGCTACACCCATGTGAGCAAGGAGCGCCTCGCCGAGGCGCACCGCGCTGCGCACCCGCGGGGCTAGCGCTCGGCGGCGGTCTCTGGCGCCAGAGCCCGCCGGGCCTCGCCGCTATGCTGTGGCCGTCCGCCGGAGGTTCCGGCGGCTCTGATCTGCCCTGTCCCGTCCACGGTCGCCGTCTCGGCGTGGGCCAGGGCCGTGCGAACCGATGGGAGTTCCGATGAGCGCAGTCGTGACGATGAAGCAGTTGCTCGAGGCCGGGGTCCACTTCGGGCACCAGACTCGGCGGTGGAACCCGAAGATGAAGCGCTTCATCTTCGGTGAGCGCAACGGCATCTACATCATCGACCTGAACCAGACCCTCCACCGGATCGAGACGGCGTACAGCTTCACGAGAGATCTCGCCCAACGGGGAGGCGTGGTGCTCTTCGTCGGGACCAAGAAGCAGACCCAGGACCCCATCGCCAGCTACGCCCAGCGCTGCGGGATGCCCTTCGTGAACGAGCGCTGGCTGGGTGGGATGCTCACGAACTTCTCCACCATCTCCCAGAGGGTGAAGAAGATGCAGGAGTACGAGCGGATGCGCGACGCCGGTGACTTCGAGGCAATGCCGAAGAAGGAGGCGTTGATCCTGACTCGCGAGCTCGAGAAGCTCGAGCGGAACCTGGGCGGCATCAGGAACATGACCAAGCTGCCCGACGCAGTGTTCGTCATCGACACCAAGAAGGAGCACATCGCGGTCACCGAGGCGAACCGGCTCGGGCTCCCTGTCATCGCGGTGGTGGACACCAACTGCGATCCCGATGTCATCGACTACGTCATCCCAGGCAACGACGACGCGATCCGGGCAGGAGCCCTGATGTGCAGGGTCATCTCCGATGCCGTGATCGAGGGTCGCTTCATCGCATCGCGCCACGCTCCCCCCGGGACTGCGGCGGCCGCCGGGCCCGAAGCTGCGCCCCCGGATCCCGAGGCGGAAGCGCGCCGCGCGGCAGCGCAGGCGGAAGCCCGGCGTCAGGCAGCCCTCGAGGCGGCCGAGCGGGCGGCCCGGATGGCCTCGCGCCAGGCCGGCGGAGCGCCGCGGTCGGACGGTATGACGGGGATCCGCGAGACACCGGACGTGCGCCTCGGTGCCGAAGCGCGGCCTGCGGAAACCGCCGGAGTGGGCGAGACCGTGGAGTCGTCCTCGGGTGGCGAGGCCGATGCCGGCGGGGCCGCGCAACCGGGGGCCGTCGAGTAGGGGGTCGAGGATCGAGGAGGCCCCCCGAGCGTCGGCGACGGGTTCGTGTACGGCGCTGGCAGGGCGCTCCCTGTCGGTCGAGGTGATCCGAGCCGAGCCGTCGGCACCGGCGGGCCGCGCAGGGACGGGTCGGTCCCGTGACGCTGCCCCGGGGCCCTGCCGGGCGGCCCGGTGGCCGGCGGGCCAGCCCGCTCCGGGGCGGGCGGGCACACGGGCGCGGAGCCCGCGGCCGGCGACGGCATGGGCGAGTGGGCTCGGGGACCCGATCGGCCGGGAGGACCGGCGGGTCGGGGTGTTCGCCAGTGCGGGGGCACGGTAGGGAGGGGGGAAGGGCTGTTCGGGGGGCGAAGTGAGAGCAGGCGCCGGTGGCAGTGCCGGTGCGATCGCGATGGGAGCGAGGAGTTCGATGAGCGAGAGAACGTTCAGCGCGCAAGACGTCCAGTCCCTCCGCCGGGCGACCGGCGCGGGCATGCTCGATGCGAAGCGCGCGCTGGAGGAGAGCGGCGGCGACTTCGAGGCGGCTGCGCGGCGGCTTCGTGAGCTCGGAAAGGCGAGCGCGGTGAAGCGCGCCGAGCGCGAGAGCAGCCAGGGCGCACTCTCGCTGGTCGTGGAGAGCGATGTCGGTGCGATCGTCGAACTGCGTTGCGAGACCGACTTCGTCGCCAAGTCCGCGGAGTTCGTCCAGCTCGTCGAGGAGCTTGCCGGCGGCCTCGCCGCCGACGGCCCCGATGCGCTCACCGCTCGCGGGGAGGACATCGAGAAGCTCGGCGTGGTCCTGAAGGAGCACATCGAGCTCGGGCGCACCGTCCGTTTCGCTGCTGGCGCGAGTGGGAACGTGATCGACGGCTACCTGCACGAGCAGAACGGGCGAGGGGTCAACGCGGTCCTGGTCGAGCTCGCCGGGGGAAGCCGGAGCCTCGCTCACGAGCTCGCCGTGCACATTGCCTTCGCCCGTCCCGTCGTGCTCCGCCGCGACGAGCTCCCGGCGGCCGAGGTGGAGGAGGAGCGGGCGACGCTGCTCGCCGCTGCTCGCAACGAGGGCAAGCCGGAGGCGGCGCTCGAGAAGGTCGTCGACGGACGGCTCACCGGGTGGATCAAGGAGCGTTGCCTGCTCGAGCAGCCTTACGTCCGTGACGAGAAGCAGACGGTAGCCGGGCACCTCGGCAATGCGACCGTGGTGCGCTTCGCGCAGGTCGAGATCGGGGCCTGAGCGTTGTCGCTCCCGGGAGCCCCGTCGGAGGCGACGGCGCCCACGCCCGTGGACGGCAGGCGGCGGTGGCACCGGGTGGTGCTGAAGCTCTCGGGCGAGGCGCTTGCCAGCTCGGCCTCGGACGAGACGATCGACGCCGCCGTGGTGGAGCGCCTCGCAGAAGAGGTCGCCGCCACGCGCAGGGAGTCGGACGTCGAGATCGCGATGGTGGTCGGCGGCGGGAACATCTGGCGGGGAAGGGACGGCCAGGCGAGTGGGCTCGACCGCGCGACCTCGGACCACATGGGGATGCTCGCGACGGTGATCAATGCACTGGCGCTCCAGGACGCCCTGGAGCGACACGGCCAGCCCACCCGGGTCCAATCGGCGATCCAGATGGCCGAGGTGGCAGAGCCCTACATCCGCCGCCGGGCGATGCGCCATCTCGAGAAGGGCCGGGTCGTGATCTTCGCGGCCGGCATGGGGAACCCGTACTTCACGACCGACACCCCAGCGGCGCTTCGCGCAGCGGAGATCGGTGCCGACACCGTTCTCAAGGGGACGCACTCGGGTGTCGACGGTGTCTACTCTGCCGATCCCCGGGTGGAGCCGCAGGCAACCCGGTTCGAGGAGATCTCCTACGACGAGGTGCTCGCGCGCGACCTGCGGGTGATGGATCTGACTGCCATCACCTTCTGCAAGGACAACCGGCTCCCGATCCTCGTGTTCGACCTCATGCGGCCGGGGAACGTGCGGGCAGCGCTCCTCGGCGAACGGATCGGTACGCTGGTCCGGTGATGGAGGACTCCCTGGTCGACGAGGTCCTCGCAGAGACTCGTCAGAAGATGGCCAAGGCGGTCCAGCACACCCAGGGCGAGCTTGCCTCGGTCCGGACCGGACGGGCATCGCCGGCGCTGGTCGAGCGGCTCCGGGTCGACTACTACGGCGCCGAGGTCCCGCTGCAACAGCTCGCGTCGCTCAACGTGCCGGAAGCGCGCCTCCTCGTGATCGCCCCTTTCGACAAGGCGTCCATCAAGGCCATCGAGAAGGCACTCCAGCACTCGGACCTCGGGATCACGCCTTCGAACGACGGGCAGGTCATCCGTCTTGCCTTCCCGCCCCTCACTGCGGAGCGCCGCAAGGAGCTCGTCCGCGTCGTGCGGGCCCGAGCCGAGGACGGTCGTGTCGCCGTCCGGAACCTGCGCCGTACGGCTCGCCACGAGCTGGAGGGCTTCGCACACGACGGAGACCTCTCCACGGACGAGATCGACCGGGCAGAGAAAGAGCTCGACCGCGTCACCCAGGAGCACGTTCAGGAGATCGACGGGATCCTGGCGCACAAGGAGCGCGAGCTCCTCGAGATCTGAGCGCGCCGTGCGGTCGGGGCGCCGGGAGGTGTAGTGGATCGGCAGGAGGGCACCGAGCGCGGAGATCCGGTGTTGCCGCCGTCGGGCGACGACGCCGTGGCGGAGGCCCCGGAGTTGCTGCAACCGGCTGGGTCGACTGACGCGGACGAAGGGCTGGCCCGGGATGCGTCAGCGGGAGCTCCCGTCGTGCCCGGCTCGCGTTCCGACAGCGCGCCGATGCTGTTCGACCAGGAGAAACCGGTGCTCCGACCAGAGGGGATGCTCGCTCTCGGCCTCGCGCTCGACGGTGCCGTGCCCTTCGAGTTGGTCTTCGCCGGGGGCGAGGGAGGGTTGCTCCAGACCGGAGCGGTCGACGTCGGGGAGGACGAGGCCGGAGCGGTCGACGTCGGGGAGGACGAGGCCGGGCAGCGCGAGGGTGGAGCGGTGCTCGGCAGCGATACGACGGGCGGGGCCTCGGGGAACGTCACGGCATCGGGGGTCGGTGAGGCCCCAGGGGCTGGAACGGCACCCAGCTCCGAGATCCTCCGGGGTGCGGCGTTCACGACGGCTCGCCCTGTGGCGCTCGACGGATGGACCGGTTCCGGCGGAGAGGATGTTGCGCTGGACGAGGGTGGGGTGGCTGCGTCAGTGGCGACGACTTCCGCGCCTGCGACGGTGGTTCCCGCTCCTCGGCGTGGGCTCGCTGGGCGGCTGCGCCACGCGCTTCGTCGCGGGGCGACCTCTGCGCCGCCTGCGCCCGAGCCGGCCGAAGGGGGGGCTGGCGAACAGGAGGCGGCGTCGAGGGCACCGTCGCCCGAGGGGTCGGCGCCCGAGGAACCGCGGCCCGAGGACCTTCCGCTCGTGGGAGCCCCGTCCCCCGTGGCGCCGGCTGCAGGGCTCCCGGGAGGGGGCTCGCTCGCTCGACCGGAGCGCGCTCGGGCCGCGCAGGGGAGTCCCGCGAGCGAGCTCGGTCGCAGGGTCGCCACGGGGGTGGCGTTCGGGGTCGTTGCCATCGCGGCCTTCCTCGGCGGGCCGGTGTCCTCGCTCGCGTTGGTGATGGTCGTCATCGTCCTCGCGCTGGCCGAGGCGTACGCCGTGCTCCGCCGCTCGGGGTACCGGCCGGCGACCTTGGTCGGGCTGGCGGTGACCCTGGTCATGATCCCCGCCGCCTACCACTTCGGTACCGCCGCCCTCCCGGTCGCCTGGGTGGTTGCCCTGGCGGCGAGCTTCACCTGGTTCCTCGGCGACGGCCGTCGACAGCGGGCGACGGCCAACCTCGCGGTCACCATCCTCGCCTTCGGGTGGGTCGGGGTGTTCGGGGCGTACGCGGCCGCACTCCTCGACCCGACGACGTTCCCGCACCGCCACGGCGTGGCCGACCTTTCTGGCGTGGTGCTGCTCACCATCGGTTACGACGTCGGGGCGTACCTGGTCGGCCGGCAGGTGGGGCGCCACGCGCTGCTCCGCTCGGTGAGCCCCAACAAGACGGTGGAGGGTCTGGTCGGCGGTGTGCTCGGGGCCATCGTCGCTGCCGTCGTGCTCGCCCACGTGCATCCCTGGACGCTCCTCCACGCCGTCGTCGTGGCGGTGGTCGTCATGGTCGTCGCGCCGCTCGGGGATCTCGCCGAGTCGCTCCTGAAGCGCGACCTCCAGGTGAAGGACATGGGCACGCTCCTCCCTGGGCACGGCGGGGTCCTCGACCGCATCGATGCCATCCTCTTCGTCCTGCCCGTCGCCTACTACGTCCTGGAGATCCTCCATGTCCACTGAGCAGGCTGTCTCGGTCTTCGTCGCCGGCTCGACGGGATCGGTCGGTCGGCAAGCCTTGGAGGTGATCGAGTCCAGCCCCGGTCGATGGTCGCTCCTCGCGCTCGCGGCGAGTGGCTCGAGCCAGGCCTCTCTCGACGCGCTCGCCGCCCAGGCAGCTCGCTCGCGGCCCCGTTTCCTCGCCGTCTCGGACCCCGGGGGTGCGGCGGCGCTCGCCGCCGTGGTGCCCGAGGGCATCGAGGTGCTGGCTGGCCCGGACGCGCTGGCGGAGCTCGCAGCCATGGCGGATGTCACCCTGAACGCCGTGGTCGGGTTCGCCGGTCTCGGGGTGACGATGGCGACCCTGTCGGCGGGTCGCAGGCTCGCGCTGGCGAACAAGGAGTCCCTCGTGGCCGGAGCGCCCGTGGTCCAGCGCGCGCGCCGAACCCCCGGTGCCGAGCTCGTGCCGGTGGACTCGGAGCACTGTGCGCTCCATCAGTGCCTTCGCGCCGGCGAGCGCGGTGAGGTCGCCACGCTCGTGCTCACGGGGAGCGGCGGCCCGTTCCGGGGCCGGAGCCGCTCCTCGCTCGCGTCCGTGACGGTGGACGAGGCGCTCGCGCATCCGACCTGGCGCATGGGCCCGAAGATCACGGTGGACTCGTCGACGCTCATGAACAAGGGTCTGGAGGTGATCGAGGCGCACGAGTTGTTCGACGTCGACTACGACCGCATCGAGGTCGTGATCCACCCCCAGTCGATCGTCCACTCGATGGTCACGTTCCGGGACGGCTCGACACTTGCCCAGCTCTCCCGGCCGGACATGCGTCTTCCTGTTGGGTACGCGCTCGGGTGGCCCGTACGGACCGAGGTGGCCTTCGGTGCGCTCGATTGGGCGGCGGCCGAGACCCTCGAGTTCGAGCCGCCCGACTTGGACACCTTCCGCTGTCTCGGTCTCGCCTTCGCCGCCGGTCGCGAGGGTGGTGGGGCACCGGCCTGGCTCAACGCGGCGAACGAAGTGGCCGTGGCGGCCTTCCTCGGGGGTGCGCTCCCGTGGCTCGGGATCGCCGAGGTCGCCGAGGACGTGCTCGCCTCCTGGGACCGTGCACCGCTCGACGAAGTCGCGGACGTCGTCGAGGCCGACGGGCGGGCGCGCCGCGCAGCCACCCGTGCCATCGAGCGGGTCCTCGCGTGAACCGCAGTCCCTCCACGACCAGCCCGGCCCTCCTGTGAGCACGCAGCCCTCGCGCGACCAGCCTGGCCCTCGCTCGAGTGCGGGTCCCGACTCGACCACGAGCGCCGAGCCACCCGGCACGAGCCCCGATGGGCCCGCGGACTCGGCCGGCACGCAGGCGTTCGCGCCTGGCTCGAGGGCCGCGCTCGCCCGCCTGGTCCTCGTCGTCGCCGCGGGACTCGTCCTCGCGGGGGCCTTCCACGTCCTCGGTGCGGTCGGCGTGATCCTCGCAATCGTGGCGCTCATCATGCTGCACGAGCTCGGGCACCTCCTCGTTGCCAAGTGGAGCGGGATGAAGGTGACGGAGTACTACCTCGGCTTCGGGCCGCGGCTCTGGTCCATCACCCGAGGTGAGACGACTTATGGGGTCAAGGCCATCCCGGCGGGGGGCTACGTGCGGATCCTCGGGATGTCCAACCTCGAGGAGGTCGCGCCCGAGGACGAGGCGAGAACCTTCCGGCAGTCGACCTTTCCCCGCAAGCTCGGCGTGGCGGTGGCCGGCTCCACCGTGCACTTCCTGCTCGCCCTGGTCCTGCTGTGGGGCCTGGTCGTCTTCTACGGCCAGGCGAGCCTCCAGCCGGGAGCGGAGGTCGTGGGCTTCCCGAAGGTGGCGGGCGTCGCGAACCCGGCGGAGGCGGCGGGGCTCCGGCTCGGCGACGTCATCGTGGGTGCCGGCGGAGCGCGCATCGGGAACATCGCGCAGCTGGGCGACGTGCTCGCGAAGGACGGGACGCGCCCCGTCTCCCTCGAGGTACGCCAGGGCACCCACCTCGAGCACCTGGTGGTCCATCCGGTCAACGGTCGGGTCCACCACCTCGAGGGTGCTCCGGCGCTCGCGCCGGAGGGACCCCCGGTCGGGGTGATCGGTGTCCTGATCCAGAGCCCCGTCGCCGTCGTTCGCTCGAGCCCACTCGGTGGCGTCGCGACGGCGGCCCAGGGCTTCGGGACCACCCTCGTTCGCAACGTCGAGGCGCTCGGCAACCTGTTCTCGCCGCACGGCATCTCGCTCTACCTCGGCCAGCTCGAGGGGAAGCAGCCAGCGAGCGCGGCTGCGTCCCAGGTACGCCTGGAGTCCCCGATCGGCGTCGCCCGCCTCGCGTCGCAGGCGGCCCAGGGTGGCGGTGCGGACGTGCTCGATCTCCTCATCAGCATCAACATCTTCGTGGGCCTGTTCAACATGGTCCCGTTGCTCCCGCTCGACGGGGGCAGGGTGGCGGTCGTGGTCTACGAGCGCCTCCGCTCCTTCCGAGGTCGGCACTACCTCGCCGACGACGAGAAGCTCCTGCCGCTCACCTACGTCGTGTTCCTCCTTATCCTGGTGCTCGGGATCTCTGCGGCCTACCTCGACATCGTCCATCCGCTCCCGAACCCGTTCCGGTAGGGAGCGAGCCCGGGAGGTCGGCTCGTGGCAGCAGTCGCCCGGGGTGCGCGTGGCGCTCCGCTCCGGCGGTGCGTCGCTGGTGCCAGCGGATGTGGCGCGGAGGACCTGCGGGTCGCCGGGTGGGCGGTGCGAGTCGCGGATGGGACCCAGGTGCACGCGTGAAGGCAGCGAGAGAGGGGCAACGAATGGCCCGACCGACGGTAGCGATGGCACGGCGGCGCACGACGCGCCAGATCATGGTGGGCTCGGTGCCCGTCGGTGGGGGAGCACCGATCAGCGTCCAGTCGATGACCACCACGAAGACGGCTGACGTCGACGGCACGCTCGCCCAGATCTACGCACTCGCGGCGGCCGGGGCGGATATCGTGCGCTGCACCTGCAACGAGGCCGAAGCCGCGGAGGGGCTGGCGAGGATCGTGCCCCGGGCGCCCGTCCCGATCGTGGCCGACGTCCACTTCCACCACGAGATGGCGCTCGCAGCGCTCGACGCCGGCGTTGCCTGCCTGCGTCTGAACCCGGGCAACCTCCGCAAGCCTGGCGAGATCCGGAACATCGCCGCCAAGGCAAAGGACCGCGGGGTCCCGATCCGCATCGGGGTGAACGCCGGTTCGCTGCACCCAGAGCTCTACCGCAAGCACGGTGGGGCGACCCCCGAGGCGCTCGTCGAGTCCGCGCTCCTCGAGCTCTCCTACTTCGCCGAGGTCGGCTTCGAGGACGTGAAGATCTCGGTGAAGGCATCGAACGTCCCGCTCATGATCGAGGCGTACCGCCAGCTCGCCGAGGTGACCGATCACCCGCTCCACCTCGGGGTGACCGAGGCCGGGCCGCCCCCGGCCGGCCTGGTCAAGGCCACCGCCGGGATCGCGACGCTCCTCGCGGAGGGAATCGGCGACACCATCCGCTACTCGCTCACCGCTGACCCCGTCGAAGAAGCCCGTGCGGGCCGCCAGCTCCTCGAGGCGCTCGGCCTGCGTGAGCGCAAGGGTCTCGACCTCATCGCCTGCCCCTCGTGCGGGCGCGCGGAGATCGACGTGATCCGCGTCGCCAAGGAGGCCCAGGAGGCTCTCGAGGACCGCAAGCTGCCGATCCAGGTCGCGGTGATGGGCTGCGTGGTGAACGGGCCGGGCGAGGCCCGCGAGGCGGACCTCGGTATCGCCGCGGGGCGCCAGAAGGGGCACCTGTTCATCAAGGGCAAGATCGTGCGCGTGGTCCCGGAGGCGGAGATGGTCGCGGCGCTCGTCGACGAGGCCGAGAAGATCGTGGAACAGGGGATCGAGGCGCGCCTCGCGGCTGCCGACCCGAGTGCGGAGGGTGAGGCGGCCTCCGACCGGGCAACTCTGCTCGGTGCAAAGGGGCCAGACGCGAACGGCAGCGAGGCGCGTGTCGAGCTCATCCGGAAGCACCTCCGAGCGCCCGGTGACGGAGCGCCGGCGAGCTCGGCGTCACCTTCGGTCGAGCCGGGGCAGTCGGGCGCGCCGGGCTCGCCTGCGCCGGGACGCGAGCGCGAGGACGGCTCCTGAGGCGTGCTCGGCGCACGGGGAGCCGCGAGCGCGCCGGGACGGGCGCCGCGATGAGGCCCGCACCGCTCGGCGGAACCCCGGGCATCTCGACCATCGCACCCGAGGAAGTCGAGGCGTTCCTCGCCGCTGTCGAGCTCGCCTACGCGGGCCGTCTTCCCCCGGACGAGCTCCGAACGGTCGGGACACTCCTGGACAGCGAGCGTTGCCTGGTCGTCCGAGAGGGGGGAGCGATCGTGGCGACCGCTGGCTCCTACCGCCTCCGCTGCACGCTCCCGTGGGGCAAGGCCGCCGAGGTGGCGGGGATCAGCTTCGTCGGGGTCCACCCGGTGCACCGGCGCCGGGGGCTGCTCCGGTTGCTCCTCGTCCACCAGCTCCAGGCGCTCGGCGCGGAGGGCTTCCCCTTCGCCTTGCTCACGGCCAGCGAGGGAGGGATCTACGGGCGTTTTGGCTTCGGAGTGACGACCTGGTGGGCCACCTACCGGGTTCGCCGGGACCGGGTCGGCGAGGCGCCGCGGGAGACCAGCTCGGCCTGGCGCCTCGAGCATGCGTGGCCCGAGGAGGTGGCGGAAGGGCTGAGGGCGGTCTACCGGGCGGCGTGCACAACCGTGCCCGGCGGAGCCACACGCCCTGAGCTCGAGTGGCACGACTACCTTGCGGATCCGCCGCGCCAACGCGAAGGCTCCAGCGCGCTGAACGCTCTGGTCGCGGTCGACGCTCGGGCGGAGATGGCCGGTTATGCGCTGTACCGGCTGCACGACGTCGGCCAGGGGCCCTCCTCGGCCCATCGCGTCGACGTCGTCGACCTCCAGGCACCGGAACCCGGGGCGGCGAGCCTCCTCTGGCGCCACCTTGCCCGGATGGACCTCGCCGACGAGGTCCTGGCGCCCCTGCGGTCCCTCGACGAGCCGCTCCGGCTGCTCTTCCCCGACCCTCGGGCCGTCGAGACGCTCGCGGTGCGAGACGGTGCGTGGCTGCGGATCCTCGACGTCCGCGGGGCCCTCGCGGCGCGAGGTTACGGCGTGGACGGGGGCGCGGTGCTCGAGGTCGTGGACCCGCTTCTCCCGGCGAACCGCGGCTGCTGGTCGCTCGAGGTGCGAGCGGGAAGGGGCCACTGCGAGCGGGTGCGCGATGCCCAGCCGGCGGTCCGGCTCGGCATCGATGCGCTCGGCGCGGCCTACCTCGGCGGGACCGACCTCGGGCACCTCGCTCGCGCGGGGCTCGTGGAGGAGGTTGTGCCGGGTGGCGTCGCGCGGACGGCAGAGCTCCTCCGTGCCGAGCGCACACCCTGGCTCACCACGACGTTCTGAGCACAGCCGGCATGCCCGAGCCGGGCGACCCGAAAAGGGGGCTGCCGCCACCGGTATACTCGGGAGGCCAACAGGTGACCGATACTGCGGCAGCTCCCGGATCGGCCGGGGAGAAGCGTGGGCAGCCGCCCACGCTTTTGTTTCGCCGGGGCTCGGTCTCGCAGGTTGGCGCAGGACGGACCAGCGGGTCCGCCCGGTGGTGGCGCGTCCGGAGCGGGCGGTGACGAGAGAGACGAGGATGTGCGTGGGCGACCGGGGCGGAGAGGTGCTGGAGGGGCTCCTCGGCCCCGCGCTCGCTGGACTCGGCCTGGAGTTGGTCGACGTCGAGGTCGCCCCGCACCGGGTTCTCGTGACCGTCGATCGGCCGGAGGGGGTGGACCTGGACGTGCTCGCACGCGCGAACCACGCCGTCTCCGACGTCCTCGACGAGCGGCCCGACCTCGCGCCCCGAGGGCCCTACGGGCTCGAGGTGTCGAGCCCCGGGCTCGAGCGTCCACTCCGTCGTCCGGTGCACTTCCAACGGGCGGTGGGCTCGCGGGTCGCCGTGAAGACTCGCCCTGGGGGCGACCTCCCGCGTCGCCTGGAGGGAGTCCTCCTGGTGGCGGACGAAGAGGGGATCGAAGTCCGCCTCGCCGAGGCGACCGGCGCCTCCGAAACGGCCAGGACACCCGCGGACGCGCCGGTCGGATCGACGGGAACTGCCGGCCGATCGGTGGTCGCTGCGGGCGGATCAGGCGGGGTTGCTGGGGGACCTACGGCGAGGCTCTCCTACGAACAGATCTCGAGCGCTCGCACGATCTTCGAGTGGGCGAGCGCCGCCCCGCGCCGAACACCGGCGTCCGGCGTGGCCGAGCCGCCGAGATCCCAGGCCAGGAAGGTGGCGCGCGCATGAGCACCGAGAACATCGAGTTGATGGATGCCCTCTCCCAGATCGCGAGGGACCGCGGGATCAGCGTGGACGTGCTGCTCGAAGCGCTGGCGAACGCCCTGATGGCGGCGTACAAGCGACGCCCCGACGCAGCCGAGGAAGCAGTCGTCACGATCGATCCCGACTCCGGCGAGTTCCGGGTCTACGGTCAGGAACTCGACGCCGACGGGAACGTCGTCCGAGAGTGGGACGACACCCCCGCCGACTTCGGGCGAATCGCCGCACAGACGGCGAAGCAGGTGATCCTCCAGCGCGTGCGGGAGGCCGAGCGGGACCTCAAGTACGAGGAGTACGCCGGCCGGGAGGGCGACGTCGTCACGGGGCTCATCCAGCAGAGCGACAACCGCTACACCCTCCTCGACCTCGGCAAGGTCGAGGCGCTGATGCCGCAGGCGGAGCAGGTCCCCTACGAGCGCTACGAGCACGGCGCCCGCGTCAAGGCCTACATCGTCGAGGTCCGCAAGACGGCGAAGGGGCCACAGATCGTGGTGAGCAGGACGCACCCTGGCCTCATCAAGAGGCTGTTCGAACTGGAGGTGCCGGAGATCGCCTCGGGGGTCGTCGAGATCAAGGCCTGTGCCCGCGAGCCCGGACACCGCACCAAGATCGCCGTCTGGTCCAACGACGCGAACGTCGACCCCGTCGGTGCGTGCGTCGGCGCGAGGGGGGCCCGGGTTCGGATGGTCACGAGCGAGCTGCGTGGCGAGCGCGTGGACATCGTCCCGTTCTCGGAAGACCCCGCGGAGTTCGTCCAGCGTGCCCTCCAGCCGGCCCGGGTGAAGGAAGTACGCCTCGACGACGAGTCGGGGACGGCGACGGTGATCGTCAACGACTACCAGCTCTCGCTGGCGATCGGTCGGGAGGGTCAGAACGCTCGGCTCGCGGCCAGGCTCACCGGGTGGCGTATCGACATCAAGAGTGAGACCCAAGAGGCCGAGGAGGCAGCGGCTGCCGAGGAGTGGGCCGAGGGTGAGTGGGTGGAGACCGAGGGCGGTGAGATGGTGTGGCAGCCGGCCGAGGGTGGCGAGGTCGTGCCGGCCAGCCAGTGGTTGGAGGGTGGCGGCTCGAGCGAGGAGCGCACCGGCGAGGAGGCAGAGCCGGGCCACGGCGCTGCGGAGGGTGACGGCGCCGCAACCGGAGGCCCGCCGGCGGACATCACCCCCGAGGTGTCGTCGACGACGGGTCGATCCGACCTGGGTCCGGCCGTGGCGGAGGCGACGCCAGAGTCGCAGGACATCGGAGGAGAGCCGCGCTGACCGAGCCGGAGCGCACCTGCGTCGGATGTAGGGCACGCCGGCCCGTGTCGGCCCTCGTGCGCGTGGTTGGCGATCCAACCGGTGGACTCGTCCTCTCGCGCACCCTCCCGGGGCGCGGGGCCTGGGTCTGCAGGGATCCCGCTGACCTTCGGGCTCCGAGCTCGTCGTGCGTGTCGCGCGCGGAGCGGACGGGATCGTTCTCCCGTACCCTGCGGCGCCCGCTCCGACCAGGTGCAGCGGGTGCGCTGCTCGACACGCCCCGGCAGGGCGCGCCGGGAGCGGGTGTCCAGCCGCACGCCCCGGAGGGGTGCAGGCAGCTGGCACCCTAGGCTACGGCGGGTGGGCGCAGGCCCCGCTGGTCGCGACCGGGCCGGCCGCAACGAGAGGACTGAGACGGCAGTTGGCGAAGAAGATCCGCGTCTATGAGCTGGCCCGAGAGCTCGGGCTCACGAACAAGGAAGCACTCGACCTCAGCCTCACGCTCGGCATCGGCGTGCGCAGCCACTCGTCGAGCATCGAGGATGCGCAGGCCGACCGCGTCCGCCGCAAGGCCGACCAGCTCGGACTGCGCCGAGCCCAGCAGCCCCCGGAGCCCGAGCCGGCCGTGTCGAGCAGGCCGGCAGCGAGCACCCCGGGCGGACCGCACAGCGGTGTCTCGCCAACTGGCGATGCGGCGCTCGGTCGGGGGCAGCGGGCCGTCGAGGTGGGCGCGCGAGGACTCAGCGGCGGAGCGGACGACACCGGTGGCACTGCGCCACCGCGGCGGCTCGTGACGAGCCGCCCGGCCGCCGAGCTCGGGCGGGGCCCGGGCGAGGTCCGTCCGATCGCCACCCCCGCGGGTGGCCCTCCCGGCGCGCCGACCTCCCCGCACCCTCCGGCGCCAGTCCCTGGGGCCGAACGAACCGCACCCGAACGAACCGCATCCGAACGACCGAGAACCGAACGACCGGGGACGCCGGGCGCCGAGCGCGCCGGCTCGCCCCGGCCGCCGGTCGGAGGGAGCGGCGTCGCAGTGCCGGCCTCACCCCCTCTCGACCGCCCGCCAGCCACCCTCCCCGAGCCGGTGACGGGACCCGCCAGTGCCGTTCAGGCCGCAGCAACGGCCTCGGCAACGGCTGCGCCTGCCGCTGCTCCAGTCGCCCCACCGGGCGCTGGTAGCGCACCTGCACCACCTGCACCACCTGCACCGGCCCCCGCTGCCTCGTCGGGCGCAGCAGCTCCCACCGCGCCCCGGCGCATCCCGCCCCCCCCGGGCGGACCGCCCCTCTCGCGCTCCGGTAGGCCCATCCCGCCCCCTCCGGGCGGACCGCCCCTTTCGCGCTCCGGTAGGCCCATCCCGCCCCCACCAGGTCCCCGGGTGCCAATGGACCGTGCCGGTGCGATGTCGGGAAGGTCCGGCCCACCGTCGCGGGGTCCGGCAGGCGCTCGCCCGGCACCGGGTGGGGCTGGTCGCGTCTTCCCCGGCGCCCCGCGGCCGGGACCTGGCGGCGCGCGTCCCGCCGGCGGCTTCGGCGCGGGTCGCACGAGCTCCCTCGCGCGCCCGGGTGCCCCGGCTGGCGCCCCGGGCGGCTTCGGTGGGCGAGGTGCGCCCGCGCGGGGCCGGCCGCCCCAGCGATCCGGTAGGCGACGCCCGCGGCGCAACCGTGAGGAGCTCGAGCCGACGCAGCTCACCGTCTACAGCCCGTCGAACGCGCCTGTTCCCGAGGGCGAGGTCATCATCGAACGGGGATCGACGGCCCAGGACGTCGGGCCGAAGCTCAACCGGTCAGCCGGGGACGTCGTGCGCTTCCTGCTGTTGCAGGGCGAGATGGTGACCGCCACCCAGTCCCTCTCCGAGGAGATGATCGAGCTCTTCGCCGCCGAGGTCGGCGCGAAGGTCCGCCTGGTCGACCCGGGCGAGGAACAGGAGGCGCAGCTCCAGGCACGCTTCTTCGAGGAGGACGACGAGGAGGAGGACGAGTCCGCGCTCGTCGTGCGCCCCCCCGTGGTCACCGTCATGGGCCACGTAGACCACGGCAAGACGCTGCTCCTCGACCGGATCCGCTCGGCGAACGTGGTTGCGGGCGAGGCGGGGGGCATCACCCAGCACATCGGCGCGTACCAGGTCGACGTCGCCGGACAGCGCATCACCTTCATCGACACCCCTGGGCACGAGGCCTTCACGGCGATGCGGGCCCGAGGGGCGGAGGTCACGGACATCGTCGTGCTCGTCGTGGCGGCGGACGACGGGGTCATGCCCCAGACCGTCGAGGCCATCAACCACGCGCGGGCCGCCGACGTCCCGATCGTGGTCGCGCTCAACAAGATCGACCGCGCCGACGCCGACCCCAACCGGGTCATGCAGCAGCTCTCGGAGCACGGCCTCGTCCCCGAGGGCTGGGGCGGTGACACCATCACGGTCGAGATCTCGGCGCTCCAGAACCTGGGTATCGACGACCTCCTCGAGCAGCTGCTCGTGCTCGCCGAGGTCCTCGAACTCCGCGCGAACCCGACCGGCCGGGCTCGGGGTGTCGTCCTGGAAGCCAACCTCGATCCCGGCCGCGGTCCCGTCGCGACCGTCATCGTGGAGCGGGGGACCCTCGAGGTCGGGGACTGGGTCGTCGCGGGAGCTGCCTGGGGCAGGGTGAAGGCCCTGCTCGACGAGCGGGGAAAGGCGGTGAAGGGCGCGGGCCCCTCGACGCCCGTGCAGGTGCTCGGGTTCTCCGACGTGCCGGCTGCGGGTGACGAGCTCCGGGTGACGCCGGACCAGGGCAGCGCGCGGACGATCGGTGAGGCCCGCGCCCAGCGCCAACGGCTCGCCGGTCACGCGGCGACGCCTGCGCCGACCCCGGGGGCGAAGCTCGAGGACCTGATCGACCAGATCCGTCGGGGCGAGACCGCGACCCTCAACCTCATCCTGAAGGCCGACGTGCAGGGGTCTCTGGAGGCGCTCACGGAGAGCCTGCGCCGGCTCGAGCGGGAGGACGTCAAGCTGACGTTCGTCCACCGCGCGGTCGGCGGCGTCACCGAGAACGACGTCACGCTGGCCGCGGCCTCGAACGCGACGATCATCGGGTTCAACGTCCGTCCGGATCGGCGAGCCCGAGAGCTGGCCGAGGCATCGGATGTCGAGATCCGTACCTACGAGATCATCTACAAGGTCATCGAGGACATGCAGGCGGCGATGGTCGGGATGCTCGCGCCCGAGACGGAGGAGGTCGTCACGGGCGAGGCCGAGGTGCGAGAGATCTTCCGGGTTCCTCGGGTGGGCGCGGTCGCGGGGTGCTACGTCCGTCACGGCGCGCTGACGCGTGGGTCGAAGGTGCGTTTCCTGCGTGACGGTGCCGTCATCTGGAAGGGGACGATCTCCTCGCTGCGGCGCTTCAAGGACGATGTCCGTGAGGTCGCAACGGGCTTCGAGTGCGGTGTCGGCCTCTCCGACTTCCAGGACCTGCGCGCAGGCGACGTCATCGAGACCTTCGAGGACCGGGAGGTCCCACGCACGTAGGGCTGCTCGTGCTCGAGCTGCGGGTTCCGATGGCACAGTCGCTCAAGGACAAGCGATCGGCCATCCGACCGATCCTCGAGGGCGGCCGGCGGCGGCTCGGGGTGAGCATCACCGAGGTTCGCCACCTCGATGCCCACCAGCGCGCCACGATTGCCGCTGCCGCTGTGGATCGTGAGCCTGGCGGCGTGGCGGCGACCTTCGACGCGCTGGAACGCCTCGTGTGGTCCCGACCCGACGTGGAGGTGGTCACGACGGCGCGCCAGTGGATGGAGGTGGAACAGTGAGCAGCCGCTCGCACGCCCGGCGGCGTCGTTCGGAGCCGACGGAGGGTGCGCGCCTCGCACGGGTGAACGAGCTCTTGCGTGAGGTGCTCGCCGAGGAGCTCGAGCGCATCGGTGACGGAGAAGAGGGCGACTTCGGGGGCCACCCCTTCACGGTGACGGGCGTGTCGTGTCGCCCCGACCTGGGCGCGGCGGTCGTCTACCTCGACGCGCTGAGCGAGGTGGGATCGACACGGCTGTCCGAGCTGCGTCCGCGCCTTCAGCGAGCGGTCGCAGAGCAGGTCAGGCTCAAGCGGACGCCGCTGTTGTCCTTCGTTGCGGACCCGGCAGTCGCCGAGGCGCGCCGCCTCGAGGACACGCTGGCGCGCCTGCGCCAGCAGGGGGGTCCGGCTGGAGATGCACGGGAGTCCGACCCGGGGTCGGTCCCGGGACCGGAGGGCACGGCGCGTGGGTGAGCCGGTAGGCGGTCCGGCCGGTTCACCGACGGTCGGGAGCGCCGAACCGGTCGACGGCTTCGTCGTCGTCGACAAGCCGTCCGGTCTGACGTCCCACGACGTCGTCGCCACATGCCGTCGGATCTTCGGACAACGACGGATCGGGCATGCGGGGACGCTCGATCCGCCGGCCACCGGGGTGCTCTGTCTCGGGCTCGGGAGGGCGACGAGGCTGCTGCGCTTCGTCGAGGCCGCGCCCAAGCGGTATGCCGGCGAGATCGTCCTCGGTGTCGGGACGACGACCCTCGACGACACCGGGACCCCGGTCGAACGGGTCTCGATGGGGCCGGTCAGTGACGCCGAGCTCGAGGCGCTCATCCCGGTGTTCTCCGGCCGGATCGAGCAGGTCCCCCCGATGGTCTCGGCGGTCAAGGTCGACGGTCGACGGCTGTACGCGCTGGCGCGCGAGGGGGTCGAGGTTGCCCGCGCTGCCCGACGTGTCGAGATCTACCGCCTCGAGCTCGCGCCCGGCGGCGAGCCAGGCGTGCTCTCCCTCGAGGTCGAGTGCTCACCGGGGACCTATGTGCGCACCCTCGCCGCCGACATCGGCCGTCACCTCGGCGGGGTGGCTCACCTCCGGAACCTCCGACGCCTGGCGGTCGGTCCGTTCGGGGTCGAGCGAGCGCATCCCTTGGCGGTCCTCGCCGAGGCCGGGCGTGACCTGGTCGAGCCACCAGCCGCAGCGGTCGTCGGCCTCGATCGCGTCGAGATCGAGGACGCGCTGGCGGCCCGGGTGCGCCTCGGGTACCAGCCGAGCTCGCTCGAGCTCGGCCTCGCCGGGGACGGGCCGTGGGCGGTCTTCGCGCCGGACGGCACGCTGGTCGCGGTCTGGGAGCGGGCAGGGGCGGGAGCACCGCGAGCTGCGGTGGTGCTGGCCGGGTAGCTTGAGGGCGCGATGGACGTGCTCGTGGGGGACGCGAAGCTCCGCCCGGGCGCGGCCGGAGCGGTCACGATCGGCAACTTCGACGGTGTCCACCTCGGCCACCAGGCGCTCCTCGAGGACCTCTCGGCGCGCGCGGCTGCAGGAGCTCTCGTCCCCGCTGTCGTCACCTTCGACCCGCACCCCGCCTCGGTGCTCCACCCCGGGACGGCCCCCCCGCTGCTCGCCCCGCTCGCCTTCCGCCTGGAACTGCTCGAGCGCGCCGGCGTGGGTGCCGTGCTCGTCGTCCGTTTCGACAAGGCTCGGGCCGAAGAGCGGGCGGAGGACTTCGTGGACGAGGTGCTCGTGCGCCAGCTCCGAGCCAGGCTCGTCCTCGTAGGGGCGGACTTCCGCTTCGGGCATCGACGCCTCGGGGACGTGGCGCTGCTCCGGACGCTCGGGCGGCAGTCGGGCTTCGAGGTCGGCGGAGTGCCGCTGGTCGACCGGCGGGGTCCGGTGAGCTCGACCCGAGTGCGGCGTCTGCTCGCCGGCGGCGGGGTCGAAGAGGCGGCCGAGCTGCTCGGGAGGCCGCACGAGGTGCGTGGAACGGTCGTCCACGGCGACGGGCGAGGTCGGCTGCTCGGCTTCCCCACGGCCAACATCGACGTCCAGGCGGACTACCTCGTGCCGGGTGACGGGGTGTACGCCGGCGAGCTCGCGCTCGCCAGGGGCGCCGGTTTGCGCACGGTCGTCTCCGTCGGCCGGCGGCCGACCTTCTACGACTCGCCCTCGGCGTCACTCGCTGTCGAGGCGCACGTCCTCGACTTCGCAGGCGATCTCTACGGGCAGTCGACCTCGCTCCGCTTCGTCGCGAAGCTCCGCGACCAGGAGACCTTTGTCGGCGAGGGCGAGCTCGTGGCCCAGATGCGTCGGGACGCGGGGAGGGCGGCGGACGTACTGGCCGCCGGCGTGCTCGCCGAGCCGGAGCGGCGGAGGGGGAGCTGCTAGCATGACCTTGCCCAGAGGTTCGGCTGCCTGCGGCTCGCCGGTGGATGTGCCCGGGAGACGCCTGGGACTGACGGGGTAATCAACGTTGGGTGTGGTCCGGCGCAGTCGTGCCGGTGAGGCGAGAGAGACGACGGGTGGACAAGGCCGCGACGATCCAGCAGTACCGCTTGCACGAGACGGACACCGGCTCCCCGGAGGTGCAGGTTGCGATCCTCTCCGAGCGGATCAGCCACCTCACGGAGCACCTGAAGGTGCACGGGCACGACCACCACACTCGCCGTGGGCTCATGAAGATGATCGGCCGGCGCCGGCGGTTGCTCGACTACGTGCGAGCGAACGACGTCGAGCGCTACCGGGAGCTCATCTCGAAGCTCGGGATCCGGCGCTGAGCGAAGCACTTCGGGCGGCCCTCGGGCCGCCCGTCGTCCATCCGGGGAAGGCCCCGATGGACACAACGGAACCGGCGGCACGACGATCAGCTGCCAGTCGCCCCTCACCAGGATCTGGTGACCGACGACTGGGAACTGGTCTGCCGCCCAGAGCAAAAGGAGCACCATGGCGGACGCCATATCCGTGACCACCCCCATCCGGGGCACCGACGCAACCCTCAGCTTCGAGACCGGCAAGCTCGCCGGCCAGGCCGACGGGGCGGTCGTTGCCCGGATCGGGGACACGGTCGTCCTCGTGACCGCGACGGCGGCCAAGACCGTGCGTGAGGGCATCGACTTCTTCCCCCTCACCGTCGACATCGAGGAGCGGATGTACGCGGCGGGCAAGATTCCCGGGTCGTTCTTCCGGCGCGAGGGGCGAGCGACGGACCAGGCCGTGCTCACTGCCCGCCTGATCGACCGGCCACTCCGCCCGAGCTTCCCGGCGGGGTTCCGCAACGAGGTCCATGTCGTCGGCACGATTCTCGGTGCGGACCAGGAGAACCCCCACGACGTCCTGGCGATCAACGCCGCCTCGGCCGCGTTGTCGATCTCGGGTATCCCCTTCGACGGTCCGATCGGTGCCGTCCGCATCGCGTACAGTCCGGAGGGCGACTGGGTCCCGCACCCCACCTACCAGGAGGGTGACCGGTCGAGCTTCGAGCTCGTCGTGGCCGGGCGTGCCGTCGGTGACGACGTCGCGATCATGATGGTGGAAGCGGGTGGCACCGAGTCGGCCTGGCAGAACTACCAGTCGGGCGCGCCGAAGGTGACCGAGGCCGTGCTGGCCGAAGGGCTCGAGGCGGCCAAGACGTGGATCCGGGAGTCGATCGAGCTGCAACGCGAGCTCGTGGCGCGAGCCGGCGGGAAGAAGCCCCTCATCGCCTACGAGGTCCAGCTCGACTACGGCGAGGACGTCGCAGCACGGGTCGAGGCGATCGGCGCCGCGTCCATCGCCGCTGCGAACGCGACCCCTGGGAAGGCGGAGCGGGCCGCAGCGCTCGACGCAGCCGGGGCGGCCATCCGCGCCCAGCTCCAGGCGGAGCTCCCCGGTCGCGACGGCGAAGTGAAGGCCGCCATCCGGGCGCTCACCAAGAAGGTCGTCCGCCGCCGCATCGTCGAGGAGGGCACGCGCATCGATGGTCGAGGGCCGAGCGACATCCGCCCGCTCTCGGCCGAGGTCGGGGTCATCCCGACCGCGCACGGCTCGGCCCTGTTCCAGCGGGGTGAGACCCAGGTGCTGAACGTCGCCACGCTCGGGATGCCCCGGATGAACCAGCTCCTCGACACCATCGGGATCGACGACACGAAGCGGTACCTCCACCACTACAACATGCCGCCGTTCGCGTCCGGCGAGACCGGACGCATGGGCAGTCCCAAGCGGCGCGAGATCGGCCACGGTCTCCTCGCGGAGCGCGCGCTGCTCCCCGTCGTGCCGGCGCAGGAGGAGTTCCCCTACACCCTCCGCCTGGTTTCCGAGGTGCTCTCGTCGAACGGGTCGACCTCGATGGCTTCGGTGTGCGGCTCGACACTGTCACTGATGGACGCCGGTGTGCCGATCAAGGCGCCGGTTGCGGGCATCGCGATGGGCCTCGTGTACGCCGAGGGGCGTTACGTCACCCTCACGGACATCCTCGGTGCCGAGGACGCGTTCGGCGACATGGACTTCAAGGTCGCCGGCACCGCGGACTTCGTCACGGCGCTGCAACTCGACACCAAGATCGACGGCCTCCCCGCCGAAGTGCTCGCACAGGCGCTCGACCAGGCCCGGGCGGCACGGCTCACGATCCTCGCGGTGATGGCCGCTGCCATCTCCGAGCCGCGGCCCGAGGTGCGTGACACGGCCCCGAAGATCGTCTCCCTCGAGATCCCGCTCGACAAGATCGGCGAGGTCATCGGCCCGAAGGGCAAGACCATCAACACCATCCAGGCGGAGACCGGAGCCGACATCACCGTCGACGACCACGAGATGTTCGGTGTCGTGACGATCGGCGCGAAGCGCGGCGAGGCGGTCGAAGAGGCCCGTCGGCGGGTGCTCTCGATCCTCGACCCGCCGAAGGCGGAGGTCGGCGCGACCTATCCCGGCAAGGTCGTCAACATCACGAAGTTCGGCGCCTTCGTCAACATCCTTCCTGGGCGCGACGGACTCCTGCACATCTCCAAGCTCGGGCAGGGCAAGCGGGTGGAGCGAGTCGAGGACGTCCTCTCGCTCGGCCAGCCGGTCGACGTGCGCGTCGACGACATCGACCCCCAGGGCAAGGTGTCGCTCTCACTCGCCGGGCAGCCGGCCGCCGACGGCGACGCCGCGGGTGGGCGCGAACGGCCGGCGTCCGACGGCCGGGCTCGCCCGGCCGAGGCCTCGGCCGGCGAGCCGAGCGAGTTCGCCTCGTTCGAGGCAGAGTTCGCGGCGGAGCTCGAGGAGGCCTACGGTGACCTCGGACCGAGTGTTGCCGGGTCCCCGGGCCCCGAGCGTACGGCCGGGGGAGGCCCGCGCCGGAACCGCCGGCGTCGCTAGCCGGCGTGCTCCGTCACACCCAGCTCCCGGGGGGGCTCGAGGTGGTGACCGAGGCGATGCCGGGGGCAGACTCCGTCACTGCAGGCTTCTGGGTCGGTACCGGCGCCCGAGACGAGGCGCCCGGAGACGAGGGCGCCTCTCACTTCCTCGAACACCTGCTCTTCAAGGGCACCGAGCATCGCTCGGGCACGGAGATCGACCGGATCGTGGACGCGGTCGGGGGCGACATGAACGCCTTCACGGCGCGGGAGTACACGGCGTTCTACCTGCGCCTGCTCGGCGAGCAGCTCGACCTCGCCCTCGAGCTGCTCTCGGACGTCCTCTGGCGGGCGACGCTCGCCGAAGAGCAGCTGGCGGCCGAGCGGGGGGTGATCCTCGAGGAGATCCTGATGCACACGGACGACCCTGCGGACCTGTCCCACGAGCTGGCTTCCTCGGCGCTCTTTCCGGGCCACGGGCTGGGGCGTGACGTGCTCGGCACGTCCGAGAGCGTGGGGGGGATGGACGCGGGGCGCCTCCGTGCGTTCTTCGACATGCACTACCGGCCGGCCAACATGGTGTTCGCGGCTGCCGGCGCGCTGGATCACGATCGGGTCGTGGAAGGTGTGGCCGAGCGGCTCTCCGAGCGCAGCGGGGGCGCCCGCCCGACGCGGGTCGGGCCCGGGCGAGCGCCCGCCTCGGTTGTGGTGCATCCGCGTCGCACCGAGCAGGCGCACCTCGTCGTCGCGATGCGGGCCCCGGATCGCCACGACCCGAGGAGAGCGGCCCTGGACGTCGTCGACCACGCACTCGGCGGGGGGCTCTCCTCCCGCCTCTTCCAGGAGGTGCGGGAGCGGCGAGGGCTCGCCTACTCGGTGTACTCCGACCGTGTGGCCTACGACGACGCCGGCGCGATCGTCGTCTACGCGGCCGCCGCGCCACGCCGGATCGGCGAGGTGGCGGAGGTCCTGGCCGCCGAGTTGGACCGGATGGCGAGGACAGGGCCGACGGAGGAGGAGCTGGCCGTCGCGAAGGGGCACCTGCGAGCGTCGCTCCTGCTCTCGCTCGAGGATACCGGGGCGCGCATGAGCCGGATCGGGAGGAGCCAGCTCCTCCACGGCGAGGTCCTCCCCGTGGAGGAGCTCCTCGGACGGACCGAGGCGGTGGGTCTCGACGACGCGGCGGCGTTGGCCGCCGAGGTGCTCGGCGCGCCGCGCTCGGCGGTCCTCGTGGGGCCGTTCTCCCGCCGGCGACCGAGCCTCCCCTTCGGCGAGGAGTCGTCATGACGGCCGGCGCAACGACCGAGCGGGGCGCGGTGTCCGCGCGGCGCAGGGTGGCCGTCCTCGGCGCGGCTGGCCGGCTCGGGACGACCGCCTGTGCGGCGGTGGCTGCGGCGCCGGACCTGGAGCTCGTGGCTGCGGTCGTTCGCCCGGCGCGCCTGCCCTGGACCGTGGCGCGCCCAGACGGCGGTGAGCTCGAGGCCGTCGCGGACATCGGTGCGCTCCCGGCTGCCGGTGCAGAGGTGGCTCTCGACGTGAGCGCCGCCGACGCCCTCCTCGAGCACGCGACGCTGTGTGCCCGGGCCGGCATCCACCTGGTCGTCGGGGTGAGCGGGATCGACCCCGAGCTCCGAGAGGCCCTCGAGCGACTCTTCGCGGGAACCGGGCTGGGCTGCCGATTGGTCCCGAACTTCGCCGTGGGCGCCGTGCTCGCCAACCACTTGGCTGCCCTGGCGGCCCCCTTTGCGAGCTCGATCGAAGTGGTGGAGATGCACCACGCGGCGAAACGGGATGCGCCGTCGGGTACGGCACGTGCCGCCGCCACCTCGATGGCCGTGGCGCGCGCGGCTGCCGGCTCCCCGCCGCTGCTCCCGGAGGAGCCGGACGCGAGCCCGGCCGCACCCTCGCGGGGCAGCCGGGGCCCGGGCGGTATCCGTCTGCACAGCATCCGGCTGGCAGGTGCCGTCGCGCACCAGGAGATCCGACTCGGCCTCCCGGGCCAGATCCTCACCATCTCGCACGATTCGCTGGACCGTTCGAGCTTCGTTCCGGGCATGCTCCTGGCGCTGCGGCGCGCCGGCAGCCCGCCGGGGACGACCGAGGGACTCGAGGACCTGCTCGGGCTCCGAGGCGCCCCGGGCTGAGGCGAGACCGGAGGGGTGGCCCGCTCAGCTCGGCGGGCGCCTCGCGACGAGGCCCGGCCCGGCTTGGTCTCGCGGCATGACCACGATCCGGTCGACGTTGACGTGGGCGGGCCTCGTCACCGCCCAGGCCACGCAGTCCGCGACGTCGGCTGCTTCGAGGGGGGTCATGCCCTCGTAGACCGCGGCGGCCCGGGCCTGGTCGCCGTCGAAACGGACTAGCGAGAACTCGGTCTCGACCATGCCGGGATCCACCTCGGTCACGCGGACCGGTCGGCCGAGCAGCTCGAGGCGGAGGGTCTCGGTCACGGCTCGGGCGGCGTGCTTGGCGGCGGTGTAGCCGCCGCCCCCCGGGTAGGTGTGCTCGCCGGCGATCGACCCGATGACGACGATGTGGCCGTTCCCGCGCGCCTCGAGGGCCGGGAGGAGGGCACGGGTCACGCGAGCGACGCCGGCCACGTTGGCCTCCCACATCCAGCGCCACTTCGCCTCGTCGAAGGCGGAGACCTCCTCGAGGCCGAGCGCCCCCCCGGCGTTGTTGACGAGCACGTCAACAGGTCCGGCCGCCTCGGCGAACGCGTCGACGGAGGCTGGGTCGGTGACGTCGAGCTCGATCGCGCGAGCGCCGATCGCGCGAGCCACCTCGCGCAGCCGGCCGAGGCGCCGAGCGCCGAGGACGACCTCGAAGCCTTCCGCCCGGAGTCGCTGGCCGGTGGCAGCGCCGATGCCCGAGGACCCCCCCGTGACCACCGCAGTGCGGACGCCCGAGGACCCCCGCTCCCCGCCGGATCGACCGTCGGGGTCGAGGTTGCGTGGGGCGTCTCGGGGGCTCCTCGGCCCACCCGCGGCCTCGGGCATCACCGGGTTGGCCCGGCTCGGTCCGTGAGGTCCCGGTTCAGTCGGGCTCGACATCGAGTACCGGCGGCGAGGCGAGGGCCGCAGCGCGCCACGCGCCCTCGAGGTCGGCTTCGCCCGACCAGTCCGCGGCCAAGAGGACGTTGCCCGGAACGCCCGGTCCGCCTCCGACTTGGTCACGGGCTCCCGTGGTACGGGGAGCGCTCGCGGCCAGGCGCTCCGCCGCGGGAGGCTCGTGCGCCTCGCGTCGCCGGCGGAGAGCCGCAGCGACCAGCACGACAGTGAGCAGGGTGAGCTCGGCGACCGTGATCGCGACGCGGGTGACGAGCGCGCCGGCCTCGAGGCGGTGCGACGGCAGCGCGGCTGCGAGGAGGAACACGAACGCCGCCTCCCGCAGCCCGAGCCCTCCCGGCGCCACGAGCGTGACGAAGCCGAAGGCCCAGCCGAGCACCGCCGCGCCGGCCACCGTCCAGGGCAGGATCGAGGGGCCGATCGCAGCCTGGGCGAACACCGCAGCGAGGCCGTAGGCCGTCCAGCTCACGGCGTAGCAGCCGAGGGCCATCGCGATGCGCCTCGCGGGCACACCGACGAGGCGGGGGAGCCTCCAGGCGACGAGCAGCAACCCGACCGGCAGGACGAGCCCGAGGGCGAAGATCGGGTTGTGGCCCGGCGCGTAGAGGAACCCACCGATGGCAACCGCCATCGACACCGTTGCTGCCGCCTCGACGACGACGACCTGGACCTTGCCCGTCGTCTTCTGGGGCACGGAGCCGGCGCGGGCGGCCTGTGCCCACACCTTGCCCGGGAGGTACCGCAGCACCTGGCTCTGGGACCAGATCCCCACTGCCCGTGAGGGGGTCGGGTTCGGGGAGAGACAGGCCCAGCCTGCGGCGAGGGCCGGCCAGGCGACGAGGGCGCACGCGAGCGCAGCAGCGAGGAGCCCGGGGTCCAGTCGCGACGGGTGGATCCCTTTCGCCGCGCCGACGAGGATCCAGCCCACGAGGCCGAGGGAGCCGAGCGCCCCCACCACCCGCGCGACCATGCGGACGCGCTTGGGGAGGTGGGGAACCCGGAGGTGCCGCCGGGCTCGCTGCCAGCGGCGCTGTTCGGCAGCCGGCGCGCGGGGCGCGGGCGAAGACGACGAAGGTGTGATCGGGGGCATGCCCTCCCATTGTCGCACAAGCTGTGCCGTGACGCAGCCTTCCCCGCCGGCGCCTTCGTTCCTCGGGATCCGGCCCTCGGTCCTGCCAGGGGCCTGGGGCCGGAACACGCCTGCGCTAGCCTTCGGGGCGGGGAACGCGAGAGCGGGCGGAGAAGGCCGAGAAGGCGGAGAAGGGGTGTCCATGGCTCGGTTCGGTGGCGTGGTGACGGCAATGGCGACCCCCTTCGACGAGGAGCTCCGCGTCGACGTCGACGCCGCTGTTCGCCTCGGTCGTTGGCTCACGGACCACGGGAGTGAGGGTTTGGTCCTCGCGGGCACGACGGGGGAGTCACCGACGCTCTCGGACGACGAGAAGCTCTCGCTCTTCGAGGCGGTCGCGGCGGCGGTCACGGTGCCGGTGCTCGCCGGGACCTCCACCCCCGACACGGCGCACTCGATCGCGCTCACGAGGGAGGCGTCGCGTCTCGGCGTCGCCGGCATCCTCGCGGTGACCCCCTACTACAGCCGCCCGAGCCAGGCCGGGCTCCTGGCCCACTTCGCCGCGCTCGCCGCGGCGACCGACCTGGCGGTCATGGTCTACGACATCCCCGTGCGGACGGGGCGGCGGGTGGCCCTCGAGACGCTCGAAGCCCTCGTTGCTCGAGCCCCCAACGTCGTGGCCCTGAAGGACGCGACGGGCGACGTGGCGGGTGCCGCCCGAGTGCTCGGGTCGCTCGCCGGGCGCATCGAGGTCTACAGCGGGGACGACGCGCTGACGCTCCCCCTTGCGTCGCTCGGTGCCGTCGGTGTGGTGGGCGTCGCCACGCACTGGGCGGGTGAGGCTTTCGGCCGCCTGCTCGCTGCGGTCGGCGCAGGGGACCTCCCGCTCGCTCGCTCGATCAACCGAGCACTCCTCCCGAGCTGCTCGTTCGAGACGTCGGAGGCGGCGCCGAACCCCGTGCCGACCAAGGTGGCGCTCGCTCTGCTCGGGCTCTGCAGCGAGCGGACCCGCCTGCCGATGGGCCCCGTTCCCCCCGGACTCGTCGACGAGGCGCGCCGCATCCTCGCTGGCGTTCCCGAACGAGCGGGTGCGCTCGCGGACGGCTCGGACCCGGCGATGGCCCACGCCGGCTCCCGTGCTCGTCCCGTCGGGGCATGAGCTCCCCAGTGGCGAACCGTCGAGGCCCGACATCCGGCGGGGAGCCGGTCCGGGTCGTTTTCCTCGGGGGGCTCGGCGAGATCGGACGGAACTGTGCCGTGGTCGACCAGGGTGGCGAGCTGGTCATGATCGACTGCGGCCTCATGTTCCCCGACGCGGAGATGCCGGGCGTCGACCTCGTCCTCCCGGACTTCACCTGGGTGCGAGAGCGTGCGGCATCGCTTCGTGCGTGCGTGCTGACCCACGGCCACGAGGACCACGTCGGGGCGCTTGCCTACCTGGTTGCCGAGCTCCCGGAGTCGCTCGATCCGCTCCCGGTCTACGGCTCGGCCCTCACCCTCGGCCTCGCGCGAAACCGGCTCGACGAGGCGGGGCTCACCGGACGTGTCCGCCTCGTGACGGTGACCGACGGTGAGCGAGTCGCGGTCGGGCCCTTCGAGGCGGAGTTCATCCCGGTCACCCACTCGGTCCCGCACGGTTATGCGATCGCGCTCCACAGCGACCAGGGCGTGATCCTCCACTCCGGCGACTTCAAGCTCGATCTCACGCCGGTCGACGGACGGCTCACGGATCTCGCCCGCATCGGGGCGCTCGCCGACGGCCCGGGCATCCGCCTCTTGCTCGCGGACTCGACCAACGCCGAGGAGGCCGGACACGCGTCGAGTGAGTCCGAGGTCGGAGCGGTACTCCGGTCGATCTTCGCGGCCCATCCCGACAAGCGGATCATCACCAGCTGCTTCGCGAGCCACGTGCACCGCATCCAGCAGATCGCCGACGCGGCAATCGCCAACGGTAGGACGCTCGCCACGCTCGGGCGCTCGATGGCCAAGAACGTCGCACTGGCCCGGCAGCTCGGCCTGTTGCGCATCCCCGACGCGTCCCTGGTCGACATCGAGGCGATCGCCGGGCTCCCCGCGGCCTCGACCTGCGTGATCTCGACCGGTTCGCAGGGCGAGGCGATGTCGGCGCTCGCGCTCATGGCGGCGGGCGAGAACAAATGGCTCCAGGTCGGCGAGGGCGACGTGGTCGTGCTCTCCTCCCACGCCATCCCCGGGAACGAGTCCGCGGTCGCGAAGGTCATCGACGGGCTGTGCCGGCGCGGCGCAGAAGTCGTCCATGCGGGCGTCGCGGACGTCCACACGACCGGCCACGCCAAGGCGGGCGAGCTGCGCACACTGCTCGCGGTGGCGCGCCCGGCCGGTTTCGTGCCGGTGCACGGCGAGTTCCGCCACCTCCAGGCGCATGCGCGCCTCGCGATCCAGATGGGCGTTCCCGCGTCGTCGGTGCTGCTGTGCGAGGACGGGGACGTGGTCGCCCTCTCCGAGTCGGGACTCGACTTCGACGGCGAGGTACCGGCGGCGTACGTCTATGTCGACGGGATCGTCGGGGGCGTCGGTCACGGGGTGCTCCGCGACCGTCGGGTGCTCGCCGAGGAGGGCGTGGTCGTGGCCGTCGTCGGTCTCGACGTCCGCTCTGGGGAGGTGGTCTCCGGTCCGGAGCTCATCACCCGTGGCTGGTTGCTCGCGGGTGAGGCCGAGCCGGTGCTCGAGGACATCGTGACCGCGGTACGGCGCGCCGTGGGGGAGGCCGCAGGCAAGGGTGTGGCGGACATCGAGAGCTTCCGGCGGGTGGTCCGCCAGGCGGTTGGCCGCGTCGTGAGCGAGCGCACGCGCCGGCGCCCGATGATCGTCCCGGTCGTCCTCGAGGCCTGAGCCGGCGCCGCCGGGCTGGCGCTGGTCGCCCCTCGGGGCTCGGTGCTGGTCACCCGTGGGAGCGGACGCCGGTCAGCCGTGCGGGCTCGGTCTCGCCGGAGCCGCTCGGCTTGCGCCGGTCGGGGCTGCCGGAGACAGGGGGCGAGCACAGCCTGCCTGCACCGACGCGTTCCAGGGTGAGTGTTACCGTGACTCCGTGGACGGCTCGCGACGTTCGGCAGTGGCGACGCGTACTCCCGCCGGGTCCAAGTCTCGGCGGGGGCGAACTTCGACCCAGACCCCGGCCAGGACGGCGGAGCCCGGGCGCGCGCAGCGCCTCTGGGGCCGGGCCGGGCGCGCGCTCTCCGCCGTCGAGGTGGAGACCTGGGGCGTCCTCGTCGTGCTCGTCGGACTGCTGAGCGCGCTCGGGATCTGGCTGTCCGTGCTCGGTGTCGCAGGCCATTGGCTCGAACGTGCTGGCGCAGCGCTGCTCGGCACCGCCCGGCTCGCGCTCCCGGTGGTGGTGCTCGTGATCGGGGGGATGATGGTTGCCGGCAGGTGGGGTGCGATCCTCCGCAGGAGTGTCGTGGGCGCCCTGTTGGTGCTCGTGACGCTGGCGGCACTCGCAGACCTCGTGGTCGGCGCACCTGGGCTCGCTGCGACCGGGCAGCGCCTCGGTCGGGCAGGTGGCTCGGTCGGAGCTGTCGTTGGCGCGTCGCTGCACCACTTCCTCGGGGCGGCCGGTGCGGCGCTCATGGTGATCGTGGTCGGGGTGTTCGCCTGCTGGGCGCTCGCGGGCCTGTCCCCGCGCCAGGCGTTTGCCGTGAGCGGGGAGCTCTTCTCGCGTGCCGCCGGGGCCCGACGCGCGCGCCGTGCGGAGCGCGGGGACGTCGCCCAGGCACGGGTTGCAGTTCCCGAGGGCGGGTCCGGCGCGACGGGCGTGCTCGACCACGCAGGCGAGCACGGCGCGGGCGTCACCCGGGCCGCGGGCCCGGCGCAGGGGCGGTCGGGGCGGCTGCGCCGCTTCGGTCGGCCCCGGGGCGCTCGGCATGGAGGGATCGCAGCGGTGATCGAGGACGGCCTCGGGGACCTCGACGGGGAGGATGCCGGCGAGCGCGGGGCCGCGGAGGCGCGGCGCGGTGGGGACACCGGGACCGGCCGTCCGGCCCCGAGGCACCGAGAGCGGACGGTCGATGGCGAGGAGGATGCCGAGCCGGGCCCGGCTCGACCGGGTCCGCTCTCCCGCTCGGCGGGCGGGCGAGCCGAGGACCCCGAGCGAGGGCACGGGGGCAGGAGTGCGGAGCAGTTGGCTCTCCGGCTCGACGCTGCTGCCGGGCCGTGGCAGCTTCCCCCGGCGACGCTGCTCACCCGCGGCCGCCCGCAGGCGGTCGACCGCAAGGGGCTCGAGGCGCGCGGCCGCGTGCTCGAGGACGCGCTCGCGGGCCATGGCGTCGCGACGCACCTCGTGGGGATGACTCCCGGCCCCACCGTCACCCGGTACGAGCTCGAGCTCGGGCCAGGGGTGAAGGTCGCGCGCGTCACCGCCCTCGCGAAGGACATCGCCTACGCACTCGCCTCGGCCGACGTCCGGATCCTCGCGCCCATACCGGGGCGATCCGCGATCGGCGTCGAGGTCCCCAACCAGCGCCGCCAGCTGGTCGCGCTCGGGGACCTGCTCGCGTCGGAGGAGGCGCGCGCAAGTCGCCACCCGTTGGAGATCGCCGTCGGTCGGGACATCGCCGGGCGGGCGGTCGTGGTCAACCTCGCGGAGATGCCCCACCTGCTCATCGCGGGTGCCACGGGCGCTGGGAAGTCGTCCTGCCTCAACTCGCTCCTCACCTCGATCCTCCTCAGGGCGACGCCGGACCAGGTTCGCCTGATCCTCGTCGACCCGAAGCGGGTGGAGCTCGGGCAGTACAACGGTCTCCCGCACCTGCTGACCCCGGTCGTGGTGAACCCGAAGAAGGCGGCGAACGCGCTGGGCTGGGCGGTGAAGGAGATGGAGCGTCGCTACGACCTCCTGGCCGAGGCGGGGGTGCGCGACATCGCGGGGTACAACGCCGCGCTGGCCCGGGGTGAGCTCGACAGCGGAACCGCCGGCCGAGCGCTCCCCTCCCTCCGGCCGCTCCCAACACCAGAGGCGGACGAGGCGGCCGTCGCAGCGGGCGAGGCGGCGGGGCCCGTGCCACTCCCGTTCGTGCTCGTGGTGGTGGACGAGCTGAACGACCTGATGATGGTGGCGGCTCGTGACGTCGAGGACTCGGTCATGCGGATCGCGCAGATGGCCCGCGCGGTCGGGATCCACCTCGTCATCGCGACGCAGCGGCCCTCGGTCGACGTGATCACGGGTGTCATCAAGGCCAACATCCCCTCTCGCCTCGCGTTCGCCGTCTCCTCGCTCGCCGACAGCCGGGTCATCCTCGACCAACCCGGTGCCGAGCGGTTGGTCGGGAAGGGAGACATGCTGCTGCTCACGGCGTCGTCCAGCCACGCTCGACGGATCCAGGGTCCGTGGGTGACCGAGGCCGAGGTGGCGGCAGTGGTCGGGCACTGGCGCCGCCAGAGCCAGCCGAGCTACCTCGAGGGCGTGGACGGCGGCGAGGTGGCGGAACAGTCTGGAGAGCTCGACGACGACGAGTACCTCGCCGAGGCAATGGAACTGGTCGTCCGTTCGCAGCTCGGGTCCACCTCGATGCTGCAGCGCAAGCTCCGGGTCGGTTTCTCACGCGCTGGGCGCCTGATGGACCTGCTCGAGCGGCGCGGGGTCGTCGGGCCCTCCGAGGGCTCGAAGGCGCGCGCGGTGCTGATGACCGTGGAGGAGCTCGAGGCGCTCGGGTCGTCGGAGCGGTGAGACGGGTTGGCGGGGCGCGACCCGGGGGGCGCATGGCGTGAGGGATGGGCGCGACGAAGGTCGTTGGCGTAGCGAGGTAGGGAGTTCGTGACGGGAATGGATGACGAGCAGCAGTCGCGGCCGGGCCCCGGGGGCGTCCGTCGGGTGGACCCCGAGGAGGCGAGCCGCCGCCGGCACCAGCCAGGAGCGCCGGACGGGGCCAACCGGCAGCGCGTCGAGGGGCCGCCCCGTCGCAGCGCGCCGGTGTCGACTGCGGGTCCGTCACCGAGCGCGCTCGGCGGGCTCGAGGCGCTCTCGGCGGGGCGTCGCTCTCGCCGGCGCGGCCGCACGCACCGCTCCCCCCTGGCGACCGCCGGACGGGTCGTCGTGCGGCTCTTGATCGTGGTCGTGGTGCTGGCGGTCGCGGCGGGGATAGCCGCTGGCGTCCAGCTGAGCAGGCCCGTGCCACGCCCTGTCCTGACGCTCCACGTGGCGGGCAGCGCCCACCTGCCGGGCACGGTCCCGGCGATCCCCTGGCCGAAGACGGGTGTTGCCGCGCTGGACGTCCCCGGCGTCGGGATGCTCGAGAGCCCTGGCGCCTCGCGGCCGGTCCCGATCGCGAGCGTCACGAAGGTCATGGTCGCCTACGTCATCCTCCAGGACCACCCGCTGCAGCCGTACCAGCCGGGTCCCTCGATCCCTGTGACCACCGCAGCGGTGTCGCTCTACCAGGCGGAGAAGGCCGTCAACGACTCGGTCGTCGCAGTGGTGCCCAGGGAGACCCTCACCGAGGTCCAGGCACTCGAGGCTCTGCTCGTGCCGTCGGCGGACAACATCGCGGTCCTGCTGGCGGACTGGGACGCGGGCAGCGAGGCGGCGTTCGTCGCGAAGATGAACGCCGAGGCAGCGAAGCTCGGGCTCCACCACACCCACTACGCCGACGTGAGCGGGTTGGATGCCACGACGGTCAGCACGCCCGCCGACCAGATCCGTCTCGCCGAGCTGGCGATGCGCAACCCGATCTTCGCCGCGATCGTCGGCTTCGGCGGTGTCACACTCCCCGACAACAAGAAGGTCCTGTACAACTACAACTACGACCTGGGCCGGAACGGAATCGTCGGTGTGAAGACAGGCTCCGACGGACCGGCGGGGGGGTGTTTCGTCGCCGCTGCGGACGCCCGGGTCGACGGACGCAAGGAGCTCGTCTACGCGGCGGTCTTCGGGGCCCAGAGCCACACGAGCATCGTGCAGGCGGCGCTCGACGACGGCTCAGCTCTCATCACCGCCGCGAGGGGGCTCGCCCGCAGCGCGACCGTGGTCCACGCCGGCACCGTCGTCGGTGCGGTGAGCTCGGCGTGGGGAGTGACGGTGCCCGTGCGGGCGACGGCCTCGGCGACCTTCGTGGGCTTCCCGGGCGAGGCGGTCGACATCCGGGTCCTGCCCGCCGCACTGCCGAAGGCGCCAGTCGCAGCGGGCACCCGAGTCGGGACGCTGCTCGCGACACTCGGGACGCTGACCCGGCGGGTACCCCTGGTCACGGCTGCCCGTCTGGACCCCCCGACGCTCCGGTGGCGGCTGCTCAGGTGAGCGACGGGTCGGGGCTGCGCTGGGCTCGTGCTCCGGCATCGTCGGCGAACCTCGGTCCGGGCTTCGACGTGCTCGCGCTCGCGTGGTCCCTCTACGTCGAGGTCGGCGTCGAACCGGCAGCGTCGCTCTCGGTCCGGTGCACCGGCGAGGGGTCCGCTCTCGCGGCCGGCGCGACGCATCTCGCCGCTCGGGTCGCCTGTGCCGTGGCCGGCCACGATCGGCTCGCGATCACGGTCCGAAGTGACATCCCGCCGGCGCGGGGGCTCGGATCCTCCGGAGCACTCGCGCTCGCGGCCGCCGCGGCCGCGGGCGCGAGCGATCCGCTCGCGGTTGCTGCGGGGGTCGAGGGGCACGTGGAGAACGTCGCAGCCTCCGCTGCCGGTGGACTCGTGAGCGCGACGCTCGACGGCGGGAGGATCCGCGTCGCGCGACATCCGCTCGACCCCGCACTCCGCTTCCTCGTCGTCGTGCCGGACCGGGAGCTCGAGACCGAGGCGGCCCGGGCCGTCCTGCCCCCGGTGGTCGACCGCGCCGTTGCCACGTTCAACCTCGGCCGGATGGCTGCGTTGCTCGCCGGGCTCGGCGACGCCTCCCAGCTCGATCCGACCGCCTTCCAGGACCGCCTCCACCAGGACGCGCGGGCCGGGCTCTACCCGGAGGCAGCGCCGCTCATCTCGGCGATGACGAGCGCGGGCGCACTCGGCGCGTGCTGGTCCGGGGCGGGCCCGAGCGTGCTTGCCGTCACCACCGAGTCAACCCGAGACGCCGTCGTCGCCGGAGCGACGGCGGCGCTCGCGCGCCTGGGGCTCCCCGGCACAGTTCGGGAGCTCGACCCCGACCACGCCGGACTCGTGGTGCGCCATCCGGACCGGGAGGCATAGGGCGCGGGGGAGCGCCGGGGCTACGCTTTCCGAGGTGAGCGCCTACTGGATGGAGACGCTCGGCTGCCCGAAGAACCAGGTCGACTCGGACAAGCTCGAGGGGGTGCTCGCCGCCGACGGCCTCGTGGCGGCCCCCACCCCGGAGGAGGCCGACGTCGTCGTGGTGAACACCTGTGCCTTCATCGAGGCGGCGCGGGCGGAGTCGATCGAGACCATCCTGGCTCTCGCTGGCGCGAGGCGACCCGGCGCCCACCTCGTGGTGACCGGCTGCCTCGCGACGCGTTCCGGTGCAGAGCTCGTGTCCGCCCTACCCGAGGTCGATCGGGTCGTCCCCTTCGGGGGGCCGCTCCTCGATCCCTCCTGGTTCGCAGGACCGCCGAGCGGGCAGGCCGAGGCGTCGGCTTCCTCGCCCGTCGTGCTCCGAGAGCGCCCGGCGCTCGACCTGCTCGAACTGCCCCGCCCGCCCGCGTCGGCTCCGTGGGCCTACGTCAAGGTGGCAGAGGGCTGCGACCGGGCGTGCGGGTTCTGCGCGATCCCGTCCTTTCGCGGTCCGCAACGCTCGCGGCGCCTCGAGGTGATCCTCGAGGAGGTCAACCGGCTCGCCGAGCCCGACGAGGGCGCCGGCTCCCAAGGGGTTTCCGAGGTGGTGCTGGTCGCCCAGGACATCGCCTCCTGGGGGCGCGACCGGCGGGCAGCGCGAGGAGCGGGTGCTCCGGACCTCGTCGCGCTCTACGAAGCCGTCTCCGAACGGGTTCCCTGGGTCCGGCTGCTCTACCTCTACCCCTCGGCCCTCACGGACCGGCTGCTCGACGCGGTCGCGGCGAGCCCGATCCCGTACTTCGACCTCTCGCTCCAGCACGCGTCGCGACCGCTCCTGCGGGCGATGCGCAGGTTCGGCGACGCCGAGAAGTTCCTGGAGCGGATCGCCGCCATACGGGAGCGGGCACCGGGTGCGGCGCTGCGCTCGTCCTTCATCGTCGGCTACCCAGGTGAGACGGAAGCGGACCACGACGGCCTGCTCGAGTTCCTGCAGGCTGCCGAGCTGGACTGGGCGGGGTTCTTCGCGTGGTCGCGAGAACCGGGGACCCATGCGGCCGGGCTCCCCGGCGCACCGCCGCCAGAGCTCGTGGCAGAGCGGCTCGCCGAGTGTGCCGCGCTGCAGGAGTCGGTGACGGAGGACCGACGTCGCGCCCTGGTCGGCTCCACGATCGAGGTCCTCGTGGACGAGCCTGGCATCGCGCGATCGTTTCGCGAGGCACCCGAGATCGATGGCGTGGTCGAGGTCCCGGCCCACCTGGCCGTCGGGACGCGACACCACGTGCGGGTGGTGGGGAGCGCCGGCCCGGATCTCGAGGCCGTCCCGGTCGGGGCCGTCGGGTAGTGGCGGAGACCCGCACGTTCGGGCCGAGCGCACTCGCGACCCCGGCGAACGCCCTCACCCTCCTCCGGCTGCTCCTGGCGCCGCTGCTCATGGTGTGGATCGCCGCGCGTGGTGACGGGTGGGGGATCGCAGCGGCGTGGGTTGCCCTGGCGGGCAGTGACGGGCTGGACGGCTGGATCGCCCGGCGTCAGGGTACGACCCGGTCAGGAGCCTTTCTCGACCCTCTTGCCGACAAGCTGCTGGTTCTCGGGGCGCTTGCGGCACTTGCTGCCCGGCATGTGCTGCCGTGGCTCCCGGTCGGGCTGATCGCGGCACGCGAGGTGGGGGTGAGCGTGTACCGCTCCTACGCGGGGCGGCGCGGGCGCTCGCTGCCAGCTCGGCCGCTCGCGAAGCTGAAGACGCTCGCGCAGGATGTCACCGTGACCGTGGCGCTCATCCCTGGTGTGGTCGCCTTCCACCACGGGGTGGTGCTCGTGCTCGTCTGGGCTGCCGTGGCGCTCACCCTGGCGAGCGGGCTGGGTTACGCGCTCCGCCCGGCTGCCTGAGGAACGCCCATGCGGGTCGAGGTCGTCGCGGTCGGCTCCGAGCTCGTGCTCGGTGACGTCGTCGACACCAACTCCGCCTGGCTCTCGCGCCAGCTCGCGGCCGCGGGCATCGAGTGCCGCTTCCACGCCCACGTGGACGACGACGCGCACCGAATTGCGGCGGCGTTGCGCGTCGCGCTCGAGCGCAGCGACGCCGTCGTCGTGTGCGGCGGCCTCGGGCCGACGGCGGACGACGTGACCCGCGAGGCGCTCGCCGGTGTCATGGGGACAGCGCTCCGGCGCGATCCGGCGTTGCTGGCGGCCCTCGAGGCGGCCTTCGCCGGCCGAGGGCAGCCGATGCCCCCGAGCAACGCCCGCCAGGCCGAGGTTCCCGGGGGTGCTCGCCCGCTCGAGAACCCGTTCGGCACCGCACCCGGCCTGCGCTGCCCGGTGGGCGAGCGGGTCGTCTACGCCGTTCCGGGCGTCCCCCGGGAGTGCCGCGAGGTCTTCACCCGGGCGGTCCTCCCCGAGCTGGTCTCGACGTCCGGCTCGCTGGACGGGCCCTCGGCAGTTGGCACGCGTACCCTGTCGACCTGGGGCATCTCGGAGGCCGAGGTCGCCGAGCGTGTCCTGCGCCACCTGGGGGACCGCCCGGACCAGGGGACCGCCCGCCCCGGGGTCGAGATCGGCTTCCTCGCGAGCGAGCAGCGAGGGGTCCAGGTCCGCCTCCGTGCCCGGGGCGTGACGGCGGCAGCGGTGTCGGAGGAGCTCGATGCCGCCGAGGCGACGGTGCGCGCGGCGCTCGGTCGCGCGGTCTTCGGCTCGGGAGACGAGACGGTCGAGTCGGTCGTCGCGGGCCGGCTCTCGCAGCTCGCCCTCCGGCTCGCGCTGGCGGAGTCGCTCACCGGGGGCCTGGTCGCCGCACGCCTCGTCGGCGTACCCGGTGCGAGCAGGTTCTTCGCAGGAGGGGTCGTGGCCTACGATGCCGCGGTCAAGCGGGACCTGCTGGGTGTCCCGCCCGGGCCGGTCGTGTCGGCGTCCGCCGCAGCGCACATGGCTGCCGGCGCCGTCCGCGCGCTCCACGCGGACCTCGGCCTGGCCCTCACGGGGGTCGCAGGTCCGAAGACCGAGGAGGGTCAGCCGGTCGGCACGGTCTTCCTCGGCATGGCGGGCACCGGGCTCGACCGTCCTGCCTCGCGGGCGCTCCGGCTCCCCGGCGACCGGGAGACCGTCCGGCAGCTGGCCGCGCTCTCCGCTCTCGACTGGCTCCGCCGTCACCTCGAGCGCCTCGCAGGCTCCACGGCCTCGCCCCGCGAGCCCGCTGCGGCGGGGGCTCAGTCGGGCGAGGGGGCCTGAGGGGCCGGCGGTAGGGGGGCGACCGGCGGGGTGTGGAACTGGAGAACGGTGCGCGCGCGGAGCGGCGTGGCGTCCTGCACCCGAGCGGTCACCTCGGCGAACCACCGTCCGACGGAGGGAGTCCCACCGGCTTGGGGAAGGTCGAGCTCCACGAGCACGAGGAGCTCCGAGGGGTTGAGGTGCACGACCGAGACCGCGGCGGGAACGCCGGGGTCGTCCGCCTCGCGCACCGCTTCGGTGACGGCTCGGACGATCTGCTCCTCGGCCGACTCACCGACCAGGAGAGAGCTGGCCTCGATGCCGAGGAAGAGCGCGTTCCCGGCGATCAGTCCACCGACCAGGTAGCTCGCAACCGTCTCGGGGAACAGGCTCCCGGTCGCCGAGGCGGCGACCACCCCGAGGATCGCGAGGGTGAGCCCGACGACGTTGGCACCATCCTCGAGGAGGACGACCGGCAGTTCGAGCTCCGAGGCAACCCGGAGGTAGCTCCGCCAGCTCCGGTCTCCCTTCGCGGGGCGAGCCAGGCGGGCGGCGTGGGCGAGCGAGTAGCCCTCCAGCCCGAGCGTGACCGCCAGCGCGACGAGGGTCAGTGTCACGTTCGGCACGTGGCTCGGGTTGAGGATGCGGTATGTGGCTTCGGCAAAGGTGCCTGCGGCTCCCGCCCCGAACACGACGATGGCGAGGGCGAAGGCCCGGACGAAGCGGACCCGCTCCCTTCCGAGCGGGTAGCGAGGAGAGGGCCCGGTGTCTGCCGCATCGATCCCGCGCAGCAGCACGAGCTCGTTGCCGCAGTCGGCCAGGGAGTGCAACCCCTCAGCGGCGAGGACGGGGGCGCCGGTGAGGGCAAAGGCACCGAGCTTCACCACGGCTGCGCACGCGTTGAGCCAGAGCGTGTGCCGGAGCGCGACACGGGCCTGGCGGGTGCCCGTCAGGGGACTGAGACGGTCCGGATGGGTCATCGGCGTGGGGAGCGGTGCGGGCGAGCAGACGGCAGGGCTCCCACAGGCAGAACACGCTAGGTGGGGAGCGCCGGCTGCACTCCCCACCCGAACGCACGTTCGGAAGTACACTCGTGGAAGTCGAAGGGGCCCGCGTCTCTTGCTCGCGCCGGGGCAGTGCCTGGAGCGAGTGTGTCGTACCCCTTTCGTAGGGTCCTGTGGGAGCTGGAGGCCGTGGTGCAGGTGGCCGTGTAGCGGCAGCGCTCGGCGAGAAGGCGACGAGTGGGAAGAACCGATGGCCAGAAGGACTGACGAGCAGAAAGGGAGTGCGGTGGAGCGAGACAAGGCGCTCGAGATGGCGCTCAGCCAGATCGAGAAGCAGTTCGGCAAGGGCTCGGTGATGCGGATGGGCGAGAACACCCACATGGTGATCGAGGCGATCTCGACGGGTGCGATGGCACTGGACGTCGCGCTCGGGGTCGGCGGGCTCCCCCGCGGAAGAGTGGTGGAGATCTACGGGCCCGAGTCATCCGGGAAGTCGACCCTCGCGATGCACGTCGTCGCCGAGGCGCAGCGCACCGGCGGGATCGCCGCGTACATCGACGCCGAGCACGCCATGGACCCGGTCTACGCCAAGGCCATCGGCGTGGACATCGACGAGCTGCTGATCTCCCAACCCGATACTGGAGAGCAGGCCCTCGAGATCGCAGACATGCTGATCAGGTCGGGTGCGCTCGACGTCGTCGTGATCGACTCCGTGGCTGCGTTGACGCCTCGCGCCGAGATCGAGGGCGAGATGGGCGACTCACACGTCGGGCTCCAGGCTCGCCTGATGTCCCAGGCGCTGCGGAAGTTGACCGCGACGTTGTCGAAGTCCTCGACCATCGCCATCTTCATCAACCAGCTCCGCGAGAAGATCGGCGTCATGTACGGCTCGCCGGAGGTGACGCCGGGGGGAAGGGCGCTCAAGTTCTACTCCTCCGTCCGTCTCGACATCCGTCGCATCGAGTCGATCAAGGACGGGGCCGAGATCGTCGGGAACCGGACCCGGGTGAAGGTGGTGAAGAACAAGGTCTCCCCGCCCTTCCGCACCTGTGAGTTCGACATCATGTACGGGCGAGGAATCTCCCGCGAGGGCTCGTTGCTCGACGTGGCTGTGGACGCGGGCATCGTGAAGAAGTCGGGAGCCTGGTACACCTACGAGGGAGAGCAGCTCGGTCAGGGGCGGGAGAACGCCAAGTCGTTCCTCTCCGAGAGCCCGGAGCTGATGGTCGAGCTCTACGAGCGCGTGCGTCAGGTCGTGGCGCCCGTCGTAACGGCTGGTGTGGCACCGACGGACGAGGGCGCGCCCATCACGCTCGAAGACTGAGCGCATCGCCCTCGAGGACCGAGAGCCCCATCCGGCGACCCACCCTTCTGGACGGCCGGCGGTTGCCACCCGGAACGCCACCGGCGACACTGGGCCGAGGTGATCTGCGTGGCGCCGGGGTGAGGGGCCGCGCCGGGAAGGAGAGGACATGGCCGTGACCGAGGCGCGCGGAGCCACCGCGCGGGGCGTGCATGCTGCGCTGGTCGAGCGCCACCGCGCGGTGCTGCCGAGCTGGCTCTCGCTCTACTACGACGAACCGATCGAGCTGGTGCAGGGATCAGGGCGGCGGGTCGTTGACGGCGAGGGTCGGGAGTACCTCGACTTCTTCGGCGGGATCCTCACCACGATGGTCGGTCACGCCGTCCCCGAAGTAGTCGCGGCGGTGCAGGAGCAGGCCGGGCGGATCCTGCACTCCTCGACGCTGTACCTCATTCGGCCGATGATCGAGCTCGCCGAGCGCATCGCAGCGCTGTCGGGGATCGAGGGGGCGAAGGTCTTCTTCGTCTCGTCGGGCACGGAGGCGAACGAGGCAGCCCTCCTGCTGACGGCGGTGGCGCGGCGTTCGAACCAGGTGCTCGCGCTCCGCAACAGCTACCACGGCCGCTCCTTTGCCGCGACAGCGGTGACCGGGAACCGCTCGTGGTCGGCGTCCGGGTTCTCGCCGCTCTCGGTGAGCTACCTCCACAACGGGGACCGACGCCACGGGGCGCTCGCCGGGATGGACGACTCGGCCTTCCTCGCGGCCTGCGCCGCCGACGTCGAAGAGGTCCTTGCGACGACGACGGCAGGGGAGGTGGCCTGCCTCATCGCCGAGCCGATCCAGGGGGTGGGGGGCTTCGTGATCCCGCCGGCCGGCTTCCTCTCGACGGTCGTCGGGGCCGTCCGCGCACACGGGATTCCCTTCATCAGCGACGAGGTGCAGACCGGCTGGGGAAGGACGGGGTCGCACTTCTGGGGCTGGCAGGCCGACGGGGTGGTCCCGGACCTCATGACCTTCGCCAAGGGGCTCGGCAACGGCCTGGCCATTGGCGGGGTCGCGGGGCGGGCCGAGCTGATGGACGCCGTCAGCGTGAACTCGATCTCGACCTTCGGCGGCAACCCGCTGTCGACGGCGGGGGCGCTCGCCACGCTCAACTACCTGCTCGACCACCACCTCCAGGCAAACGCCGAGACGGTCGGGGCTCGGCTCCTGGCCCGGCTGCGCCCGCTCGAGGCCGAGCTCGACATCGTCGCCGAGGTGCGGGGGCGAGGGCTCATGATCGCCGTCGAGCTCGTGGACCCGGCGACTGGTCGACCCTCCCCGGTGCTCGCCGGCGCCGCGCTCGAGGCCGCCCGGCGCAACGGGCTGTTGATCGGCAAGGGGGGCCTGTACGGGAACGTGCTCCGGATCGCGCCACCCCTCTCGCTCACGGGTGCCGAGGCAGACGAGGGGGCGGACGCGTTGATCGCCGCGCTACGGCGCTGCGGCGGGAAGGAGAACTGATGGAGCGTCTGTCCCATTGGATCGACGGCAAGGCGGTCGACGGCGCGTCGGAAGGCGTCGGTCCGGTCTTCGATCCGGCGACCGGGGAGCAGCGTCGCGAGGTCCCGCTCGGTGGCGCCGCAGAGGTGGAGGCGGCGGTGGCCGCAGCGGTTGGCGCCTTTCCGGGTTGGGCGGGCACCTCCCTCACCCGGCGCACCGGGATCCTGTTCGCCTTCCGAGAGCTGTTGTCCCGGCGCAAGCTCGAGCTGGCCCGGCTGATCACGGCAGAGCACGGCAAGGTGCTCGCCGATGCGCTCGGCGAGGTCGAGCGCGGGCTCGAGGTGGTCGAGTTCGCGTGCGGCATCCCGCACCTGCTGAAGGGCTCGTTCTCCGAGGACGTGTCGACCGGGGTGGACGCCTACTCCCTTCGCCAGCCGCTCGGGGTCATGGTCGGGATCACACCGTTCAACTTCCCTGCGATGGTGCCCTGCTGGATGTTCCCGATCGCGATCGCCTGCGGCAACACCTTCGTCCTCAAGCCGTCGGAGAAGGATCCGTCTGCCTCGATGCTGCTCGCGTCGCTCTGGGAGGAAGCGGGCCTCCCTGCCGGGGTCTTCAACGTCCTGCACGGGAGCCGGGTCGCAGTGGAGGCCCTCCTGGTCCACCCCGACGTCGCCGCCGTGAGCTTCGTGGGTTCGACCCCGGTGGCCCGGGCGGTCTACGCCCGCGCGACGTCGGCGGGCAAGCGGACCCAGGCGCTCGGTGGCGCGAAGAACCACATGGTCGTGCTGCCCGACGCCGACCCGGATGCAGCGGCCGCCGCGGCCGTGAACGCCGGGTACGGCTCTGCCGGAGAGCGCTGCATGGCGATCTCGGCCGTGGTCGCGGTGGGAGGCGTCGGCGACGCGCTGGTCGACGAGGTTGCGGACAGGGCCCGAGCGCTCCGTGTCGGCCCCGGGGAGGACCCGGCGTCCGAGATGGGTCCGCTCGTGACCGGGGCGCATCGGGACCGTGTGGCCGGGTTCCTCGACGCCGCCTCGGCCGAGGGCGCTTCGGTGGTCGTGGACGGTCGCCGGGATCTCCCGGCCGGCGGGGGCTTCTGGCTCCGGCCCAGCCTCCTCGACCGTGTCCGTCCCGGGATGTCGGTCTACGACGAGGAGATCTTCGGCCCGGTGCTCTCCGTCGTGCGTACCGCGGACCTCGACGAGGCGATCGCGCTCGTGAACGCCAACCCCTACGGGAACGGGACCGCGATCTTCACCTCCTCGGGTGCCGCGGCGCGACGCTTCCAGCACGAGGTCCAGGTCGGGATGATCGGGATCAACGTCCCGATCCCGGTGCCGATGGCGTACTACTCCTTCGGCGGCTGGAAGCAGTCGCTCTTCGGGGACACCCACGTCCATGGCATGGAGGGCGTGCACTTCGCGACCCGGGCGAAGGCCGTGACCGCGCGTTGGACCGGTGCGTCGGTAGGGGGAGGCTCCCTGGCCTTCCCGACGAATGGCTGAGCGCCGTCGAGCCCGGGGCTCGCGAGCGAGCTCCCTAGACTGACGCAGGTGAGCAGGTCGTTCTTCGTCCGCACCTATGGCTGCCAGATGAACGAGCACGACTCGGAGCAGATGACGGCGGAGCTGCTCGCAGCCGGGATGGTGCCCGCAGTGCAGCTCGAGGATGCAGACGTGGTCGTGCTGAACGGCTGTTGCATTCGTGAGAACGCGGACAACAAGCTCTACGGCCAGCTCGGACACCTCCGTCGGCTCCGCCAGCGCCGCCCGGACGTCCAGATTGCCGTCACGGGCTGCCTCGCCCAGAAGGACGGTGAGGCCCTGCGCCAGCGAGCGCCGCACGTGGATCTCGTCGCCGGGACGTTCAACGTCGCTCGGATCGCCGAGCTGCTCGACCGAGCTCGCCGCGAGGGTCCCCTCGTCGCGGTGGGCAGGCCCGGCGACGACGAGCCGGCGGGCCGGACGCTGGCCGCCACCCCGGATGGGGCACACGGTGTCCGGAGTGGCGAGGGAGTCGGCGTGGTCCTCGGTCGTGTCCCGGGCCGCCGGCCCGCCCACAGCGCCTTCGTCACGATCCAGATCGGCTGCGACAACGCCTGCGCGTTCTGCATCGTCCCCGCAGTGCGGGGGCCCGAGGTGAGCCGCCCGCTCGGAGAGATTCTGAGCGAGGTCCGGGCGCTCGCAGCGAACGGCGTGGTCGAGGTGACGCTCCTCGGACAGAACGTGAACTCCTACGGGCGGGACCTCACCGTCGCACGCCGCGCCGGGGTGGCAGCGGACGACGTCGCGGTCACCGGCGCCCGCTGGGCGGCCGCGCCGAGGCGTCGCGCTCGGCCGCTCTTCGGGGACCTGCTCCGCGAGGTCGGCGCCGTCGAGGGCATCCGGCGGGTTCGCTTCACGAGCCCGCATCCGAAGGACCTCCGCGGTGACGTGATCGAGGCGATGGCGGAGACGAGCGCCGTCTGTGAGCAGCTCCACCTGCCGTTGCAGTCGGGCAGTGACCGGATCCTCTCGGCGATGCGCCGCGGCTACTCCGCCGACCGCTACCTCGAGCGACTGGGTGCGGCACGGCGAGCGATCCCCGACCTCGCGGTCACGACCGACATCATCGTGGGTTTCCCGGGGGAGACCGAGGACGACTTCGAGGCGACGCTCGCGGTCGTGGCGGAGGTTGGTTACGACAGCGCGTACACCTTCCAGTTCTCACCTCGTCCCGGCACGCGGGCGGCCTCGGCCGTCTCCGACTTCGTCCCTCGTGAGGTGATCCAGGAGCGTTTCGAGCGGCTCCTGGTGGTCGTCGAGCGGGCGGCGCTCGCCCGGCACAGGGAGCGGGTCGGGCGACGAGAAGAGGTGCTGGTCGAGGGTCCCCACCCGCGGGACCCGGGCCTGGTCGCGGCGCGCACCCGCCAGGGCAAGCTCGTCCAGCTCCCCGCCGGCGCACTTCGCGCCGGGGACTTCGTCGAGGCCGAGATCACTGCGGCCGGTGCGCACCACCTCGCGGGGGAGCTCGTGGCTGCGCGAGCGCCGACCGTCATGGCCGGGCGGTGAGGGCGCCGCCCCACGCTCCGGGACGCCGTGCGGGGGAGGCCGGCCCCGTCGGGTTGCGCCCTCGCGGAGGGAGCGGCGACCCGGGACGGAGCGGCGAACTGGTCGCCCTGCGGGCCTGGTCACCGCAGGGCGCGCCGCCACCCCCGGTGCTCGCGGTCGTCGGACCGACGGGTGTCGGGAAGTCCGCGCTCGTGCTCGAGCTCGCGTCGAGTGCCTGGCCAGCCCGCTTCGGTGGGCTCGAGGCGATCTCGGCGGACGCGATGGCCGTCTACCGCGGTCTCGACATCGGCACGGCCAAGCCGACCGCAACGGAGCGGGCAGTCCTGCCCTACCACCTCCTGGACATCGTCGAGCCAGACGTGGCCTTCTCCGTCGCGGACTACCAGCACCGAGTGGTTCGCGCGCGCAACGAGATCGCTGCAGCCGGTCATGCCGCGGTGGTGGTCGGAGGCACCGGCCTCTACGTGCGCGCTGCGGTGGATGGGCTGACGCTCCCGGGGCGCTTCCCTGCGGTCGCGGCGGCGCTCGAGGCGGAAGCGGACGCCGCTGGTGGGCTCGCCTCGCTCTACGAGCGCCTCCTGGCGCTCGACCCGGTGAGCGCCGGGCGGATGCTGCCGGGCAACCGCCGCCGTCTCGTCCGGGCGCTCGAGGTGACGATCGGGAGCGGGCGGCCGTTCTCGAGCTACGGACCGGGGCTCGGGACCTACCCCGAGGTGCCCACGGTCCTGGTCGGCGTGGACCTCCCGGGCGAACTGCTCGAACGGCGCGTGCGTAGCCGCCTCGCCGCGCAGCTCGACGCGGGGTGGCTCGACGAGGTGGCGCGTCTGCTCGCCCGGCCGGCGGGCCTGTCGCAGACTGCCGGCCAGGCACTCGGCTACGCCGAGCTCGCCGCCCACCTGCGGGGTGCGTGCTCGCTCGAGGAGGCACGAGCCGAGATCGTCCGGCGGACGCTCGCACTCGCTCGCCGCCAGCGCCGCTGGTTTCGCCGAGATCCCCGGATCCGGTGGGTGGCAGCCGAAAATCCACTACCCGAGGTGCTCGCGTTCCTGGAAGACTCCCCGACGTGAGCTCCGCCCCGCTTCTCACCAAGCACCACGGTGCCGGCAACGACTTCCTGGTCGTCTGTGATGACTCGCCGGCCGGGAGCTTCGACGCCCGCGTCGCGCGCCTGCTCTGCGACCGGCGCCGCGGCTTCGGGGCGGACGGGTTGCTCCGCGCGACGCCGAGCCCGCGTCCCGGCCTCGTGGCGCGCATGGAGCTCTGGAACGCCGACGGGTCGCGGGCCGAGATGAGCGGGAACGGGATCCGCTGCTTCGCCCAAGCCCTGGTGCGTGCCGGCTGGGCCGAGCCCGGGGCTCTCGTGGTCGAGACCGGGGCCGGGCCACGCACGCTCCGGCTCCTCCCGGCCACCGAGAACCGGTCGGCCGAGGCCGGCCGGCCCGATGGCGTCGACGTCGACTGGGTCGAGGTGGAGATGGGGGCGGTCACGCTGGAACTCCCGCTCGGCGAGTGTGCCGGTGGGCCGGCCCTTGGCGGGGCCTGGCCAGCTCGGCCTGCGCTCGTCGGGAACCCGCACCTCGTCGTGCTCGTCCCGGACGCTGGCGAGCTCGAAGCGCTCGACCTTGCCCGGCTCGGCCCGCCACTCGAGGCGGCGCGCCCGGGGGGGCAGAACATCGAGTGGATCGCCCCTCGCCCCGACGGGGGGCTGCAGCTGCGCGTGTGGGAGCGTGGGGTGGGTGAGACGGCGGCCTGTGGCACTGGCTCGGTCGCCGCCGCCGCCGTGGCACGCGCCTGGGGCGTCGTCGGCGAGCGGCTCACCGTCTGGAACCCGGGCGGGCCGCTCGAGGTTGCGCTCGCGCCGGCCGGGGCGCGCCTGGTCGGCGACGCCCACTACGTCGGGCGCCTCGAGCCCGGGCACGATCTCCGGTCCCTCCTCGGGGACGCCGAGACGGCCCGAGTCGGGGGGTGCGCGTGAGCCTGATCGACCGTCAGGTCCGAGAGCGTCTGGTGCTCGTCGGGGTGGCGATCCCCCCGGTGAGCCTGGACGAGGCGGAGGCCGGGCTCGACGAGCTCAGCCAGCTCGTGGACACCGCCGGCGCCGACGAGGCCGCTCGGGTCCTCCAGCGTCGCGAGCGCCCCGACCCCGCCACCTTCATCGGGCGTGGCAAGGCGGCCGAGCTGCACGAGCTCTCGGAGTCCGTGGACGCCGACACCGTGGTCTTCGACGACGAGCTCAGTCCCGCCCAGCAGCGCAACCTCGAGAAGCTGCTCGGGCGCACGGCGATCGACCGCACCGCGGTGATCCTCGACATCTTCGCCCAGAACGCCCGGACGCCGGAGGGCCGTGCCCAGGTCGAGCTCGCGCTCCTCCAGTACCGGTTGCCGCGACTTCGTGGTCGGGGCCGCTCGCTCTCCCAGCAAGCCGGCCAGATCGGCACGCGAGGTCCCGGTGAGACCCAGCTCGAAGTGGACCGCCGCCGGATCCAGGCCAGGATCACGCGCCTCCAAGCCGACCTCCGCCAGCTCCGCCAGCGACGCCACGTGCAGCGACGGGCCCGCCAGCGCAGCCGGCAGGCAACGGTCTCCCTGGTCGGCTACACCAATGCCGGCAAGTCGACGCTGCTCAACCGGCTCACGGATGCCGGCGTCGGCGTCGAGAACCGGCTCTTCGCCACGCTGGACCCCCGCACCCGCCGCCTCGCCCTGCCGGGTGGCGAGGTGGTCCTCTGCTCCGACACGGTCGGTTTCGTCCGCAAGCTGCCCCACCAGCTCGTCGAGGCCTTCTCCTCGACGCTCGAGGTCGTCGCGGAGTCCGACCTGTTGGTCCACGTCGTCGATGCGTCGGCAGCCGACCCGGAGGGGCAGGTGCGGGCCGTGCGTGACGTCCTTGCCGAGATCGGCGCGGAGCGGGTTCCGGAGCTGATCGCCCTGAACAAGGTGGACCGGGCACCGGGCGCGCTGCCAGCGCTCCTCGCTGTCCACCCCGGCGCCGTCGCGATCTCGGCCGCTACGGGCGCGGGGGTCGACAGCCTGCTCGTCGCGATGGCGGACATGCTCAGGGCGCGCGCAGCGGTGATCGAGCTCGGTGTCCCCTACGACCGGGGTGACGTCCTCGCTGCGCTCCATCGAGAGGGCGAGGTGCTCTCCGAGGCCTACGAGGAGGAGCTCGTCCGGGTCCGGGCCCGTCTCGACGGCCCGTCGGCCGCCCGCTTCGGTCCATGGGTGGTGGAGGCGTGAGCGCGCCCGCTCCGGGTGGGTTCGTTCCGCCCCCGTACCCCTTCGACCGGCTGGATGGCCTGCGGGCACTCGCAACAGCCCACGACGGCGGCGTCGTGGACCTCTCCGTCGGAACGCCCTGTGACTCCCCCCCCGAGGCGGTGATGGCCGCGCTCGCGGACCCCGTAGCGGCGCGGGGGTACCCGCCTTCGGTCGGCACGCCCGCGCTGCGCCGGGCTGCGGCGGGCTGGATGGCGCGCCGGTTCGGCGTCGAGGTCGACGAGCGTGCGGTCGCCACCTGCGTCGGGACCAAAGAGCTGGTCGCGGGGCTGCCGACCTGGCTGCGACTGCGCTGGCCCCAGCGAGACGTCGTGCTCCACCCGGCGGTCGCCTACCCGAGCTATGCGATGGGTGCGACGCTCGCCGGCGCGCAGGCGGTGCCGGTTCCTGCCCGCAGCGACGGTACGTCGGACCTGGCGGCTCTCCCGGAGGAGCTCTGGGCGCGTGCGCTGGTGCTCTGGGTCAACAGCCCGGCGAACCCGACCGGCAGGCTCGACGACCTCGACCGGGTGGTCGCCGAGGCACGGGCGCGGGGGGTGCTCGTGGCGAGCGACGAGTGCTACGCCGAGTTCGTCTGGACCGGCGAGCCGGCGACGGCGCTCCGGGACGGCACGAGGGGCGTGCTCGCGGTCCACTCGCTCTCGAAGCGCTCGAACATGGCGGGGCTGCGGGCCGGGTTCTATGCCGGGGACGAAGACCTGGTCGCCTACCTCTCCGAGCTCCGCAAGCACGCGGGCTTCATGGTTCCCGGTCCGGTACAGGCGGCGATGGTGGCTGCACTCGAGGACGACGCGCACGTCGAGCTCCAGCGTGCGCGCTATCTGGAGCGGCTCGAGTTCCTCGTCTCCCTCCTGGCTTCCCACGGCTACCGCTGCTCGCTCCCGGACGGCGCTTTCTACGTCTGGGCGACGAAGGACGGCGAACGAGCGGCTCGCGTCACGGGGTGGGACCTCGCCGAGGAGCTGGCGCGCTCGGCGGGGATCCTCGCGAGCCCGGGTGAGCTCTACGAGGCGGCACCGGGCTGGGTCAGGCTCGCCGCGGTGCAGCCCATGGATCGCCTCCGCCTGGCGGGCGAGCGCATGGATGGCGAGCGCCCGGCTCGCGTTCCTCCCGTGGTCTGAGCCCGAGGCGGGGCCGCGCGGCCAGGCTCACCCCCGCCCGTGGGCGGTTGGCGCTCGGTTCGCGCCCCGGCGTGCACCGTCCGACCGGGGGTGGTTGGGCCACCAGAGGCGGTCACCGAGGTCCATCGCGAGCGCAGGCACGACGAGCGAGCGCACCACGAAGGTGTCGAGCAGGACCCCGAAGGCGACGAGGAAGCCCAGCTCCGCGAGCTCCACGAGCGGCAGGATCCCGAGCACGGCGAAGGTCCCGGCGAGCACGACCCCGGCAGAGGTGATCACTGCGCCGGTGGCCGCGAGGCCGACCTGGACCGCCTGCGCCGTGGTCCCCCGAGCGGCCTCCTCGCGCACGCGCGCCATCAGGAACACCGTGTAGTCGACCCCGAGCGCGACGAGGAACAAGAACCCGAGGATCGGGAGGGAGGAGTTGCTCCCCCCGAAGCCGAGCAGGTGCACGAACACGAGCGAGGAGACGCCGAGGGCCGCCAGGAACGACAGCACGACGCTCGCCGTGAGTACCAGCGGGGCCACGACGGCGCGGAGCAGGAGCCCGAGCCCGACGAGGACGACGACCAGGATCAGCGGCACCAGCAGTCGGAGATCATGATCCGACGCCGCCCGGAGGTCGACCTTCGTCGCGGTCTCCCCGCCGACGAGCATCGCCGGTGCGGCGCGCGCGAGCCGGTCCCGGAGCGCGACGACCGTCGACTGGGCCGGGCCGGAGGCCGGGCTGGCGTCCAGGGTCACGGAGAAGCGAGCGAGGTCGCCAGCCTGCTCGGCCGGTCCCACTGCGGCGACGCCCGGGAGCCCGATGGTCGCGAGCCGCGCCGCCCGGGCCTCGGACGCGGGACCCACGACGGAGGCGGGTGCCGTCGCCCCGGGCGGGAACCCCAGGGCGAGCAGGGTCTGGCCCTGGACGGAGCCGGGGTTGCCGAGCAGTCCACCGTGTGCGACCTGGCCCGGCCGGAGATCGACGGTACCAACGGCCAGGCCGGCGAGGACGACGACGCCGGCCACCCAGACGAGACGGCGCCGCGACGGAAGCCAACCGGCGAGGCGGGCCCAGGGGCTCTCGCGCTCTCGGGCGGGGCGGTCGGGTGCCGGGACGAACGGCCAGAAGACCCGACGCCCGAGGACCGCCAGGAGGGCGGGAAGAAGACTCACCATCGCGAGGAGGGCACACGCGATGCCCGCAGCCGAGACGGGCCCGAGCGCCGCAACGTCCGAACGCTCTGCGAGGCTGAGGCAGAGCAGGGCCACGATGACCGTACCCGCCGAGGTGAGGATCGAGGGCTCCGCTCTGCTCAGGGCGAACGCAAGCGCGTCGCGGTGATCGGCGTGGCGAGACAGCTCCTCGCGGTAGCGCGCGATCAGCAGGAGCGCGTAGTCCGTCCCGGCACCGAACACGAGGACCGTGAGGATGCCGACGGTCTCCCCGTTGACCGTGAACCCGGCACGGGCGAGGGCGTAGACCGCTGCCTGGGAGACCGCGGCCGCGATGCCGACGACGGCCAGGGGGACCAGCCAGAGGAAGGGGCTCCGGTAGATGAGGACGAGCAGGACCGCGACGAGGAGCACCGTCGCGAGCAACAGCTTCGTATCGATGTTCGCGAACACGTTGACCAGGTCCGTGTCGGATGCTGCCGGTCCAGTGACCGCCGCGGTCAGCCCCCCTGACCCACTCCCGACGACCCCGCGGATCGCCCCGACATCCGAGCTGATGGTGGAGAAACTTGCGGTCGCCGAGATCGGGACGGAGAACGTGAGGACCCGACCGTTCGGGCTCACGACAACCGGGCTCGGGTGCCCGCTCGCGGCGAGCGGCAGGGCGACCACCTCGCCGCGAGCGTGCTCGACCAGTGCCCGGTCTGCCGGCCCAGCCGACCCGGGCGCCGCGTAGACCACGACCGCCGGGATGACCTCGGCACCAGGGAAGCGCGCGTCGAGAACTGCCGCCCGGGTCGAGGGCGCGCTCTTCGGGAGGAAGCTCGCCTGGTTGTTGCGTTCGGCACCGGTCAGCTTTCCGGCGAGCATCCCGCCGACGCCGGCGAGGATCACCCAGAGGACGAGGAGCGACCAGGCACCGGCCCTCCCGACGAGTGCCCGCGCAACCGGGTGTGCGCCACGAGCGCCAGCGCCCGGGGTGTTGCCCGCCGGCGAGGATCGGGGCGACTGGGCGCCTCCGGGAGGCTCGGCGCCGGGGAGCGCGTCCCCCTGCTGGGCCGGTGTTGCAGGCATGGGCCTAGGGTAGCGGGACCGTCAGGATTCCTGACACAACGTCTAGTGTGAATGCACATCGTCGGGTCCACGCCCGGCCGGGTCTGGCGGCAGGGCTAGGGTAGGTGCGTGGCCGAGCAGTGGGCAGAAGTCCTGGACGAGCATCGCGCTCGGCAGCGGCGCCAGATCATGACGGTCGCGCTCGAGCTCGTGTCGGAGCGAGGCCTCGCGGGTGTCTCGATGTCCGCGCTCGCTCAGCGGGCCGGGATCTCGCGAGCCACGCTCTACCACTACTTCCCCGACCTCGAGCAGGTGCTCCTTGCGTGGGTCGGCGAGGAGGTCGACGCGTTCGTCGCCGAGCTCGCCCTCGAGCTCTCGGGCCTCGACGACCCGGTCGCGCGGCTCCGACGGATCATCGACGCCCACGTGACCGCCTTCTCCGGTGCCGAGCACCGGTTCGGAGCGGACCTGCTCCAGAGTGACGCCCTCTCGCCCAAGGTGCGCGAGGAGGTCGGGCGTCACCTCTCGGGCCTGCGGGGGCTCGTCGCAGACGCGCTCGAGGACGGTCGTCGTGCAGGGTGCTTCGGCCCACTCGCGAGCAGCCCGCTGGCCGTCGACACCGTGGTGAGCCTGCTCGGCGCGCTGCGGCCGCATCTGCTCGCAGGAACCGCAGCGCCGGAGGAGGTCTCCGAGTTCCTCTCCGGGCTCCTCGCGCACGGCCTCGTGGGCGAGGGCCCAGAGGGCGTCGACTCCGGAGGTCGTGGCCCCTCTGGCGACGCAGCCACGGGTGGCTTGGTGCCAGGCGGGCCGAGAAGCTGGGCGACGGTCGATGACTGACGACGAGCTGATGCGCCTCGAGGCCCGGGTCGACGAGCTCTGGGCGGCGCGAGACTCGCTGGAGGGAGCCAGTGAAGAGGCGGTCACCACGGTGCGGGCCGCGCTCGGTGCCCTCGACGCCGGGGAGGTTCGCGTGGCGGAGCCGAGGGGGGAGGATCCGCCCATCGTGCACGGATGGCTGCAGAAGGCGATCCTGCTCGCGTTCCGGTTGTTCCGGCTGGAGGAGTCGGAGTCAGGGCCGTTCGTCTATGCCGACCGCCTACCGCTCAAGCGAGACTTCATGGCGGCCGGGGTACGCGTGGTGCCCGGCGCGTCGGCACGCTTCGGCGCCTTCCTCGGACGGGGTGTCGTGCTCATGCCCAGCTACGTCAACGTCGGAGCCTACGTCGGCGCGGGCACGATGGTGGACACCTGGGCGACGGTGGGCTCGGGCGCCCAGATCGGCGAGCGGGTCCACCTGTCGGGTGGAGTCGGGATCGGAGGTGTCCTCGAACCGCCGCAGGCCGCGCCGGTCGTGATCGGTGACGACGCGTTCGTCGGCAGCAGAGCCATGATCACCGAGGGGGCGCGGGTCGGATCGGGCGCCGTGATCGGTGCCGGGTTGGTCCTCAACCCCTCGATCCCGGTGGTGGACGCGGAGTCAGGAGAAGAGCTCTCCCGCGGCGTCGTGCCGGGCTGGTGCGTCGCCGTGCCCGCCAGTCGTCGCAGGTCCTACCCCGGCGGCGACTTCTACCTCCCCTGTGCGCTCGTCGTCCGGCGACTCCCCGCTGGCGAGCGCCACGACAAGACCACCCTCGCAGAGGTCCTCCGGCTGCACGGGGTGGCGATGTGACGAGGGCGACGGGCGGTGTGTTCGGTGCGAGCCCCGCCGGACACCCCGAGTTGCCGGATGGCGCTCGCGTTCGAGTCGCGTCCGAGCAGCACGCAGTGCGGGAGCGGACTGCTGACGCAGGGTTGGGTTCGGACCTGCTCGACCGAACGGAGCGCCTCGTCGGGGTGCCGTCGCTGAGCGGGGAGGAGGCCACGCTCGCAGACCTGCTCGAGGGGGAGCTCCGGGCCGCGAGCCACCTTCGCGTCTTTCGCATCGGCGACAACCTCGTAGCCCGGACCGAGCTCGGCCGGCCCGAGCGAGTCGTCCTCGCCGGTCACCTCGATACGGTCCCTGGGGCACAGGGCGTCCGTCGTGAGCCGGACCGGGTCGTTGGGCTGGGAGCTGCGGACATGAAGGGTGGCCTTGCCGTGCTGTGGTGGCTCGCCGCGGTGTCGACGGCCCCGTCGGTGGACGCCACGTTCGTCTTCTACACCTGCGAGGAGGTGTCCCACGAGCGAAGCGGCCTGGAGGAGGTGTACCGCACGCGCCCCGAGCTGCTCGCCGGGGACGTCGCGCTCCTGCTCGAGCCGACGGCAGCGATCGTCGAGGCCGGCTGCCAGGGGGTGCTCCACCTCGAGGTCGTGCTCGCGGGCAGGCGCGCGCACACGGCCCGCCCCTGGACCGGGGTGAACGCCATTCACCGGCTTGCGCCCCTACTGGCCGCGATCTCGAACCGGCCGACGCGAGAGGTGCCACTCGACGGCTGCACCTATCGCGAAGCCCTCGAGGCCGTCGACGTCTCGGGTGGGATCGCCGGCAACGTCGTCCCCGATCGGGTGCGCCTCTCTCTCAACCATCGCTTCGCTCCCGATCGCAACGCGGAGGGAGCGAGCGAGGCCCTCGCGCGGGAGCTGGGCGAGCTCATCGGCCCCGAGGACCAGCTCGTCGTGCGGTCCACCGCACCGGCGGCACGGCCTGAGCTGTCACACCCCGCCCTTGCGGCGCTGGTCCGGGCCTCGGGGAGCCCGGCACGCGCGAAGCTCGGCTGGACGGATGTCGCCCGCTTTGCCGGGTGGGGCACCCCTGCGGCCAACTTCGGTCCGGGTGAGCCGACGCTCGCGCACACGGCGGGGGAGTGGGTCAGCCGGGACGACTTGGTCTCGACGGCGACGACCCTCCGGGCGCTGCTCGAACGTGGCTGGTCCGAGGTCCCCGCGCCGACCGCATCGCCTCTGGCCGCGTCGCAAGAGCGGGGCAGCGGCGAGGAGGGCCTGTGCCGCTGAGCATCGGGACGCTGGCGCCCGACCTGTCCGGGACGGACGCCCGCGGTCACCAGGTCCGCCTGGCGGACTTCCGGGGCCGGCGGCACGTCGCCGTCGTCTTCTTCCCGTTCGCGTTCGCCGGACTCTGCGCCAACGAGCTCGAGGCCCTCGAGGCGCTCTGGCCGTCATTGGATGCGCTCGGCGCGTCGGTCGTCGGTGTGTCGTGCGACAGCCCGTTCACGCAGGCTCGCTGGGCCGAGGAGCGTGGCCTCCCCTTCCCCCTGCTCTCCGACTTCTGGCCCCATGGCGCGATCGCGCGTGCATTCGGGGTGTTCAACGAGGTGCTCGGCTGCGCCAACCGTGCCACCTTCGTCGTGGACACACGAGGGGTGATCGCCGCGTACCTCGCGGCGCCGGATCTCGGAACGCCGCGCGCGATGGCGCAGCTCGAGGAGGCGCTCGCAACGCTGGAGGTCGCGGAGGGGCGGACGGATCCGCCAGGCGGTTCTCGCCGCTGAGCGCCTTCGCCCGGGGCCGGATGGCCCCGGCAGCGCGACGTCGAGCAACGATCCGCGGCTCGGCCCGCGACGCAGGGGATCCGGGCCACGCGCGGTGTCTCGAAGACCCGTGCACCCACGGGCTCCGGAGCTCGGCGGGCTCAGAGGCGGCGCAACACACTCACCACACGCCCGTAGAGGCGAACCTCGTCCGCCGGGAGCACGATGGGCTCGTACGCCGGGTTCTCGGGGCGCAAGACGATGGTCGCGCCCTTGGGCTCGTAGCGCTTCACCGTCGCCTCCTCGCCGGGGATGCCGGCGACCACGATCGAGCCTGGGGGCGCCTCGACCTGGGACCGCACCACGAGCAGGTCACCGTCGAGGATGCCGGCATCGCGCATCGAGTCGCCGCGGACGCGAAGGGCGAACAGCCGTCCGCCACCCGTCAGGTCTGCGGGGAGGGGGAGCACCTCCTCGACCAGTTCCTCTGCCAGCACGTCAGTGCCTGCCGCGACCTGCCCGACAACCGGTACCTGCACAACCGGACGGACCGGGGCGGGGCCGTCCTGGTGGCTCGGGAGACGAACCTCGATCGCCCGGGGCTTGGCGGGGTCTCGTCGGAGGTACCCTTGCCGCTGGAGCGTGGCCAGGTGGGCGTGGACGGTGGACGGTGACGCGAGGCCGACCGCATCCGCGATCTCTCGTACGGAGGGTGGATAGCCGCGCCGCCGGAGCTCGGACTCGATGAACTCGAGGATGGCTCGACGCTTCGCCGTCAGCCGTGCCTCGTTCGGACTCCCTGCCCCGCTGCTCCCTGCCGCCCCGTGCCGAGCCATTCTCGCCTCCTTGTGGACCTGACGCTCGGATCGGGCGCCGATACACCGTCAGACCGAGCGCGCCTCGGGGCTCGCGTCCCGAGGCGCGCCCTCGGCCGGCAGCACGCCGCCCTGTCGAACGGGTGTTCGTAGCATAGGCGTGACGTGGTCGCGGCGCAAGGGCTGCAGCGGCGTCCGGACGAAGGTCGGTGAGCTCGGATCGAGGGAAGGCCGGTGAGCCCGGATCGACTCCGGGTGCCGTGCTCGTTCCCTTGACCCCTTGACACGAACAGATGTTCGTGCAACCATGGGCTCATGGCGAACACCTGTTCGATACGGCCTGAGACCTGGTGGGTGGAGCCTCGCCGGGGTGAGGCAGGACCGCCTCCAGCTCTGCCGGCTGACGTGGAGTGGTTCTCCGGGCATCTCGTGCGCCCGGCGACGCCGGCTCGACCGGGGGCGCAGTTCGATCGTGTCGCGGTGGACCGCGGTGTTGGTGGGTCGGGTCGGGGTCGGCGGGGGGGAGCGCGGTCGGCGACGGCGCAGCAGCGCCGCGCCATGACGCTCGGTGTGGCGCTGGCGGTGGCCGGTCTCGCGCTGCGGCTGGGCGGGCCGCAGGCCGGACCGGGCCGCCGCGCCACCGTGCACTCGAGCGCGCAGGCCGTGGTAGCCGGACGCGGGAGGCGGCTCGGAGGAGCGGCCACCGCCATCGAAGAGGCCGGCCACCCGCTCCCGCTGCCGGCGCGCCTCGCCCTGGACCTCCGTCCCGCGCCGGAGTAGCGAGGGGGGCGCGCCTCGGTGACGGGCCTTTCGACCCCGACGCGCCGGGGTCGGCCCTGAGGGTCGCGCTCGTGCAGCCCGCCGACTGCACTGGCCGTCCGCTCAGGCCCCAGTAGTGTCGGCGACGTGCGTTGCCCGGCCTGCCTCGGCTCGGAGGACCGGGTCGTGGACTCCCGAGTGGCCGAGGAGGGGGCAGCGATTCGGCGGCGCCGCGAGTGCCTTCACTGTGGGCGCCGGTTCACGACCTACGAGCGACTCGAGGAGCTCGTGCTCGCCGTGCGCAAGCGATCGGGCCGCCGGGAGCCGTTCGAGCGTGCCAAGATCGTCGCGGGTGCTCGCGCGGCGACGAAGAACCGACCGGTTGCGGCTGCACAGCTCGAGCTACTCGCGGTGGAGGTGGAGGACTGCGTCAGGCTGCGGGGAGTTGAGGTGTCCTCGGCCGAGATCGGCCAGCTCGTCCTGGAGCGACTCCGCTCGCTCGACGCGGTCGCAGCTGTGCGGTTTGCGAGCGTCTACAAGGACTTTGCCGACGTGCGGGCGTTCCAGGAGGAAGTGGTCCTGTTCGGCGATCCGCCGGGAGGAAACGGCACGACCGAAGTCCCACCTGAGCCCAGAACCACCTGAGCCCAGAACCACCTGGGGTGTCGCTGGCCGGGACGAGCGAGTCTGGCGTCGGGAGGCGTGGCGTGAAGGGCCCCGACCGGAGCGAGCTTCGGGCGGCGGGGTCAGAGGCGCTCCACGACCATCGCCATGCCCTGACCACCGCCGACGCACATGGTCTCGAGTCCGATCGTCTTGTCGTCCGCCTCGAGGTTGTGCAGGAGCGTGGTCATGATCCGAGCGCCGGTCATGCCGAACGGGTGGCCGAGCGCTATCGCACCACCGCGGACGTTCAGCCGGTCCCACTCGATCCCGAGGCGCGCCGCCGAGGGGATGACCTGCGCGGCGAAGGCCTCGTTGATCTCGACGAGGTCGACGTCGTCCATCGACATGCCGGCTCGCCGCAGGGCCTGGCGGGAGGCGTCGATGGGGCCGAGCCCCATGATCTCGGGGTCCAGCGCGCTCACGCCCGACGCGACGACCCGGGCGAGAGGCCGGATCCCGAGCTCCCTGGCGCGAGTGTCGCTCATGACCACGACCGCGGCCGCGCCGTCGTTCAGCGGGCAGCTGTTGCCCGCCGTCACCGAGCCATCCGGGCGAAAGACCGGCTTCAGGCCGCTCAGGACCTCGACCGTCGTACCGGGCCGCGGGCCGTCGTCACGCGCTACCACCGTCCCGTTCGGGAGGATGACGGGCGTGATCTCGTCGTCGAAGAAGCCGGCCTCCTGTGCGGCGACGGCGCGGTTCTGCGAGCGCGCAGCGAACTCGTCCATCAGCTCGCGGGAGACGCCTTCCAGCTGCGCCACGTTCTCGGCGGTCTGGCCCATCGCGATGTAGACGTCCGGGAGTCCCTCGGCGGGCGTCCAGGGGTCGGCACCGCCTTCCGCGCGACGCGCCGAGCGCTGCTCTGCCTCGGCAAAACGCGGGTTCTTCGTGTCGGGGAGCCCGTCGGAGCTGCCCTTGACGAACCGGCTCACCATCTCCACGCCCGCCGCGACGAACACGTCGCCCTCGCCGGCGCGCACGGCGTGGCTCACCATGCGGATGGCCTGGAGCGACGAGGAGCAGTACCGGTTCACCGTCGTGCCCGGCACTCCGGGCAACCCTGCGAGGATCGCCGCCACGCGGGCCAGGTTGTAGCCCTGCTCGCCGCCTGGGAGGCCGCACCCCACGACGAGGTCCTCGACCTCCTCGGGTGGGAGCGCCGGGATCTTCGCGAGCGCGGCCTGCACGATCGTCGCGACGAGGTCGTCCGGGCGCAGGTCGACCAGCGAGCCCTTGAAGGCGCGGCCGATCGGGCTGCGGGCGGTGGCGACGATCACGGCATCGGGCATGGTGCCTCCAGGTCCGTACTCAGTAGTAACTTCCGGCAGTGTAGTGCGGGCATGCGGGACGGCAAGGGCCGTCAGCCCGCGTAGGTCGGCGTGTCGTGGGCGAAGACGGCACTGTGCAGTGGGACCAACTCGATCCAGGTGCGTCCGCGGGCGAGCGGGATCTGGTGGCCCTTTGCGTCGAACAGCCGCGTGGGCGCGCCGGCTGCGCTTCGCGCCCAGTGGCCCGAGACGACGACCCCGTCGCGGAACACGAGCAGCGGCCCGCTCCCGACGAGATCGAGCCCGATATCGGTTGCTCCCTCGGAGTTCTCGACGTAGGGGGTGGTGTAGGAGTCGATCTCCTCCACCACGACGTTCGTCGTCGTGATGGGCCGGCCCGCCTGGTCCGCCGCGAGGACGTTGCCGTTGTAGCGGTCGTAGGTGTGGGTGCTCGGCACGTAGTGCCACCACACGTCGGAGTAGCTCGAGAACGGGACGTGGATCAGGGTGGCGGGTGCCCCAGCGGGGACGGCGTCCGCGTAGGAGAACAGTGGCGCGGGCGGCGTGTGGTCGCGCGCGTCGAGGCTCCAGAGCGTGGCGGTGGAGGAGTAGAGGTTGTACGGCGGGACGCGATTGGGGTCGCGTAGGTATGCCGAATAGTCGCGGAAGTAGTCGATGTCGGTGATGTGAGGGTCGTGGCTGATCAGGTTTCGGACGTAACCGATCCCACCGGCGAAGCCGAAGAGGATGTGCCCGAACTGGTCCAGGATCAGCGGGTCGATCAGGCGTGCCGAGCGGATGGGCTCGATGAAGGGGGCCTCGGTGCACTGGTAGACGCCGATGAAGCGGGTGATCCCGCCCTCCACCGGCTCCTCGAACACGAGATCCGCGTGGTCGAGGCTGGCCTGGGGACGCGCGGCGGGATAGTTGTCGATCTTCACCGCAAGGGCGGGCCGAGCGGGGACCTTCCCGCCCGGTGCGGGGAGCCCGGTGAGCGGGCAGTCGCTCGCGCTGAGTCCGTCGGTCATCCCACGCGTCGTGGGCGTGGACGGAGCGGTGGTGGTGGTCGAGGAGGTTGGCGCGGTGCTCGACGAGCTCCCGTCGGACTTCGCGCTCGCGACCGACTGGTGGCCGGTCCCGAGGGCGAGGGCCGCTGCGCCGACCGCGACCAGGACGACCACCGCAGCCGCAGCCGCCAGGGTGTTCCGGCGTCTGCGACGCTGGCGTTCCTGGCGCTGATCCCGACGAGACATTGCGAGGCTCCTCCTGGTCCGTTCCCATGCAGTGGCCCGCGCTCGCCACGTCGCAGCAGAGCTGGGCCCGGGAGAGGCTACCGCTCGGTGCCCCGCGGCTGGGGGACACCGCTCCTCACCCGCCGCCCGCCGCCCGCCGCCCGCTCGGCCGTCCCGCAAGTGGGCGGTTCCGGGCGGCGGCGCAGCGGCGCCGTAAGCTGGCAACCGCTGCGGGAGTGGACTGGAGCGGGCCGGGCGCAGGACGCGTCCGCACCGACTCGGAGCGAGGCGTGTCGAGCGGAGGGAGAGCGATGCGGGTAGGGGTGCTCACGGGTGGCGGGGACTGCCCCGGCCTGAATGCGGTGATCAGGGCCGTCGTTCGCAAGGGCGAGACCGGGTACGGCGACGAGCTGGTCGGCTTCGAGGACGGGTGGCGTGGGCTGCTCGAAGACCGCCGTTCGGTGCTCGACGTGGAGCGGTGCCGGGGCATCCTCCCTCGCGGCGGGACAATCCTCGGGACCTCGCGGACCAATCCGTACCGCGTCGAGGGTGGCCCCGAGGCGGTGCACGCGACCTGGGAGCGTGCTGGCCTCGACGCCCTGATCGCGATCGGAGGGGAGGACACCCTCGGCGTCGCGAACCGGCTTGCCGCTGAGGGGCTCCAGATCGTCGGCGTGCCGAAGACGATCGACAACGACCTCTCCGCCACCGAGGTCACCTTCGGGTTCCACACGGCAGTCCAGATCGCAACGGATGCGATCGATCGGCTCCACACGACGGCGGAGAGCCACGACCGCGTGATCGTGTGCGAGGTGATGGGCCGCCACGCCGGCTGGATCGCGACCTACGCCGGCATCGCCGGCGGGGCCGCCGAGATCCTCGTGCCGGAGGAGCCTTTCGACATCGAGGAGGTCTGCGCGCACCTGCGGGCTCGCCACGCCAAGGGCCGGTACGCATCGGTCGTGGTCGTCGCCGAGGGCGCCAAGCCGAAGGAGGGGAGCCTGGCGGTCCGCTCCGGCGAGCTCGATGCCTTCGGGCACGAGCGGCTCGGGGGCATCGGCAACGTCCTCGCCGAGGAGATCGAGCGGCGCACCGGCATGGAGTCCCGGGTGACGATCCTCGGGCACGTCCAGCGCGGGGGCACCCCGACCGCCTTCGACCGCGTGCTCGCCACGCGCTTCGGCGTCGCGGCGATCGACGCGGTCCACGACGGGGCGTTCGGCATGATGGTGGCGCTCCGTGCGGACCAGATCGTCCGCGCGCCCCTGGCGGAGGCCGTTGCTGCGCTCAAGACGGTCGATCCTGGGCTGGTCCACGAGGTTGCCGAGGTCTTCTGGGGCTGACCGCCGGGACCTCGCGGGCGCCCGCCCGTTCGAGCAGCGACACCAGGGGGTCGAAGAGCCCGGGGGCCGCCGCGACGACGGTCGGGAGGCAGCCGTCGCGCCCGGGGAGCTCGTCGGCGCGCCCGCCTGCCTCGCGGACCACGAGGAGCGCCGCGGCGTGGTCCCACGGCTGGAGCCCAGCCTCGTAGAAGCCGTCGAGACGGCCGGCGGCTACCCAGCAGAGGTCGACCGCTGCGGCTCCCGCCCGGCGGATGTCCCGCACCGCCGGCAGCACCGTCCGCAGCGCCGCGGCTTGCGCCGCTCGGCGGTGGGCGTCATAGGCAAAACCGGTCCCGACAAGCGCAGACGCGAGGAGTGGTCCCGGGCGTCGTCGGAGAGGGGTGGTGCCGACCCAGGCTCCCGCGCCGGCCGCGGCCCAGAAGGTCTCGGCGCGCCACGGGTCGTGGACCGCGCCCGCCAGGACGCCGTCGGCCGTGGCTGCGGCGACCGACACGCCCGAGGGGTGCAGCCCGTAGAGGTAGTTGGTCGTGCCGTCGAGGGGATCGACGATCCACGTGATGCCGCTCGAGCTCGGCCTCGAGGCGCCCTCCTCCCCGAGGAGGCCGTCGTCAGGGCGGCGCGCGGCGAGCAGTCGGGCGACGAGCGCCTCGCTCGCGCGGTCGACGTCGGTCACCATGTCCGTCTCGCTCGACTTGGTCTCGACGCTCTGGCGTGCGCGCCCGGCGCCTCCGCGGAGGACCAGCCCGGCGGCCTCGGCGACTTCGACGGCGACGCCTGCGAGGGCGGTGGCGAGGGGTAGGGGGCTCCCGGCGAGGCCGACCCGCCCCGCGCCCGGCGGGCGCACCGGGCGCGGTTCGTGCGGTGAGCCGGGAGCGCCTGCCCCGGGAGGAGGCGTTGGCACGGGGCCGAGGGTATCCGCCGGCGTTCGCGCCGGGCGGCAGGGGGGGGCTAGCCTCGCGGCGGTCCGGGCGGCCGGAGGCGAGTCGGGACCGGCCGGAGGCGAG
>JAJYWE010000001.1:45836-76091 GCA_021791675.1 Actinomycetes bacterium | reverse complement strand
CGGGACCGGCCGGAGGCGAGTCGGAACCCGCCGGAGGAGAGGAGCGGAGATGAGCGCAGGCGTGGTCGATCTCCGGTCGGACACCGTCACCCGACCCACTCCGGCGATGCGCCAGGCCATGGCCGAGGCCGAGGTGGGGGACGACGGCTACGGGGAGGACCCGACCGTTCGTGAGCTCGAGGAGCGCTTCGCCGAGCTGGTCGGCAAGGAGGCGGCGCTGTTCGTCTGCTCCGGGGTCATGGCGAACCAAGTGGCGCTCCGGACCCTCGCGCGCCCAGCGACGGCGGTCGTCGCAGGGCGGCAGTCGCACGTCATGGCCTTCGAGCACGCTGCGGCAGCGCGGAACGCCGGCGTCCAGCTCGCAGGGGTCGACGACACGAACGGGTGGTTCTCACCGGACGCGGTCCGGTCGGTGCTGGAGAGCGCCGAGCACCACCAGCCGCCCGTGAGCCTGGTCTGCGCGGAGGACACGCACATGTTCTCCGGTGGCCGGGTGTGGCCGGCGGGGTCGCTCGGCGCCGTCCAGGCGGCTGCCGGTGAGCGGCCGCTCCATCTCGACGGCGCGCGGCTGTTCAACGCATCGGTCGCCACCGGGGAGCGCCCGGCCGAGCGGGCGCAGCCGGCTACGACGGTGACGTGCTGCCTCTCGAAGGGGCTGGGGGCGCCGGTCGGCTCTGTACTCGCCGGGCCGTCGGCGGTCGTCGAGGCGGCTCGCGAGGAGCGGGCGATCCTGGGCGGAGGGATGCGCCAGGTCGGCGTGCTGGCGGCGGCAGGGCTGGTTGCGCTTCGTGGGATCGATCGCCTCGCCGAAGACCACGCGCGCGCGGCTGCGCTCGCTGCGGCGGCCGTGGAGCGCTTCGGCGAGGCCGTGCGGACGCCGGTCCCCGAGACGAACGTCGTCCTCGTCGCGCACGAGGCCCCGCCCCGGCTGCTCGAGCACCTCCGGGCGGCCGGCGTTCTCGCCGGGACGGTGGCGCCTGGCCTGGTCCGACTCGTCACGCATCTCGACGTCGACGACGAGGGCCTCGCCCGGGCCGAGACGGCGCTGCGGACGGCTCCCTGACCGTGGTGGGATCGCTCCTCGCCACCGTGCCCCGGCGCGCCCTCGCGATCTATGCCCACCCCGACGACGCCGAGGTGGCCTGCGGGGGGACCCTCGCCACCTGGGCGGCTCGCGGGGCGCTGGTGCACCAGGTTGTCGCCACCTCCGGCGACAAGGGGTGGGCGGATCCGGCGGGGGATCCTGCGCTCCTCGTGGTCGCGCGAGCCCGCGAGGTCGCCGCCGCAGGATCGATCCTGGGTGTCGCCTCACAGGAGCTGCTGGGGATCCCCGACGGGGAGGTCGAGGACGACCCAGGGCTGCGGCGTCGCCTCGTGGCGATCGTGCGAGCAGTCGAGCCCGACGTCGTGCTCTGCCCGGATCCCGAGGCGTTGGTCTTCGGGGGTCGTTACGTCAACCATCGCGACCACCGCAAGCTCGGCATCGCCGTCCTCGACGCCGTCGCACCGGCCGCGGCGAGCCCGGCATACTTTCCCGACGCCGGACGCCCCCACGCCGTCACGACGGTCCTCCTCTCCGCTTCGCTCGCGCCCGATGCCTGGGTGGATATCGGGTCCGGCCTGGACGCGAAGATCGCCGCAGCAGCTTGCCACCGAACCCAGGTCGGTGGGGGCGACTGGGTGGGCGCAGCGCTTCGCCAACGTGCGGCAGAGGCCGGTCGTGCGGTGGGGGTCCGCTTCGCGGAAGGGTTTCGCCGCATCGAGCTCGCTGCGGAGCACCGACCTTCCTGAGCGACCCCGGGCCGGGCCGGGAGACGACCTGTGCCAGCGGAGCCGGACACAGGCCAGCGCGGGCGGCCAGTCGAGACGCGTGGCCCGTCGCGGGTCGCGCCCAGGGCGCTCCCTGCGGGTCTGGCGCGCGTCGCAGAGGCTTCATCGAACGGACACGCGCCGCTCACCGACTCGACACAGACCGACCGTAGGGTTTCTGCTGCGGGAGGGCCCCGTATCCCCCCAACGGGGCCCTCCCGTCCATGTCGGTCGGATGCACAGCTCGGGGGCAGTCGAGGCCAGGGTTTACCAGCGGGTGATGATGGAGTGTGGCCTCGCCCCCCGATCGACTCGTGGTCCACGTCGACATGGACTGCTTCTTCGCCTCGGCGGAGGTGCTCGACGACCCAGCCCTCGCAGGGCTGCCTGTTCTCGTCGGCGGGAGCGGACCTCGCAGCGTCGTTGCGTCGGCCAGCTATGAGGCGCGCGGCTACGGCGTGCGCTCGGCGATGCCGATGGCCGAGGCACTCCGCCGGTGCCCGGTCGCCGTCGTCCGCCAGCCGCGCATGGTCCGTTACCGGGAGCTGAGCGCGGAGCTGCGGGCTGCGCTCGAGAGTTTCGACGGAGTGGTGGAGATGGCCGGTCTCGACGAGGCCTATCTCGAAGTGCGTGGGCGCGCTGGGCTCGGTCCCCGAGCCGAGCGCGCGCTCGGGGTGGCCGTGCGAGCGCTGGTGCAACGTCGCGTCGCGCTTCCTGCGTCGGTTGGGCTCGGGTCGACCAAGCTCGTCTCGAAGCTCGCGGCCGGAGCAGCCAAGCCGCGGGTCGCGCGTCGAAAGCCGGTGCCAGGAGCCGGGGTGGTCGTCGTCCCCGCCGGAGCAGAGCTGGCGTTCCTCTGGCGCCACCCGGTGGGCGCGCTGCCGGGGGTCGGCGGTGCGACGGCCTCGCTCCTGCGCCGGAACGGCGTCGAGACGGTCCGCGACCTGGCCGCCCTCCCGGCCTCGGTCGTCGAGGTTGGCGGAAGGCACTTGACCCAGCTCCACGAGATGGCTTGGGGCGTCGACCCGCGGCCGGTCGTCGCGGAGCGAGTGGCGAAGTCCATCAGCGTGGAGCACACCTGGCCCGTGGACATCGTCGCGTTCGACGAAGCGGAGGACGCCGTCACCAGCCTCGCCGACGGGCTCGCCGGCCGGCTCCGAGACGCCGGCCTCGAGGCCAGGACCGTGCAGCTGAAGGTACGCTACGCCGACTTCCGACTTGCCACGCGCGCGCGGACGCTAGCTGCGCCAACCGCCGCCGCGCCCGTGCTCGCTGCGGCCGGGAGGGAGTTGCTGGTCTCGGTGGGAGTCGGCGACGGTGTGCGCCTGCTCGGCTTGGCCGGTACGGGCTTGGCGGCACCGACGGCACGCCAGCTCTCACTCGATCCACGAGGCGGCGGACCGGACTGGCGCGCCGCGAGCGGCGTCCTCGACGCGGTTCGCCAGCGGTTCGGCCCCGGGGCACTCGGCCCGGCACGGCTCCTCGGCACCGCCGCGCCGGAGGGACGGCCCGAGGACCAGCGCGCGCCCGGGAGCCACCCCCAGGAGGGGGAGGAGCGCCCGAGCCGGGCGGATCGTCTACCTCGGAAGGGGGACCACCCCACGGATCGACCCACGCATGCACAGCGGCGCGGTGCTCTCGGTCGGGGCGAGGGCGGCGTCGCAGAGCCCTGAGCCGATGGGGTGCGAGCGGTCGGGAACGGCGCGGGCACGCCGACGGCCCGAGGGGCCGGTATCGATCGGCCGTCACGCGTTGTTGGAATGCTCGGCGTGCGCGAAGATTGAGGAGGGCGCCGAGGAACCGGTCAAGGGGGCAGCAGTGCCGCTATCCGAGCATGAGCAGCGGATTCTCCAGGAGATCGAGAAGAGCTTCTACGAGCACGACCCTCGTTTCGCGGATCGGGTTCGCTCGGAGTCCCTCTACCGGCACGCGGGCCGGAACTGTAAACGCGCCGGCCTCGCGTTCGTTGCCGGATTGGCGTTTCTCGTCGGAACCTTCTCCATCTCGATCTTCCTAGGCGTGCTCGGCTTCCTGGTCATGCTGGCCTCCGCGGTGGTCTTCGAGCGGAACCTGCGGGCCATGGGCAAGGCGGGTCTCTCCGATCTGCATCAGACCGTGCAGGAACAGGGCTTCCCGGCTCGTTGGGCGGAGATGCGTGCACGCCTGGAGGAGCGCTTCCGGCGTAGCCAGTAGCGCAGGGTACCGGGTGCGGCTGGCCGCCCCGAGTGCTGCGGTTCTCGTGACCCCGGCGAAGATCGCCTGGTGGGTGGTTCTGTCCCCGCTGCAGCAAGGTGCCCCGACTCGTGTCCGCACTGCTCGGTCGGGACCTCGCTCGGCGGCGAGATCTCCGCTGGTTCAGCCGGGCACGCGATCGACGGTGCGGGGGTCGAGTCGCCAGCGGAGCCGAGCGCCCCGGGGGAGGGCGGCCAACGTGGCCCTCCGGATCGCCGCAGCGTCCTCGACCGCTTGGAGCGCGTGCGCGCCGGAGGGGGCGTCCGGGGAGAAGGTCGCACGGAGTGCCCGCTCCGCGAGGCGCGCAAGGGCTGCCCGTTGCTCCGCTTCGAGGCGCGGTCCGACGCGCCGGGCGAACCGTCCCGCGGATTCGGCCGGGCGGGGAGCGGCACCCGCCAGCGCGAGTGCGTCGGTCGCCTGGCGCCACGCTCCCGCGAGGCGATCGACCGGTGCGGGACCGCGCACCTGTGCGCGCCGGCGGCGATCGACGAAGAGCGCGTCGAGTCCGAGCCCGGCGCACAGGACGACGATGACCAGCCCGATCAGCGGGAGCACCGTTCCGCCGGACCCTCGGAGCGTCGTAGCCCCGCGGCCGGGACCGCTCCGGTGCGGGCCCGAGAGCACGTTGTGGCCGCCAACGTCGCTCGGCAGCCCACGAATACCGGCACCGGGGTGGGCGCCGTGCGGAAGGCTGTCGTGTGGTCCGGTCGTGCCGCCGGCTCGGCCCGGCGCAGGGCCGGGGCGAGCCGGGCGGATACCGACGACCGCGTGGCTCGGAGCGGCTGGGTCGGTCTCGCCTGGCGCAACGCCTGCGTAGCTCGTCTCGGTCGGGGCACCTCGGCCGGGGGTGGGCTCGAAGGCCACCCACCCGTAGGGCTGAAGCAGCACTTCAGGCCAGGCGTGCGCGTCGAGGGCGCGCACGACCCAACGGTGACCAGACTCCTGCTCGCCGTAGGTGAAGCCGATCGCGATGCGCGTCGGGAGGCCGAGCTCTCGAGCCATCACGGCGAAGGCCCCGGCGAACTGCTGGCAGAAGCCCTCTCGCGTCTGGAAGAGGAACCTCACCAGGTCCTGCGTCGTGCTGCTCGGTGGAACGTCGAGGTTGTACGTGAACTTGGTGCGGAAGAAGCGCTCGAGGTCGAGCGCCTTCGCGAACGGGGTGCTGGCGCCCGCGGTCACCTTGCGAGCGAGCGCGCCGACGCGGGTCGGGATGCCCGAGGGGAGCTGGAGGTTCGCGCGGCTCAACGCGTCGTGGGGGACGGTCGCGCCGGCCAGGAGCTGCGGGGAGAGGTCGGGGATAGCGGAAACCACGGCATAGGTGGCACCTGGGTGGACGCCGCCGGAGGCGGTCACACTCGCGGTCGCGGGATGCCAGCGCACCCGGCTGACCCCGGAGACGGCGAGTGGTTGCTCGCCGACCGGGAGCCACGGCTCGCTGAGATGGGAGATCTGGAACCGCTCGGTGGTCCGGACGCTCGCCGGCGGTGCCCCCGGCAGCGTCGCCGTGCCTGAGCCGGGTGCGGCCGACGCGGTCCACACGACGCCGTCGAAGTGGTCGAGCGTCGTCAGCTGCCAGTAGGTCGGGGTCTGCGTCTGGACGGTGAAGGCGACGGTGGACGAGGGTGTCAGCTTCTCGCTCTTGAGCGAGACGAGCGGGCTCACGGCAAAGCTCCCCCCACCGTGGCCGGAGGAGCCCGTCCCGAGGCCGGTCACGTCGCCGCCGTGCCAGTGGACGAGCGCGCCACCGCCGGCGCCCGGTAGCAGCGGCGCGGTGAGCGTGGCGATGCCGGTGCCGAGGAGGGCGAGCGCGGACCCGACGGCCAGCCAGGCGCTCCAGGCTCGCGGTCGACGCCCACGAGGACCGAGGCGTCGCGGGAGCTCGCGGCTGAGCGTGAGCGCGAGGACGGCGAGGAGCCACGCCGCCGCCTCCAGGCTCCCGCCACCGGCGGTCCCGAGCCCGCCGGTGAGGACGAGCACCTCGAGGGAGGGGACCACGGCGAGGACGATGCTGCCTGCACGGAAGGCTGCCCAGTCTGCGAACACTCCGACGAGACCCATCCCGAGCGTCGTGAGGAGGAGGAACCCGGTGGTGACGGGGGCGGGGGCGGCCAGTTCGCGCAGCTCGCGAGGGACCAGCGCCAGCGCATGGTGCGCAGCGGAGACGGTGGCGGGGACCACGAGCCCGTAGGTGGTCGAGGCGCCGAGCGCGACCCAGGCAGTCACGAGGCAGATCGCGACGAGGGAGCCGCCGACCGCGAGCACGCCGGGAACACCCCGACGGCGGGCGAGCCAGCCGAGGCCGTGTGCCGTGACCAGGACGACCAGGGTCGGGATGAGAAAACCGTTGCTGTCGAAGAGCCTCACGAACCCGAGGGTGACGACGAGGTTGACGACCAGCAGCGCAACCGAGGGCCCAAGGGGGGCGCTTGGCGCTGCGGTCGAGGGGGCAGGCGCGCCCGGCGGTGGACCGACGCCAGCGCGCCTGGCGAAGCGCTCGGCTGCGCTGGTCCCGGCGCGCTCGCGGCCTGGAGCGGCTGGCGCTGCGACGCTCACCGACCGGCCCCGTCACCGGCACGCGCCGGCCTTGCGGCCACGTTTGCCCCCCAGACGGCCGAGAAGCGGGCGCCCGGGGGGACGGTGAGCGTCTCCCGGTCTGCGAGCATGGTGCCGACGCGGTCGTCGTCGGCGGTCCCGCTCCCGGGCTGGGCGCCGGCGACGGGGAAGCGGACGACTCGAGTGCCGGCCCGCGCCGCCGAGGCTGCGAGCATGCGGAGGTCGCCGACCGGCGCTCGCGTCGTGGTGAGGGTGACGGTGGCACTGGCACCCGTCCGTGCGAGGACCGCGCGCAACCACGCGAAACCTTCCGGTGGCGTGGTCGACGCTCGGGCGAGCTCGGTCCGAACGAGGTCGAGGTGTGGGCGGCCGTCCCCGAAGCCGGTGTCGACCCGGCCCGTCGAGACGAACCGGAAGAAGCGCCCGTCGGCGGCCGCACTTGCCAACAGGCTCGCGGCGGCGGCCAGCACTTCCTCGAGCGAGTCGGCCGAGTGGATCGGGCGTCGCAGGTCGGCGACGACGGTCATCCACCCCTGCTGGGGGATCTCGTCCTGCCGGACGATCAGGGTGTCGGTCTTCGCGACCGACGCCCAGTGCACGAGCCGGAGGTCGTCACCGTCGACGTACGGGCGGAGCGCGAAGAACTCCTCCCCCCGTCGACCGGTGAGGTCCCGCCACAGCCCGAGCGCCCGTGGGTCGGTCCCGGGGCCGGTCTCCGGCAGCGCGACGAGCTCCTCGGGTGGGCTCACGGGCATCGTCGAGGCGGCGCCGACGACCACGGAGCGCTGCGCCAGGCCGAATGGGTCGGCGACGTCGACGACGAGTGGTCCGAGCGGAGCGAGGCCGCGCCTGGTGGGGGCCGTCCGGTAGGTCGCGACGACCGTGCTCTCGGCGGGCACAGGGCTCAGGAGGAAGCGGGCACGCCGGCGGCCGTTGTCGACGTTGTCCGTGCAGGAGAGGGGCGGCGTCGGTCGGTGCGCGCGATTCTGCACCCGGAGCTTCACGACCGCCTCGTCCCCCACACGGACCGCCCGGGGCGTGACGGTGCGCTGGACGCCGATCTGGAGAGGGGCCAGGCGGACGGCTGCCCAGGCGAGGCCGACGAGCACCCCCAGCCCGATCGCCACGACGTAGAGCTCGACGACCCCGAGGATCCGCCCCGTGATACCGACGAGGAGTGCGCCTCCGAGCAGGAGCTGGCCGCGGCGGGTCGGCATCGCTCGCCTCGCGCGCTAGTGCCGGGCTCTCGAGACCGGGACCGGGAGCCGGCTCACGATCTCCTCCACGACCGCCGCTGGCGAGCGCTCCCGCCCACCCTGCTCTGCAGCGAGCGTGAGACGGTGGGCCAGCACGGGGACGGCCATCGCCTGGACGTCGTCCGGGATGACGTAGTTCCGCCCATTCGCCGCTGCCCAGGACTTGGCGGCGCGCTGGAGGGCAAGGATCGCGCGCGGAGATGCGCCCAAGGCGAGCGCGGGATGGCCCCGCGTCGCATTTGCGAGGTCCACGAGATAGCCGCGGAGTGCTGGCGCCACGTAGACCTGGCGGACGGCTGCGACGAGGTCTTCGACATCTGCACCGCTCACGACGCACTCGAGCGTCTCGAGGGGGTTCGCGACCGCGTGGCGCTCGAGCATCTCCACCTCGGAGGCCCGTTCCGGATAGCCGATCTCGATCCGAAGCAGGAAGCGGTCGAGCTGGGAGTCGGGGAGCGGGTAGGTGCCGACATGCTCGACCGGGTTCTGGGTGGCGATCACCATGAAGGGCGAGGGCAGGGCGTGGGTCACGCCATCGACGGTGACCTGGCGCTCCTCCATGGCCTCGAGGAGTGCAGCCTGCGTCTTCGGGGAGGCCCGGTTGATCTCGTCGGCGAGCACGAGGTTCGCGAAGACGCCGCCCGGTCGGAACTCGAAGCGCTCGACGTCACGCCGGTAGACGGTTACGCCGGTCACGTCGCTCGGGAGCAGGTCGGGGGTGAACTGGATCCGCTGCCACGTGCACTTCACCGACGCTGCGAGCGCCTTGGCGAGGCTGGTCTTCCCGACCCCTGGGACGTCCTCGACCAGGAGGTGGCCGCCAGCGAGCATGCAGCACAGCGCGAGGCGAATGCTCTCGCCCTTCCCCTGGACGACCCGGCTGACGTTGTCGGCGATGCTCTCGAACATCGCCTCGAACTCCGGCCGGGCTGTCTGGGCTTGCCCTCCGTCCGGCTGCGCCGTCACCGCCGACCTCCCCAGAGTGCCCCCAGTGGTAGGGGAGCGCCCTGATCCTACCGCCCTCCTCCGATCTCGGGAACCGGGGAGGTGGCGGTAACCTCCAGGTATGCGCTCGGTGCTGGCGGTCGACATCGGCGCGACGAAGTTGGCGGCAGCCGTGGTCGAGGAGACCGGGCGGATCCTCGAGCGCGACGAGGTGCCGACTCAGCCCATGGCAACCGTGGCGGAGGAGGCCCCGTTGGGGGACGGCGAGCCACGCGGCCCAGGGTGGATTGCCCGCCCCGGGACAGACGGCTCTCCGTCCTCCGACGGCCCGCCTTCCGAGGAGCTCTGGGACCGTCTCGCCGCGCTCGTGGCGAACGTCCAGCGCGCCGCGGGCACGCGCCCCGCGGCATGTGGGGTCGGTACGGCCGGGCCACTCGACGGCCCCCACGATACGGTCTCGCCGTTGAACATCCCGGCATGGCGGGACTTCCCGCTCAGGCGCCGGCTGGAGGTGCTCACGGGGCTGCCCGTCGCGGTCGAGCTCGACGCGAAGGCGCTCGCCCTCGGGGAGGGTTGGCTCGGAGAGGCGCGGGGAGTGGCGGACTACGTCGCCATGGTCGTCTCGAGCGGCGTGGGTGGTGGGGTGGTCCTCGGGGGCCGCCTCCTGCACGGAGCAGCCGGCAATGCAGGTCACATCGGCCACGTCCAGGTCGTCCCCGGGGGGAGGCGGTGTGCTTGTGGGTGGCGGGGCTGCCTCGAGGCGGAGGCCTCCGGGCTGGCGATCCAGGCGCTCACCGGCGCAGCCCCCCGCGCCGCGAGCCCTGCCGTCATCGAGCGCACCGGGACGCTGGTGGGTCGAGCGGCTGGGTCGGTCGCGAACCTGCTGGATCTCGGCCTGTTCGTCGTGGCTGGTTCCGTTGCGCTCGGGTTTGGAGCCCCGTTCTTCGCCGCAGCGCAGGCTGCGCTCGATGAGGCCGGCCGGATCGGCACCGCGCGCGGTGCCCGCATCGTCCCTGCTGGCCTCGGCGGCGAGGGACCGCTCCTCGGAGCAGCGGCCGTCGCGCTCGGCCGAGGTTGAACGTGGCGCCGCGTCCGCGAACCCGAGCGGGAACCCGGCGGCGGCCACGGGCGCTCGCCCGGCTCCTCGCTGCCGGGGCAGTCGCCGTGGCTGGCCATCCTTCGTTGTGGCCCGCCGGGAGCCGCCAGCTCCTCCGGCTGGGGAGGCAGCGGGGGAGGTTCGCCCTCCCGTCGGGTGCCTATCTCGGGTGGCGTCTCGAGACGGCCTACGGCGCCCGTGAGGGGACGCCGACGATCGACGAGCTCGCTGCGTGGCTCGCCTGGTGCAAGCGCCTGGACAGGGCCGCGCGCTAGCGTAGCGGTGTGCCCGGGTGTGCCACTGGCTGGAGCGGAGCCACGCCGAGTGGCGCCCGCCCCCGGCCGGCAAGCCGAGGAGGGTTCTCGGAACCGGTGCGATGAACCGGGCCCTCCTCCTCAACGCCAGCTTCGAGGCCCTGGCCGTCGTGTCGAGCCGGCGGGCCCTCCTGCTGGTGCTGGAGGAGAAAGCGGAGCTCGTCCACGCCACCGGTCGGGTTGTCCGGTCGCCGAGTCGTGCCTTTCCCGAGCCTTCGGTGGTCCGCCTGGAGCGCTTCGTCCGCGTGCCCTACCAGGCGAGACTCTCCCTCAACCGGCGGGCGGTCTTTGCTCGGGACGGGTACCGGTGCCAGTACTGCGGGGCAGCTGCGGAGAACCTCGACCATGTCGTGCCGCGCAGCCGCGGCGGGGGGCACACCTGGGACAACGTCGTTGCGTGCTGCCGGGCATGCAACGCCCGCAAGGAGGACCGGCTGGTCCACGAGAGCGGCCTCACGCTCCGGCGGGCCCCGTTCCAGCCGCGAGAGCGGATCTGGGTCCTCGCGGGTGGGGTCGTCCGTCAGGAGTGGGCGCCCTACCTGAACAGCGCGACGTCAGGTGTCGAGGAGCCGGTGCACCTCGGCGCTCGCCCCCCAGGCGGCCCTCCAGGCGCGAGGGCAGTGGCCGAGCCCCGACGGTCAACGGGGTCGCGAGCCTCGTCGCCGGGCCCGCGAGCACCGGTGGGTCCCGCCGAGGAGCCGCCCGGACGCAGGGAGCCCACCGCCCGGCCCGCTGCAGCGAGCTGAGCGACCCCGAGGCGGGCGGGTGGCCGTGAGGGAGCCCCGTCGCGAGTGGGAGGTGGTGGTGCGCGCCGGCCCGGCAGCGACGCTCCATGGGGCCTCCCCGACGCCCGCCCATCGCCAGTTGCGCCGATGTCGTGCCCGCGGGATGGCCGTCGTCCTCGGGAGCGGCCAGCCGGCGACCGATGTCGACCCGGGACGCGTCGCCGCGCTCGGTGCCACCGTGGTGCGCCGGCGTAGCGGGGGCGGCGCGGTGCTCGTCGTTCCTTCCGAGGTCGTTTGGATGGAGGCGTGGCTGCCCGCAGGAGACCCACTCTGGACGGACGACGTGGCCCGTGCGAGCTGGTGGCTCGGTGAAGCGTGGGTCGACGCGCTCCGATCGCTCGGGTTCGGAGGTGGCTCCGTTCACCGCGGCGGCCTCGAGCGGAGCCCGTGGGGGCGGCTACTCTGCTTCGCCGCGGTCGGCCCTGGCGAGGTGTGCCTCGGCTCGCGGAAGGTGATCGGCATCGCCCAGCGGCGCAGTCGCGAGGGCGCGCTCTTCCAGTCCGCTGCCTCCCTGCTCCTTCGGGCGGAGGAGCTGGCTGGCGTGCTCGCGCTCCCTGCGGGCCTGCGCCAGGCCGGGGGCGAGGCGCTCCGGCGACGCGCCGGCTCGCTCGCAGCGCCCGGCGGGGGGGACGAGCGGGCGTTCCCCGATCCCGTTGCAGTCGAGGACGCCCTCGTCACCGCGGTCCTCGAGGGGACGACCTAGCTCCGCCCCCCGGCCCTCCTCGTCTCCTCTCGGCCGACCGGCACCACCGACCCTCTCTTCCCGGCCCCTTCCCACCCGCGCCCCGCACCCCCTCTGGGGGCAGCGGCGGCTCTCCGCGAGTCCTCTCGGCGGCCGGAAGGAGGTCTTCCCGGCGGGAGCAACCTGCCTCGACGGCGCGCGTGGACGCGTTCTTCCAGCTTGGGGCGCAAAGTGGTTGACAGGTGGGGGAAAGAGGCTTAGTGTGGCGCGAAGTGGGGCGGCCGGTGGGGCCGCTGACGCTGCGGGGAGACAGGTGGGGACAGTCCTTGGAGACGACGTTCTTCGGGCGCTACGAGCACACCTTGGACGTCAAGGGGCGCGTGGTGCTGCCCTCGAGGTTCCGTCCTCCGTTCCAGACCGAAGGGGGTTACCTGACGCCGTACCTGGAGGGCTGCCTGGCACTCTGGACGAGAGAGGAGTTCGAGCGGCAGTCGGACCTGCGCAGGCAGGAGGCGGCGACGGGCCGCGCCGCTCGCAACGCGCTTCGTGTCTGGTCGTCCGGGTGTCACTTCGTCGAGGTGGACGGGCAGGGGAGGGTGGCGATACCGCAACGGCTTCGGGATTTCGCAGCGCTCGAAGGCGACATCCTCGTCACCGGCGCGATCGACCGGGTCGAGATCTGGAATGCCGAGAGCTGGAACGAGCTGATGCTACCCGAGGAGGAACGACTGCGCACCGGCGAGCTGCCGGCTGGTGCTGCGCCGAGCGAGTCCTGAGCACCAACCGCAGCCCCTCGGCGGGCACGGTGGGAGAACGCTTCTCCGCCCACCTCTCCCGCCGCGGCCAGCCGGGGAGAAATCCCGGCGGCCACGAGCCGGCCGAGGGGCTACGGATGGTGCCCGACATCCCGCAGGAGCCCACCTACTCCCACGAGCCCGTCCTCGCCGACGAGGTCGTCTCGTTGCTCGCAGCGGCGCCCCCCGGGGTCGTCGTCGACGCAACGCTCGGCGGAGGGGGTCACGCCTCGGCACTGCTCGAGGGCGACCCGGCGCGCCGACTCCTCGGCCTCGACGTCGACCAGGCGGCACTCGAGGCCGCCGGCGCACGGCTCGAGCGGTTCGGTTCCCGGGCGGTCCTCCGGCGGGCGAACTTCGCCGACCTGGCCGAAGTGGCGCGGGCGGTCGGTGTCGAGCGGGTAGCAGGGGTCCTACTGGATCTCGGGGTGAGCTCCTTCCAGCTCGACACGGCGAGCCGAGGCTTCTCGTTCCACCGTGACGGTCCCCTCGACATGCGGATGGGCGCGAGCGCGGCGCTGGACGCCGATGCGCTGGTGAACGAACTGTCCCTCGACGAGCTCGAACGAGTGCTGATCGAGGGGGGTGAGGATCGCTACCCGCGCCGCATCGCGCGGGCCATCGTCGCGTCCCGCCCGTTGCACTCGACCGCAGCGCTGGCACGCGTCGTGGCGGGCGCGGTCCCGGCGCAGGCGCGCCGAGGTGCCCATCCGGCCCGGCGCACCTTCCAGGCACTGCGCATCGCCGTCAACGGCGAGCTGGACACCCTCCGAGCGGTGCTCCCGCAGGCAGTTGGGCTGCTGGCGCCGGGAGGCCGTCTGGTCGTGCTCTCCTACCACTCCGGTGAGGACCGGATCGTGAAGCAGTTCCTTCGGGACGAGGCGACCGGAGGGTGCCGCTGCCCGAAGCAGCTCCCCTGTGTCTGCGGCGCAACGCCCCGCCTGGCGCTGCTCACGACGAAGGCGCTCCGGCCGGAGCCCGGCGAGCAGGCGCGCAACCGGCGGGCCACGCCGGCGCGCCTCCGTGCCGGCGAGCGCCTCCCACTCCCCGGAGCACCGTGAGCGCGGCCGCCCAGCGCACCAGTGGGCGGGCGCAGTCGTCGGGTGCGCCGGCAGGCCCGTTGTCGAGCGGGGAACGGACGGGGGGTCTCCGTGTCGTTCGTCCCGTCCAAAGGACCGAGGAGGCCCCTCTCCGGGCCGGCCGCGCGTCCGCTCGACGGGCCCAGCCCGCTCCGACCGCACGGAGCCTCTTGCCGCCCGTGCTCGCGGTGACGGCTGTGGTGCTGGCGGCACTGGCCGTGGTAGCCGGGCACGTCCTGGTCGCACGCGACCAGCTCAGGCTGGACCGACTGGACGGCGAGGTCGCCGCGGCGACGCTCCGCAACGACCAGCTCCGCCTCGAGGTGGCCGAGCTCTCTGCGCCCGCCCGCCTCGCCGCGGCGGCGCGGGGTCTCGGGCTCGTGGTGCCGAGCTCGGTGACCTATCTGGAGCCGGTCCCGCTCACCCCGCCGGCACCGAGATGACCCGCTCGCCCCGAACCGAAGGAGAGGCGCGCGCGCCCGGATCCGCCCCTGCCCGATCGGCGCAAGCTGGTGGTCCGCGTCCCCACGGCGCGGCCCGCGGCGCCTCGCGCGCGGACGATCGCCTGCGGCCGACCGCCCGCGCTGACGAGCGGCGCCGCGGAGCCGGGGCCCCTCGTCGTCCTCGCCGACCACCGGCTCGGCGCGCCCGCCGCCGGCGCCCGGCGAGGCCGGGTCTGCGAGTCGCAACCCTTGGCGTCGCGCTCGCGTTGGTGGCGGTGCTGCTGTCAGGGCGGCTCGCCGAGCTGCAGGTGCTCGGTGGTGGGCAGCGCTATCTCGCCTACGGTCAGAGCGAGCTCTACCGGGTCGTCTCGATCCCCGCGCTCCGCGGCCCGATCCTCGACCGGCAGGGCGGCGTCCTGGCGATGTCCGTGCCGACCACGGAGATCTACGCGGACCCAGGGGAGATCCGGCGGTCCGGCGTCCTCGCGGAGGCGCGACGGCTCGCTGGCCCCCTCGGGCTCTCCGTGGCCGCGGTCGCCGACGCGCTCGCGGCGAGGCAGTCGTTCGTCGTGTTGGCAGCACACGTCGACGAGGCGGTTGCCCGCGAGGTCGAGCGGCTCGGCGAGCCCGGGATCGGCGAGCTGGCGGCGGCCGAGCGCTTTGCTCCCGACGGCAACCTCGCGCTGCCGCTTCTCGGCTGGCTGTCGGGCGACGGAACCGCCGGCATCGCAGGGCTCGAGGAGCAGTACAACAGCCTGCTTGCCGGGACGGCCGGTCTGGAACGCGTCGAGGTCGACCCAGCCGGCTCGGTGACGGACGCGCCGGTTCGCGTGCTCCGTCGACCGGTGGCAGGAGCGGGCATCCAGACCACGCTCTCGCCGGTGCTGCAGTTCGAGGTCGAGCAGCTGCTCGGTCGGGGGATCGTCGCGTCGGGCGCTCGGGCCGGGTGGGCGGTCGTCGAGCAGCCGAGGACGGGCGACATCCTCGCCGTGGCCAGCTTGGTGAACGAGCACGGGCGGGCGGTGCCCTCTCCGGATGAACTGGCGTTCACCGACACCTTCGAGCCGGGCTCGGTCATGAAGCTGACCACGTTCTCGGGAGCGCTCACGGATGGCCTCGTCACGCCGACCTCCACCCTGTCGGTACCGCCCGACCTCGTCCTCGGGGGCCGCGTCTTCGCCGATGCCGAACCGCACGGGCTCGAGACCCTCACCGCCACCCAGGTGATCGCCCGCTCCTCCAACATCGGCACCATCGAGATCGCCGAGCGGCTGACCCCGTCGCGGGTCGTTGCGTGGATGCGGCGCTACGGCTTCGGCGCGCCGAGCGGCCTCCACTTCCCTGGGGAGTCGCCGGGGATCCTCAAGCCTGCGAGCGGCTTCTCCGCGAGCGCGATCGGTTCGACGCCAATCGGCCAGGACACCGGCGTCACTGCCATCCAGCTCGCCGACGCCTACAACGCGTTGGCGAGCGGCGGTGTCTTCGTCCCGCCGCGCCTCGTCGAGGCCGTCGTTGGGCCGTCCGGGCGGCGTCCCCTCCCGACCGGCCGAGCCCATCGCGTGGTGCCGGCTGGGGTTGCCGCCGAGCTCACCCAGATGCTGGAGCACGTCGTCGCGCCCGGGGGGACCGCACCGGATGCGGCGGTGCCCGGGTACGTGGTCGCCGGCAAGACGGGAACCGCACAGATCCCGAGCAGCACCTCCGCCGGTTACGTGCCTGGCGCGTTCATGGGCACCTTCGCCGGGTTCGTGCCAGCTCAGCACCCCGCCTTCACGATCGTGGTGGTGATGGACCGCCCGCACGCAGACTACGGAGGCGTGACTGCGGCGCCGGTCTTCTCCCAGATCGCCGAGTTCGCGCTCCGCAGCGCGCAGATCCCGCCGCCCGCTAGCCCGGTCGGCCCGGATGGCCTTCCCGCGAGCGCCGAGGGCAACACCCCGTCCGGTGGGTGAGGCAGACGATCGCACGCCGGTCGTGGCGCGCCGCCCTGGAAGGAGCGGTGTCCGCCGCCCGGGGGTCGGGAGGGGCCGCGGTAGGCTCTGCGCTCGTGCCGGGGCCGGGGAAGGACGAGCGAATCCGCTCCTCCGGGGCCACCCGGTGCCTCGGCCGCCGGGCACCGGGTGGCCCGCGCACTGTTCGGGAGGGGTGGCGCTGAGCCGCCGCGTTCCACTCGGTGCCCTGGTGCGGGCAGCGGGGCTCGCCACCCCCATCACGGGGGACGTGGCGACCGCCGTGGGCGGGGTGACGTACGACCTCGACCAGGTCGCAGCGAACGACCCTGCCGGGCCGCTCCACTGCTGCCTCGTCGGGCGCCGGTTCGACGGCCACGACCTCGCGGCCGAGGCGGTCGATCGGGGGGCGGCAGCGCTCCTCGTCGAACGCGCGCTCGACCTCCCGGTCCCGCAGGTCCGGGTCGGTCCCGGGGCCGCGCGCCCCGCGATGGCTCGCCTCGCGGCGGCCTACTTCGGCGAACCGGCGAGATCGCTCACGACCGTGGGTGTGACCGGTACGAACGGCAAGACGACGACGGTCGCGATGGTGGGCGCGATCCTGGAAGCGGCCGGTCTCTCGACGCTCGTGGTCGGTACGCTGACCGGTGCACGCACCACCCCGGAAGCACCGGACCTCCAGGCGCTCCTGGCCGACCACGTCACGAAGGGTGGAAGGGCGGCCGCGCTCGAGGTCTCGTCGCACGCCCTCGTGGCACACCGGGTCGATGGCATGCGATTCGACGTCGGCGTCTTCACCAACCTCTCGCCAGAGCATCTCGACTTCCACGGTGACATGGAGCGCTACTTCCAGGCGAAGGCGAGCCTGTTCGTGCCCGAGCGGGCGGCACTCGCCGTTGTCAACGTCGACGACCCCTGGGGAGGGCGCCTTGCCCGCGAGCTCGGCTCGCGGGCGGACGCCTTCAGCTTGGCCGAGGTCGAGGATCTCGAGCTCGGGGCATCGTCGAGCACGTTCCGCTGGCGGGGAGTGACGGTCGCGCTGCATCTCGCCGGACTCCACAACGTCGTAAACGCCCTCGGCGCCGCCCATGCCGTTGCCGCCCTCGGGATCGACGCTGAGCGCATCGCCGCTGGGCTCGGCGCGCTCGGCGGTGTCCCGGGGAGGCTCGAGCCCGTCGATGCGGGGCAGGACTTCACCGTCTGGGTCGACTACGCGCACACGCCCGACGCCCTGGCGGTGGCGCTCCGTGCCGCGCGCGCCGCCACCGCAGCGGACGGGAAGGTGGTGGTGGTCTTCGGCTGCGGCGGTGAGCGCGACCGCCAGAAGCGGCCGGCCATGGGTGCCCTCGCAGCCGAGTTGGCAGACGTGGCGGTCCTCACCTCGGACAACCCGAGAAGCGAGGATCCGCTTGCGATCCTCGCCGAGGTCGAAGCGGGTGTCCACGACCGAGGCGGGCTCGTGGTCGAGCCGGATCGAGCGCGGGCGATCGCTGTGGCCCTCGCCTGCGCCGGGCCGGGAGACGTGGTCCTGGTGGCCGGGAAGGGCCACGAGACCGGCCAAGACCTCGGGCGGGAGATCGTGCCGTTCGACGACCGGGTGGTCATCCGGGAGTTGCTGGTCACGCGGGAGGGGGATGCGAATGGTGGCGGCGCGTGATCCCGATCCTGGTCGCTGGCGCCGTCTCGCTCCTCGCCGCGTTCCTCGGGGTGCCACTCCTGCTCCGGCCGCTCGTCCGGCTCGGCGTCGGCCAGCAGATCCGCGAGGACGGACCGGAGCGGCACAAGGCGAAGGCGGGAACCCCGACGATGGGAGGCCTGGCGATCGTGGCCGCGACCCTGGTCGGATGGCTGGCTGCGCACCTGGTACCGAACACCCCGTTCTCCGTCGGCGGCTGGCTGGTCGTGCTCGCGCTGGTCGGGGGTGCCGCCATCGGCTTCGCCGACGACCTGCTCAAGGTGAGCCGGCGGCGGAGCCTCGGCCTCAACAAGCGCTCGAAGTTCGGCGCGCAGCTGCTGCTCGGAGGGATCGTCGCGCTGCTCGCACTCGAGGTCGCGCACGTGAGCCCGGTCCTCGCCTTCACCCGCCTTGCAGACCCTGTCCTTGCACTGCCCGCGTGGGCATGGGCGATCTGGGCCGTGTTCGTGATGACGGGCTCGTCGAACGCGGTGAACCTGACGGACGGGCTGGACGGGCTGGCCGCTGGAGCGACGGTGCTCGCTGCGTCCTGCCTCGTGGTGGCGGGCTACTTCCAGTTCCGCCACTACGGCGTCTACCACATTCCCGATGCGCTGGACCTCTCGCTCGCAACCGCCTCGCTACTCGGAGCCTGTGTGGGGTTCCTCTGGTGGAACACGGCGCCGGCTCGCATCATCATGGGGGACACCGGCTCCCTCGCCATCGGCTCCGCCCTTGCGGCGATCGCGCTGGAACTGAAGCTCGACCTGCTCTACCCGATCGTGGTGGGGCTGTTCATCGTGGTGACGCTCTCGGTCGTGCTCCAGGTCGCGAGCTATCGCCTCTTCGGTCGGCGCATCTTCCGCATGGCGCCACTCCATCACCACTTCGAACTCCTCGGCTGGCCGGAGACGACGATCATCGTCCGGTTCTGGATCGTCGCTGGGCTCTTCGGCGCGCTCGGGCTCGGGCTGTTCTACTCTGCCTTCATCGCGTCCCGAGGGGGGCTGTGAGCGGCGCCTCGGAGCAGGCGATCGGCGCCTCGCGGGTGGCGATCGTCGGCTTGCGCCGGTCCGGCTTGGCTGTCGCTCGGGCCTGTCTGGATGCGGGCGTCGAGGTGTTGGCCGTGGACGACAGCCCCGAGGACGCCGCCGATCGCGCAGCGTCGGCTGGCGTCCGGCTGCTCGGACCGGCCTCGCCGGATGTGCTCGCGACCGTGGCGTCGTGGGCGGACCTCGTGGTCGTGAGCCCAGGTGTGCCGGCGGGACATGCGGTGTTCTCGCTGGCCGGGCGCCTGGAGGTGGTCAGCGAGATCGAGTTCGGAGCGCGCTTGGTCCGCGTACCGATGGTGGCCGTGACGGGGACGAACGGCAAGACCACGGTCGTCACGCTCGTCGAACGGATGCTCGTAGCGTCCGGGCGCGAGGCCCTCGCAGCCGGGAACATCGGGCGCGCCCTCACCGAGGCGGCGCTCAGCCCCGCCGAGATCCTCGTCGTCGAGGTCTCCTCGTTCCAGCTCGCGTTCTCGACGACCTTCTCTGCCCACGTCGCCGGCTGGCTGAACGTGGCGCCCGACCACCTGGACTGGCATGGGAGCTTCGAGCGCTACGTCGCGGCGAAGGCGCGGATCTTCGCGAACCAGACCGCCGACGACGTAGCCGTCGTCGGCGCCGAGGACCTCGCGGTCCTGGCGGCGACTCGGGCGCTCGCGGCCCGACGTGTCTCCTTCGGCCGGGGCGGTGACTGGCGGGTCGAGCGCGGAGCACTTCGCGCGCCCGACGGGAGCGAGATCGTCGCCGTCGCGTCGATGCAGCGACGCTCGGCGGTCGACCAGCTGAACGGCCTTGCCGCCAGCGCGCTCGCCTCCGAAGCGGGAGGGTCGCTCGACGCTTCCCGCCGGGTGCTGGAGGAGTTCTCGGGGCTCCCGCACCGGGTGGAGCGCGTCGCGGAGGTGGCCGGGGTCGTCTACTACAACGACTCGAAGGCGACGACGCCCGACGCGGTCGTCGCGGCTGTGCGCGGGTTCTCGCCGAGGACGCCCGACGGCGACTCCGAGCGCGACGAGGATCCTTTCGGACGTCCCGTTCGCCTCGACGAGCCACGGCGACGGGGTGTCGTGCTGATCGCTGGCGGGCGACCGAAGGGTGTGAGCCTCGACCCACTTGCCGCGCTCGGACCCGACCTGGCGGCGGTCGTGACGATCGGCGAGGCGGCCGGCGCGGTCGAGGCCGTCTTCGCGTCCACGGCGGGGCTTGCCCTCCGGCGGGCGGGATCCATGGCCGAGGCCGTTGCCGCGGCGGCGGAGCTCGCCCTCCCGGGTGACGTCGTGCTCCTCTCACCCGGTTGTGCATCCTTCGACTGGTACCCCTCCTACGGCGCCCGGGGAGACGACTTCCGCGCCGAGGTGGCGCGGCTCGCGGGGAGGCCCCCGCGATGAGCGCGAGGGTGACGCAACTTCGGGGCGAGCCGGCGCGCGCTGGCGACCGGCTGGAGCGGTCCGTGGCACCGGCGGCTCCGGCTCGGGGTTCCCTCCGCGGTGGCGCAGCGCCTACTCGCGTGCTCCGTGTTCGCGCAGCCCTCACCCCGGCCTCGCGCCGGCTCCGGCTGCTGCTGCTCGTGGCCAACGGGATCGGGTTGGTCTCGATCCTCGCCGCCTCGTCGGTGCTCGCCCTCACGACGGGGCACTCGCCCTGGGGGGTCTTCGCGCACCAGGTGCTCTGGGAGGTGATCGGGCTCGCCTGCTTCGTCGTCGCCAGCCATCTGGACTACCGGCGGGTGGCCCGGTGGGCGAACGCGGGCCTCGTCGTCACGGTCGTGGCGCTCTTCCTCGTCCTCGTCCCGCACGTCGGTGTCGCCGTGGACGGGTCGACTCGCTGGCTCGATCTGGGCGGGCTCCAGGTGCAGCCCTCCGAGCTCGCCAAGCTTGCGGTGGTCGTCTTCCTGGCACGGGTCCTCGCCGAGCGTGCGCCGCTCGTCGAGCGGGTCGGGGCGCGGCCGCTCCTGCTGCCAGCGGTGGCGGTGCTCGTGGCGGTCGTGGGTCCGGTGCTGCTCCAACCCGACATGGGCACCGCGGTCGTCGTGACCGCGCTCGTCCTCGGGCTGCTCTGGGCGGCTGGCCTGCCAGCACGGACGATGGTGTGGCTCTCCGCCGCCACGGCGGGCGCAGCGCTCGTCGCCGGCTGGGCGGCGCCCTACCGACGGGCGCGGCTGCTCTCGTTCCTCCACCCGTGGGCGCATCCCCTCACCTCCGGCTACCAGCTGCTCCAGGCGCTGGCAGGCGTGGCGGGCGGCCACCTCGCCGGCGTGGGTCTCGGGGCGAGCCCGCTTGCGTGGGGGTACCTCCCGAACCCCTACACCGACTTCGTCTTCGCCGTGATCGCGTCCGAGACCGGCTTGCTCGGCGCCCTCGTCGTCCTCGCCGTCTTCGTGCTGCTCGGGGTGGAGGGGTTCCGAATCGCCCGGCGCGCGCCGGATCGGTTCGGCTCCCTGCTCGCGGTCGGGATCACGACGTGGATCACCATTCAGGCCGCGATCAACGTCGGCGCGGTCCTCGGCGTCCTGCCCGTGACCGGGGTACCGCTTCCGTTCGTGTCCTTCGGCGGGTCGTCGCTCGTCATCGAGCTCGCAGCGGCCGGTCTGCTCGACAGCGTGGCCAGGGTCGGCGGACGCGCGCCCCACCCCGCAAGGTCCTCCTCGCAGCGTCGGTCCGGCCAGGTGGGGGAGCTCCGGCAGCGATGACCGCGACGACCGCAGCGGGGAGTTCCCCGACGGGTCCGGAGCGCTCGGCCGCCGAGCGTCGGCTGTTTGCCGTGCTGGCCGGGGGTGGGACGGCGGGCCACGTCCAGCCCGCGCTCGCGGTCGCGGAGGCGCTCGTCGCGGCGGGCTGCGATCGCGAACACCTCCTCTTCGTCGGCGCGGTGCGCGGCCAGGAGGCCACCCTCGTGCCGGCGGCTGGCTACCCGCTCTGCCTCCTGCCAGGCCGTGGGATCCGGCGGTCGGCGGACCCCGCGAATCTTCGCGCTGCGGCAGAGCTCGGCCTCGCGCTCGTGCGCTCGGTCGCACTCCTCACGCGCCGTCACCCCGAGGTCGTGGTCTCCTTCGGCGGCTACGCAGCCCTCGGCCCTGCGCTGGCGGCAGTCCTGCTGCGCATCCCGCTCGTGGTGGTGAATCCCGATGCCACCACCACGGGGACGAACCGCCTCGTCGGCCGGTTCGCGACTGCTGTCGCGACGGGCTGGTCGGGGACCGGGCTCCCGCGGGCCGTGGTGACCGGGGCACCCCTCCGGGCCCAGGTGGTCCACGCAGCACGGGCGCCAGGGGGTCGCGCGCTGGCGCGGGCCGCCCGTGGGATCGCCCCGGACGCGACGGTGGTCGCCGTCGTCGGCGGGTCGCTCGGCTCGGGCACCCTCAACGCTGCCGCGCGTCAGCTGGCCGAGGCGTGGGCGGCACGCGCCGGCACGGTCCTCTGGCACGTGGTCGGGGGACGGAACTGGGCGGCGCATGCCGGGCCGGTGCTGCCCGAAGGGGGGCTGCGCTACGAGGCCGTGCCCTACGAGGACGACCTGCCGGGACTCTTCCTCGCAGCCGATGTCGTGGTGAGCCGTGCGGGCGCCGGCAGCGTGGCGGAGCTCGCGGCGCTCGGGCGGCCGTCGGTGCTGGTCCCCTTGCCCCGAGCGCCCCGCGACCACCAGCTCGCCAACGCCACGGCGCTCGCGACTGCCGGCGCTGCGGTGATCATCGCGGACGAGCAGTGCAGCGGCACTCGCCTCGCGGCGCTCCTCGACGAGCTGCTCGGTGAGCCGGGACGTCTCGAGCAGATGGGTGGGGCTGCGCGGCGGCTCGGGCGTCTCGACGCGGCGCAGGCGATCGCGGAGCTCGTGCTGCGCCGGGGGAACAGCCGATGACGGCCTCGGCTGGCGGTCCGGAGGTGCTGGACGTCGCGACACCCGCCCGTCTGCACGTGGTCGGGGCGGGCGGGACCGGGATGAGCACGCTCACGGCGGTGCTGGCCGGCCTCGGGCACGAGATGAGCGGGAGCGATCTCGTGGCGTCGCCGGCCCTCGCCGTGCTCGGCGAGCTGGGCGTCCAGGTTCGGGTCGGTCATGACCCGCGGGTGGTCGAGGGCGTGGACGGGGTGGTGGTGTCGAGCGCTGTCGGGGCCGACAACGTCGAGGTCGAGGCGGCGCACGCTGCGAGCGTGCCGGTCTGGGCCCGCCGTCAGGCGCTCGCGGGCCTGTTCCGCTCGAGGAGGGGGATCGCTGTCTCGGGGACCCATGGCAAGACGACGACGACGGCCATGCTCGTGTCGGTGCTCCTCGCTGCAGGATGGGATCCGACCTTCCTGGTGGGGGGTGACCTCGTGCGGAGCTGGCCAGCGGGTTGGGCGACGCCCGGCTCCCGCACTGCCCAAGTCGGTGACCTGGCGATGCTGCGGCGGAGGGTCGGGGCCGGCGTCGGTCGGAGCCCGTGGCTCGTCGCCGAGGCGGACGAGGCGGACGGGACGTTCCTGGCGTTGGAGGCGGAAGTGGCGGTCGTGACGTCGGTCGGGGCGGACCACCTCGACTTCTTCGGCGACGTAGCCGGCGTCGAGGCCGCGTTCAGGCGGTTCGCCGCTCGGGCGCCGCTCGCTGTGGTCCCAGCCGAGGCGGGCTGGCTGGCCGAGCGTGCTGCAGGGCAGCGCACGGTCACGGTGGGGGAGGATCCGAGCGCCCACTGGCGGGTCACGGTACACCGCCGCACGCCCGTGGGCGCCCGATTCGGGCTCACCGCTCCTGCGCGCGCACCCGTGGACCTCGAGATCCTCCTCCCGGGTGCCCACAACGTCGCCGACGCGGCACTGGCCGGTGCGACGGCGCTCGAGCTCGGCGTGCCGGTGCACGCCGTCGCCCAGGGACTCGAGGGGTTCCGCGGCGTCGCCCGGCGCTTCGAGCGCCGGGGCTCCCGACGGGGAGTGGTCTTCGTCGACGACTACGCGCACAATCCGGCGAAGGTGGCTGCAGCGGTGGCCACGGCTGCGGAAGGCGGGTTCACCCGGGTGGTCGCCGTCTTCCAGCCGCATCGGTACTCCCGGACCGCAACGCTGCACTCGGCGTTCGCCGGAGCGTTCGTCGGGGCGGACGTCGTCGTCGTCACCGACGTCTACGCCGCAGGGGAGCGGCCCCGAGCCGGCGTAACGGGCGAGCTCGTGGCCGACGCGATCGCGGGGTCGGGGCAGGCGGCCCCAGCGGTCTACTACGTGCCGGCGCGGGCAGACCTCCCGCAGGTCGTCGCGGAGCTGCTGCGCCCTGGCGACTGCTGCCTGGCGCTCGGGGCAGGGGACGTCGGTGGCGTCATCGAGGAGATCCTGGCGCTCCCGGGCTGGGAGGCATGACCCGTGAGCGCGCGACCGGCCCCGTCGCTCGACCGCGAGCTCGCCGCATGGCTCGGCGCCACGGTCGGCCCGGCGCTCCACCTCGATGCGCCCTTCGGTGCGATCACGACCTACCGGGTTGGTGGTCGGACCGCCGGGATGGTGCGAGTCGGTGAGCCGCAGCAGTTCAGCGCCATCGTCTCGGCCGTTCGCGGGGCTGGGCTGCCGATGGTCGTCCTCGGCCAGGGGTCGAACCTCCTCGTCGCGGAGCGGGGCTGGCCGGGCCTGGTGCTCGCGCTCGGCAGCGCCTTCGAGGACGTCCTGCTCGACGACGAGGGTGTCGTCGCGGGCGGAGCGTGCGCCCTCCCCACGCTGGCGCGCCGTCTTGCGGCAGCGGGCCGGACCGGTCTCGAATGGGCGGTCGGCGTGCCAGGTTCAGTGGGGGGCGCGGTCCGGATGAACGCCGGCGGCCACGGCTCCGACGTCGCTGCGAGCCTGCTCGAGGCGCAGATCCTCGACCTCGCGACGGGCTCGTGCCGGTGGCGTCCTGCTGCGGAGCTCGCGCTCGGGTTCCGCTCCTCGGCGGTCAGCGCGACCGACGTCGTGCTCCGCGCCCGGTTCGCCCTCGGGCGTGGTGACCCCGCCGTGGGGCGTCGCGCGCTCGACGAGATCGTCCGCTGGCGCCGCGAGCACCAGCCCGGGGCCCGCAATGCCGGGTCCGTCTTCGTCAACCCGGCGAACGTCCCGGCCGGGCGGCTCGTCGAGGGTGCGGGGTTGCGCGGGTTCCGCCTGGCGAGCGCACGGGTGTCAGAGCGTCACGCGAACTTCATCGTCGCAGACCCCGGGGGCTCGGCTGACGACGTCGCGGCGCTCATCGCACTCGCCCGCGAGCGCGTCGCGGAGGTGTGGGGCGTGCTGCTCGAGCCCGAGATCCGGCTGGTGGGCTTCGTGCCCGAGGACCTCGAGACCCCACTCGCCTCTGTTCCCAACGCTCTACAAGAGGTCGAGAGTTTCGGGAGGAGCGATGGTCGTCGTGCGTGAGGCAGCAGTGGACACCGGCGGTCGCGCAACCCGGCCGGTCTCGTCGGTCGCTCCCCAGAGGCGACGAGCGACGCGAGCCAGGGGCGGGCGGATCGCGGTCGGGATCGCCGTTGCTGTGCTGTTCGTGGTGGGGGCCGTCGGTGCCCTCCTCGGTCCGATCCTCGCACTCCGGCGGATCGAGGTTGTCGTGCGGCCGGCGAGTGTGCGCCCCGATCCGGGCGCCCCGAGCAGCATCGAGCTTGCCCGGCAGAGCGGGCTCTCCCTCGGGACGCCGTTGATCGAGGTGTGCGGCTCCTGTGCTGCCACTCGGCTCGATCGCCTCCCCGAGGTCCGATCGGCGACGGTGCGACGGCGCTGGCCGAACGGCGCCGTTGTGGAGGTGGTACTGCGCACGCCTGTGGCGGCGGTGACAGTTGGCCGGGACTGGGCGCTCGTCGACCGCGCCGGTCGGGTCCTTGCCGTCGTCGCCAGCCCGCCTGCGAACGTGGTGCCGATCGAAGGGTCGGCGCTCCAGCACCTGCCCGCGCCGGGGGTGGCCCCGGGTGCTGGCCTGCGATGGGGTGCGGCCGTGGCGGCGGCGCTGCCGTCGAGCGTGCGTGCAGCGGTGGCCGCGGTCGACGTCGAGGCCGGCGGCCAGGTCACACTGCGGCTCGAAGAGGGGACCCGTGTCGAACTCGGGCGACCTGGGGCATTGGCTGCGAAGATGGAGGCGGTGGCGACGGTCCTGGCCCGAGTGCCGCTCTCTGGCGTGGCGACCGTCGATGTCACCGTCCCCTCCGCCCCGATCGTCCGGGCCGCCTGAAGCCGATCCGGCTGCGCAGGCTCGGTCTGCGTCCAGCGCCTTGACGGGAGTCTCGAGAGACTCTAGGGTGAAGCGCTAGAGGAGGTTGAGTCTCGCTCATCCTCTACTCGAGGGTAAGACTCGAGTCCCCCACTCCGCGGCAGATCCGCGGTGGCTAGCATCGTTCCCCATCCCCGTTATCCCCGTTCCCCGCGACGCGAGAAGGTAGGGCCATGGTCGGCGCAAATCAGAACTACATCGCTGTGATCAAAGTCGTCGGCATCGGCGGCGGCGGTGTGAATGCGGTGAACCGGATGATCGACGCCGGTCTGAAGGGGGTGGAGTTCATCGCGGTCAACACCGACGCGCAGCAGCTGTTGATGTCGGACGCAGACGTCAAGCTGGACATCGGACGCCAGCTGACCAGGGGGCTCGGCGCCGGGAGCGATCCCGAGGTGGGTCGTCAGGCTGCCGAGGAGCACGCGGAGGAGGTCGGCGAGGCCCTGAAGGGCGCAGACATGGTCTTCATCACGGCCGGCAAGGGGGGCGGAACGGGCACCGGTGCGGCGCCGGTCGTCGCGGAGGTGGCGAAGGGGCTCGGGGCGCTCACCATCGGCGTGGTGACCCGGCCCTTCGGCTTCGAGGGGCGCCGCCGCTCGGTGCAGGCGGAACAGGGCATCCAGCGACTGAAGGAGAAAGTCGACACGCTGATCGTCATCCCGAACGACCGGCTGCTCTCGGTCGCGACGGAGAAGACGTCGATGGTGAACGCCTTCAAGATGGCCGACGAGGTCCTGTTGCAGGGCGTCCAGGGCATCACGGACCTGATCACGACGCCTGGGCTGATCAACACCGACTTTGCAGACGTGAAGATGATCATGTCGAACGCAGGTACGGCGATCATGGGAATCGGCGGCGCGTCGGGCGAAGGGAGGGCCGTGGCGGCCGCCCGTGCGGCGATCACGAGCCCATTGCTCGAGGCGTCGATCGACGGTGCGCGGGGGATCCTGTTGAACATCGCCGGCGGGAGCGATCTCGGGCTCTTCGAGGTGAACGAGGCAGCCGAGATCATCCACGCTGCGGCGCACCCCGACGCGAACATCATCTTCGGCAGCGTGATCGACGACAGCATGGGAGACGAGGTCCGCGTGACGGTGATCGCGGCGGGGTTCGACCGCTGGGACGCCATCGAGGGGCACGACGTCGGAGAGCCCGTCGTGGCGGCGGGCGTCGGCGCAGCGGCGAGCGACCTCGGGGGTCTCGGAGACGACGAGTTCGACGTACCTTCGTTCCTCCGGTGAGCACGGCGCGGCCGCCGCAGCGAGCGACGGGCGGGGCCGTGTACGAGGGGGGCGGAGATTCGGTGACGTCGAGCTCTGCGCAGGTAGCCGGTCGGGGTGCTTCGCCGCGCGAAGCCTGGCGGTTGGGTGCGGTCCGGGCGTGTTGGACCGGTCGCTCCGACGGCGATCTCGGACCGGGGGTCGAGCCTGCGCTCAGGCTCCGGCGTGAGCGCGCGGTCGTGGCGCTTCCGTGGCGCCGCTGCCGGCAGGTGCACGGTGCGGGGGTTCTCGCCGTCACGGGAGGCACGGAGCTCGACACCACCGCAGGCCAAGCGGGGCCGTTCAGGCCGCCCCGCGGCAGTGCGGTGGCGGCCGGCGAGCGGGAGGGCGGCGGGGGTCGCGCCGTTCCGCCGTTCCCTGTTGCCGACGCGCTGGTCGGAGACGTTCCTGGCATGGCCCTTGCGGTGGCGGTCGCGGACTGCGGGCCGGTTGCCCTGGCGAGCGGGGACGGGATCATGGGTGTCGCACATGCCGGCTGGCGTGGCGTGCTCGCAGGGGTCCTGCCGTCGGCGGTCGCCGCCATGCGCGCCCTCGGTGCCCGAGACGTCGTCGCGGCGCTCGGGCCCTGTGTCCATCCATGCTGCTACCCGTTCGGGCGAGAGGAGCTCGCCGTCTTCGCCGGACGCTTCGGGAGGGGCGTCGTCGCCGAGGACGCCGAAGGTCGCCCGGCCCTCGATCTCCCCTCCGCCATCGAAGCTTCGCTCCGGCGGAGCGGGGTGGCCCTGGCCGTCACCTCTCCGACCTGCACGGCCTGCGGTGGTCGTCACTTCTCCCATCGGAGGGACCGCACCCTGGCGCGCAACGCCCTCGCGGTCTGGCTGGCGTGAGCACCGGCCGGCTCCCGGGGCTCCCCGGGGAGGCCGAGGTGCCGGCGGGGGCGAGCGAGCGCACCGGGACCGAGGGCGTCACGGTCCGAGAGGCCGCGGGGGGAGCCGACGACGAGCTCGCCGGACTTGCGGGCCGGCTCGTAGCGCGTCGTGCGGCGCTCCTCGAGCGGATCAGGGGCGCCGGGGGCGATCTCGATCGGGTGCGGGTGGTCGCCGTGACCAAGGGCTTCCCGGCGACAGCCGTCGCTGCAGCGCTCGAGGCGGGATTCGAGGACATCGGCGAGAACTACGCGCAGGAGCTCGTTGCCAAGGCGGCCGCGGACGAGCTGGACGGCGCTTCCCCGAGGTGGCACTACCTCGGGCGCCTCCAGCGCAACAAACTCGCTCGGCTCGCGCCCCTTGTCCACCTCTACCAGGGCGTCTCCTCGGTGAGCGAGGGCGTGGCCCTGGCGCAACGAGTGCCGGCCGCCCGGGTGCTGGTGGAGGTGGACATGACCGGCAGGCGCCAGGGGTGCGTGCCGGCCGAGGCGCCGGCGGTCGTCGACGCGCTACGGTCGAGCGGTCTGGTGGTGGCCGGTCTGATGACGGTGGCGCCCCCGGGGGGCGGGAGCGAGGCGGCGCGTGCCTTTCGGATGCTGGCGCGTCTGGCCTCCTCGCTCTCGCTGGCCGAGCTGTCGATGGGCATGAGCGACGACCTCGAAGTCGCGGTGGCAGAGGGGTCGACGATGGTCAGGGTGGGACGGGCGCTGTTCGGTCCGCGACCCTCCCGGGCGGGGCTGCGACAATGAGAACGATCGGGAGGTGGAGATGGCTTCTTTCGGGCGCAAGCTGATGGTGTACCTCGGCCTGAGCGAGGACGACGACGACTACGACGAGTACGAGGACGACTACGCGGAGGATCCGCCCCCCCCACGGCGGGTGAGCCGGCCGGTCGCGATGGCCGATCCTGAGCCGCCCCCGCCGCCGCTCAGGCCGTTGCCGCGGGAGGACCACGACCGGCCGACGCTGCAGAGCCGACCCGCGGTCGTACGGACGGCCCCGATGGAGAAGCAGGTCGTGCACATCGTCGCACCGTCGCGCTTTGCAGACGCCCAGGAGATCGGTGACCGCCTGAAGGCGTCCGAGCCGGTCATCGTGAACCTCCAGCTCGCCGAGCGCGACCTCTCCCGACGGATGATCGACTTCTGCTCCGGCGTCGCCTACGCACTCGGAGGCTCCATGGAGAAGGTCGCGGAGCAGGTCTTCCTGCTCAGCCCGAGCAACGTGGTGGTGTCGGCCGAGGCGCGGGCGAGCGCGGTCGACCCCGCCGGCTTCGACGCCTGAGTGGTGGTGGTCATCCTCCGAGACCTCATCCAGCTCTACGTCGTGGTCCTGGTCGCGAGGGTCCTCCTCGGCTGGCTGCCCGGCGCCGCCGACGGGCCACTGGCCCCGGTCGATCGGGTGCTCCGGCTCCTGACCGAGCCCGTGCTCGCGCCCGTGCGTCGCGTGGTGCCGCCGGTCAGGATGGGCGGGGGAGGGCTGGACCTGTCGCCGCTCATCGTGTTGCTCGTGCTCGAGGTCGTGGCAAGCCGCATCTGACCTCCTCGCCCGGGGGTCGCTGCAGCGCGAGAGGCGCTCGCCGTCGAGCCGAGACTCCGGAGCCGAGAGCGCGCAGACGGGAGCGGCACCCGCGCTCGGGAGATACCCGGGCCGGGGACCGGGTGGGGCTACGATGGTGGGCCATGGAGGTCACGCCGCAGCTGCTGCGAGAGGTCGAGTTCCCCGAGAAGCTCCGGGGCTACCATCCGGACCACGTCGACGAGTTCCTCGAGCAGGTCGCCGTCGGCGTGGAGCAGCTCCTCGAGCGTCTGCGCGAGGCGAACGAGCGGGCGGAGGCCACCATGCTCCAGCCCGTGGTCCGTGCCCCTGACCCGGTGGAGGACGACCTCCTGCGCAAGACCCTGGTCATGGCGCAGCGGGCGGCGGACGCCGCCATCGCGGATGCGAAGGCGAGGAGCGCGGCGATCGTCGCGGATGCGGAGGAGCGCTCCCGCGCGTTGCTCGCCGACGCCGAGGAGCGGGCCAGGGCGAAGGTGAGCGAGGCCGACAAGGGCCTGCGCGACGAGGTGAGTCGCCTCAGCGCCATGCGGACCGAGCTCGCGGCGGACCTGGCGATGCTGCGACAGGAGTACGAGAGCCAGCGGGCTCGAGCGATGGAGGTCCACAGCGAGGCACTGCGCTGGCTCGAGGACCACATGCCCCAGCGCAGGCCGGGAGAGGGAGGTGGTTCGGGGCCGACCCGGAGCCCGATCGGGCCCCGCGCCGCCAG
>JAJYWE010000001.1:0-45736 GCA_021791675.1 Actinomycetes bacterium | reverse complement strand
CAGGAGTTCTCGCTCGATCTGTTCTCGCTCGCGGGCCGAGTAGCGATCGTCACCGGCGGCAACACCGGCCTCGGCCAGGCCTTCTCGGTAGCGCTCGCAAAGGCCGGTGCGTCGGTCTACATCCCCACGGTCACCGACGACGACGGTGAGACCGAGCGCCTGGTCGAGGAGGCTGGTTCGCGTGCGATGGTGGTCCGGGCCGACATCACCAGAGCCGGCGCGCCCGCGGAGGTGGTGCGAGGTTGCGTCGAGGCCCTCGGGGGTCTCGACATCCTCGTCAACTCGGCGGGGATCTCCACGCTCGCGCCGGTCGAGGAGTTCGGCCGGGAGCAGTGGGATCCGATGATCGCGCTCAACCTGACCGCAGCGTTCGAGCTCGCCCACGCGGCGGCTGCGGTCATGGTCGCGCGGGGCTCGGGGAAGATCGTGAACATCGGCTCGCTGTTCTCGTTCCTCGGTGGCCGCCTCTCCCCTGCGTATGCGGCCACCAAGCACGGGTTGGTGGGCTTCACCAAGGCATACTGCGACGAGCTGGCGGCGCACAATATCCAAGTCAACGCCATTGCCCCGGGATACTTCGCAACGGCGATCACGGCGGCGACCCGCGCAGATCCCGAGTCCAGTCGGCGGGTGCTCGAGCACATCCCGGCGGGGCGGTGGGGAGACACGGCCGACCTGATGGGAGCACTCGTGTTCCTGGCGAGCCGAGCGTCGGACTACGTGAACGGCCACACTCTCGTGGTCGACGGGGGCTACCTTGTCCGCTGACCGTCGCATCCCTGCACCGCTACCGAGCCGCTCGGACCTCTCTCGCGCCGAGCTCCGCGCGGGCCTCGAGGCGCTTCTCGGAGCCGACGCGGTCGACATCGACGAGCAGGAGCTGCGCCGCTCGAGCGTCGACCGTTACAAGAAGTACCAGGCGGTCAACGGCATCTTCACCGCCCCGATACCGGCGGCGATCGTTCGTCCGCGCTCGACGGCGGAGGTCTCGCGGGTGCTGGCCTATCTCGACGCCCACCGTGTGAACGTGGTGGCACGCACCGGGGGCACCGCGACCGAGGGTGGTCTGGAGACGATCGTGGAGGACACCGTGGTCCTCGACGGGTCCGCGATGAACGCCATTCTCAGCGTCGACGAGACCGACATGATGGCCACGGTCCAGTGTGGGACGCCGCTGCAGGTGCTCGAGGACGCGGCTCGCGCGAAGGGCCTCACGACCGGCCACTCGCCCCAGTCCAAACCGATCGCCCAGCTGGGCGGCCTGGTCGCGACCCGCTCGATCGGGCAGTTCTCGACGCTGTACGGCGGCATCGAGGACCTCGTCGTCGGACTCGAGGCGGTTCTACCCGACGGGACGGTGTGCCGGGTGAAGAACGTCCCTCGGCGCGCGGCGGGGCCGGATATCCGCCATCTCGCGATCGGCAACGAAGGGGCATTCTGCTTCATCACCGAGGTCACCGTCGAGCTGTTTCGGTACCAGCCGGAGAACTCCGTGCACCTCGGCTACCTGGTCGGGGACATGGCGACTGGTGTGGAGGTCCTGCGCGAGGTGGTGACCGCAGGGTACCGGCCCTCGGTGTGCCGGCTCTACTCGGAAGAGGACGCCCGCCAGCACCTCGGGGAGCACACCCGCGGGAAGTGCCTGCTCGTGTTCGTCTGCGACGGCCCGCGCCCGGTGGTGACCGTGACCGCAGAGGCGGTGGAAGCGGTGATGCGTTCCCGGGCCCACGACCGCCTCGACTCGGCGCTCATCGAGGCCTGGTTCTCGGACCTGAACTGGGGTCCGGAGCGCCTCGAGGCCGAGACCCGCAAGATGCTGGCGGAGCACTGGCTCGGCTACACCACCGAGGTGTCCGCCCGGTGGTCTGCGGTGGTCCCGATCTACGAGGCGGTGATGAGGCGGGTGCGTGAGGAGTACCCCTTTGCGGGTGACATCACGATGCTCGGAGCGCACTCCTCGCACAGCTACCAGACCGGTACCAACTTGTACTTCGTCTACGACTACCACATCGACTGCGAGCCCTCGGAAGAGCTCGAGAAGTATCACGTCCCGATCAATGCGATCGTCGTGGAGGAGGCGCTCCGTCACGGTGGGTCGATGGTCCACCACCACGGCATCGGGAAGTACCGCGCGGCCTGGAGTGCCGAGGAGCACGGCAGCGCGTACGAACTGTTGCGCCGGGTCAAGGCCGCGCTCGATCCGAACGGGGTGATGAACGCCGGCACGATCTTCCCGATCGGGCCGGGCTGGGCCGGCGGCGAGGGCTGATGGGTCGCTACGTGGTCGGGATCGACAACGGGTCCCAGAGCACCAAGGTCTCGATCTTCGACGAGTGGGGCGGCGTGGTGTCCAGTGCCACCCGGCCCCTTCGGGCCTACTGCACCCCACGGCCCGGGGTTGCCGAGCACCCCGACGACGACATCTGGGACTCGATCCGCGAGGCCAGCCGGGCCGCCATGGCCGCCTTCCCGGGGGAGTCTCGAGAGATCGCCGGGGTCGGCCTGTGCACGATCCGCTACTGCCGGGCGCTGCTCCGCGCCGACGGCAGGCTCGCCGCCCCGGTGATGAGCTGGATGGATGAACGCGTGTCGGGGGCCTACGAGCCCGAGGTGCCCGAGGTCGCATGGATCACCACCTCCTCGGGCTACGCGACCGCTCGCATGACCGGCCAGTTCCGGGACACCGTGGCCAACTACCAGGGCATGTGGCCGTTGTCGACCGACCGCTGGTCGTGGTTGGACGACAACGAGGGCTTCGCCGCGTGCAACATGCCTCGCGACGCGCTGTTCGAGCTCGTGATGCCCGGCGACGAGCTCGGCCGGGTCTCCGCGTCGGCGGCCGAGGAGACCGGGCTCCCGGAGGGACTGCCCGTCTTCGCCACCGCGAACGACAAGGCGGTCGAGGCGCTCGGCTGCGGTCTCTCGGACCCGGGCGACCTGCTCGTGTCGCTCGGCACGTACATCGCCTCCATGACCCTTGGGGAGGAGAACCGCCAGGGCGCGAGCTTCTGGTCCAACTTCGCGAGCGTGCCCTACCGCTACCTCTACGAGAGTGGCGGGATCCGGCGTGGCATGTGGACCGTCAGCTGGTGGCGAGACCTGCTCGGCGCCGAGGCGGCGGGTCCTGCGGCTGCAGCGGGGCTGAGTCCCGAGGCCTGGCTCGACGAGCAGGCGGCAGCCACGGTCCCGCCGGGGAGCGACGGGCTCATGGTCGTCCTCGACTGGCTTGCGACCCCGTCCGCTCCCTTCCGCAAGGGCTCGATGCTCGGCTTCGACAACCGCCACGGGCGCTTCCACGTGCATCGCGCGATCCTGGAAGGAATCGCGCTCACCATCGGACGCTGCGCGAACGAGATGGCTCGCGAGCTCGGTCGGGACTTCCGGCGTCTCGTCGTATCCGGCGGCGGGTCGGCCTCGCGGTTGTTCCTCCAGCTCTTCGCGGACGTGTTCGGCCTGCCTGCCGAGCGGACCCGGGTCCACAACGCGGTGGGCCTCGGCGCGGCCATCTGCGCAACGGTCGGCCTCGGCTGGCACGCCTCGTTCGAGGACGCGATGGAGGCGATGGTCGCGAAAGAGCTCGACGTGCCCCCCGAGCCCGCCCACCACGAGCTCTACCGCCGGATTCAGCCGATCTACGACTCGATCCCCGCCCGTACCGACCCGGTGTTCGAGCGCTCGTCGCCACTCTTCGCCGGCCGGCCCCTCGCCCCGGAACCCTGACCAGCCGTCGCCGGGACCGGGGTCAGGCCCTGGATCCGCCCAGCGCCCGGGGGCGTGGCGCGCCGTGCTCAGGCGCCGACGCGGATGAGCTTCTTGTTGACGAACTCGTCTGCCCCGTACCGGCCGAGCTCGCGGCCGAACCCGGAGCGCTTGACCCCCCCGAAGGGCAGCTCCGGGGCGTCGGCGCCGACGATGTTCACGTAGACCATGCCTGCTTCGATCCGGTCCGCGACCCGCTTTGCCTGCTCGGGGTCGGTCGTCACCAGGTAGGAGCCGAGCCCGAAGGGCGTTGCATTGGCGAGCTCGACCGCCTCGTCCTCGGAGCCGACCCGGTAGACCTGCGCTACCGGGCCGAAGAACTCCTCGCGGTAGGCCTCGTTGTCGGGTCCGATGTCGACGAGCACCGTGGGCTCGAAGAAGTTGCCGGTGCGCGCACCGCCCGTGACGATCCGCCCCCCCTGTGCGACCGCTCGCGCGACCTGGTCCTCGAGCCGGTCGGCAGCGACCTTCGACGACAAGGGGCCGATCGCGGTGTCGGGCGAGCGGGGATCTCCGGGACGCACCGCAGCGATGGCGGCGGTGAACTTCGCGAGGAAGGCGTCGTAGAGCTCGTCCGCGACGATGAAGCGCTTGGCGGCGTTGCAGCTCTGGCCCGTGTTGTCGAGGCGGGCGGCGACCGCGTCCTGCACGGTCCTGTCGAGGTCGTGGGTGCTGAGAAGGATGAACGGGTCCGAGCCGCCGAGCTCGAGGACCACCTTCTTCAGGTTGCGACCGGCGACCGCAGCAACCGCCGAGCCGGCCCGCTCCGAGCCGGTCACCGATACCCCGCGCACCCTGGGGTCGGCGATCACCCACTCGATCTGCTCGTTCGTGGCCCGGATGTTCTCGTAGACGCCTCGTGGGCAACCGGCGTCGTCGAAGATCTGTTGCATTGCCTCGGCGGATTCGGGGCACTGCGGGGCGTGCTTGAGCAGGATCGTGTTGCCGATCACGAGGTTCGGGCCGGCGAAGCGCGCCACCTGGTAGTAGGGGAAGTTCCAGGGCATGATCCCGAGGAGCACCCCGACGGAGGACCGCCGGACGACGGCCGAGCCCTCCGCATCGTGCAGTTCGATCGGCTCGTCGGCCATGAGCCCCTCCGCGTTCTCCGCGTAGAACCCGTAGATCGCCGCAGCGAAGTCCACCTCCCCGAGGGCCTGCTCGATCGGCTTGCCCATCTCCCGAGTGATGATCGCTGCCAGTTCGTCACGTCGCTCGTGGTGGAGCTCGCCGACGCGCCCGACGAGGGCGCCACGCTCGGCTGCCGTCGCCGACCAGGACCGGTGCGCCTGGTCGGCACGCCGAATCGCTTCCCGCAGCTCGTCATCGGATGCGGTGGGGTACTCCCGAAGGGTCTCTCCGCTTGCAGGGTCGACGACCGCGTAGATGGTCATGGAGGTTCTCCGTTCACTCGTGATGCCGAAGGGATAGCACAGCCCAGCTCCTGCGCCAAGCGGGGCAGCCAGCTCTTCCGCCGAGCGGGACAGCCCAGCTCTCCCGCCAAGCGGGTTCGTCGTTCCCACGACGGCCGGGCGCGGGGGGTCCAACGGCCGCCGACGCTCGAGAGCGGAGGATCCACTGGCGGACGGCGTCGCAGCTGTTCGCTAGGATCTCGACGCAGCGCGTCCGGAAGGGCACGACGTGCTCTGGAGGGTAGATGACGTATCCAGATGTCCAGGCGACGGCCGTTCCGGAGCCGGAGGAGCTCGAAGCTGGCGCTCTGGCGGCGCTCTCCGAGGCTGACTTCCTCGCTCGCCAGCGCGTGCTGCTGCTCGCGGAGCAGGCGGAGCAGGCGTCCCAACTCGAGGGACTGCTCATCGAGGCGGAGACCCTCGCGCGCGAGTCCGAGCCCGGTGACACCCAGTTCGACGAGGAGTCCGGAGAGGGCGGGACCGCAACGGTCGAGCGGGAGCGCAACCTCACGCTCGCGGCGCAGGCCCGAGCTGCGCTCCTCGAGACCGAGGCCGCCCTCGAGCGCCTGGCGGCTGGCACGTACGGTCGTTGTGAATCCTGCCAGGAGCCGATCGGCCGTGCCCGGCTCCAGGTGATCCCCTCCGCCCGCCTGTGCGTCGCCTGCAAGAGCGGGGGGCTGTCGCGCCGGTAGGCGGGCGTGTCCGCTGGCGACAGCTCTGGCTGGCGCTGGCCGTCGCGGCCGCCGTCGTCGCCGTCGACCAGGTCACGACCTCGTTGGTCCTTGCCGATCTGCACCATCCCGTTCGGCTCGTCGGACCATTCTCCCTCCGCCTCGAGCTGAACTCCGGTGTGGCGTTCAGCCTTGGCCAGGGGCATCCCGACCTCGTGACGGCGCTCGTGGTGCTGGTCTGTGCTGGGATCGTGGTCGCCGCGGCCCGCGCCGAGCGGGCGATGCTCGCGGTGTCGCTCGGCCTGATCCTCGGTGGGGCGCTCGGGAACCTCGCCGACCGGCTCTTTCGCCACGAAGGTGGTGCGGTCGTGGACTTCCTCGCATCGACGTTCTGGCCGACGTTCAACGTCGCGGACTCGGCGATCGTGGTCGGCTCGGTGCTCCTCCTCGTGAGCGTGGCTCGCTCGTGACGACGAGCCAGTCGGACGAGGATTGGGTGACCGTGGTGGTCCCGGACGCGCTCGACGGCGAACGGCTCGACCGGGTTCTCGCCACGCTGACCGGTTGCTCCCGAGCGGTGGCGAGCGTGATCCTGCGCTCGGGCGGCGCCAGGCTCGGCGAGGCGGCGATCTCGGAGGGCCGGCGGCGGGTCCGGGCCGGCGAGGTCGTCTCGCTCCGACCGCTTGCCCGAGACGAGACACGTCCTGCAGCCGAGTCCGGGTCGAGCCTCGACGTCTACTTCGAGGACGACGATGTCCTCGTGGTGGCCAAGCCGGCGGGGCTGGCGGTCCATCCCGGGGCCGGCCGTCCCGGAGGCACGCTCGTCAACCTGCTCCTCGGCCGCTATCCCGAGCTCGCGGCAGTGGGCCCCCCGGCGCGGCCTGGGATCGTCCACCGGCTCGACCTCGGCACCTCGGGTCTGTTGCTGGTCGCGCGGACGCCACACGCGTTCGCCGCACTCAGCGAGCAGATCGCTGCGCACGCGGTGCGGCGCGAGTACGTCGCACTCGTCGCCGGCACGGTCCGGGCGGACGCCGGGACGATCGACGCACCCCTCGGCCGCTCGCGGAGGCGCCCGACGCTCGTGAGCGTGGTCGCGGACGGTCGTGCGGCGCGGACGCACTACCGCGTCGCGGGGCGCAAGAGCGCTGAGGCAACCGGCAGTCTGGCACTCAGCCTGCTCCGGGTTCGCCTGGAGACCGGTCGAACCCACCAGATCCGGGTCCACCTCGCAGCGATCGGTCACCCTGTCGCGGGCGACTCGGCTTATGGAGGACCCGACCTGCCCGGGCTCGGCCGGCCGTTCCTGCACGCGGCATCCCTCGGTTTCACCCACCCACGAACTGGGTCGTGGGTGCAGTGCAGCGCACCGCTGCCGGCCGAGCTCCACGACGTGCTCGAGGCGGTCGGGTTGAGCTCGGCCGGGAGTTGGGGTACTCACGCCGAGCAGGCGCCGCCGGGCTGAGCCCTAGGCGGCGAGCGCCTCGAGGCCCGGGACGGTCGAGAGCTGCGCGAGCGCGGTTGCCTCGAGCTGACGCGCACGGCGTGGACCGATGCCGAGCGCTCGGGCCGTGGCCTCGAGCGAGGCTGGCTCGTGGCCGTCCAGTCCGAAGCGCATCCGGATGACGTCCTGCTGGAGTGGCTCCAGGTCGCGGATGGCCAGGTACAGCTGGTCCATGCCGAGTGCCTTGTCGACGCCGTCCTCGAAGTTCTCGGTCGAGCCAGGGAGCAGCTCGCCGAGGGTCGCCTCGGCGTCCGCACCGACCGGCTGGTCGAGGCTTGCCACGACCCGTGCGGCGTTGCGGAGGTCCGAGAGCTGCGAGTTCGTGACGCCGGCAGCGATCGCCACCTCCTCGTCGGTCGGGGGACGACCGAACTCCACCGCGAGCTCGCGCGTCACGGCCTCGACGCGCCGAGCGCGCTCGGCCGCCTCCATCGGGAGCCGGATCGTCTGCCCGTGGTGGTGGATCGCCCGCTGCAGTGCCTGGCGGACCCACCACGTGGCGTAGGTCGAGAAGCGGAACCCGCGCCGCCAGTCGAACTTCTCCACCGCCCGCACGAGACCGAAGGTCCCCTCCTGGATGAGGTCGGCGAAGTCGACCCCCCGGTCCTGGTAGCGGCGTGCCCAGTGCACCACGAGGCGGAGGTTGGCGGCAACCATCGCAGCCTTTGCCTCGGCGTCCCCGGCCTGGACCCGCTTCGCCAGCTCGACCTGCTCTTCGGGGGTGGGCAGCGGGTGGCGTGCCATGTCGTCCAGGAACAGCCGGATGAGGTCTGGTCCGCCCGTCATGCCGTCCATGCGGCCCCGCCGGCGAGCTGCCTCCACGTCAAGCGCCTCCGTCCTCGTACCCATCCCTGATCGATCCTCTCCCTACCCGACGACGAGCCGGGTACTCCTATGCTCCAACGTCGAGGCTCCAAGTCCCATTCCAGCCGAGGCCCTCGGCCAGTGGTCGCGCGAACCCGCGCCGGGAGAGCCCCACGACCTTAGCGCATCTCGCCGGGGTCTGTCTCGCGCTTTCGCTCCGGACCGGCCGGACTCGGGAGCAGGGGCAGCTCGAGTACCAGACGTGCGCCGCCGCCGGGCCGGTTCTCGGCGCGGACGACCCCTCCGTGCCAGTCCGCGACCTGCCGGACGATGGCCAGGCCGAGCCCGCTCCCGGGCAACCGTCGGGCCGCCGGCGCACGGTAGAAGCGCTCGAAGATGTAGGGGAGGTCGCCTGGTGGGATGCCCGGACCGCGATCGGCGACCTCGAGGCGGGCGGCCTCTCCGTCGCTCTCGACGCGGACGGAGATCGTGGCTCCGGGAGGGCTCCACTTCCTCGCGTTGTCGACCAGGTTGGCCACGGCTCGGGCCAGCAGGTCACGGTTTGCGCTGACCGGTGTCGGGGCGAGCGTCGCCGCGACGGACAGGCCGGCCAGGGGGCCGCGCTGGCGCGCGAGGACCTCCTCGACCACGCCGGCAAGGTCGAGCACCTCCGGCTCGCCCGAGGGCGCTTCCCGGGCCAGGTCCATCAGGTCCGAGACGAGCACTCCCAGCTCTCGGGTCTGGGAGACCAGGTCGGTGAGCAGCTCCTCTCTGACGTCCTCGTCGAGGGCAGAGGATCGCTGGAGCACCTCGAGGTTCGTCCAGAGGGCGGTGAGCGGGGTGCGCAGCTCGTGCGAGACGTCGGCGACCAGGCGGCGCTGTGCTGCCTGGGTTCCCTCGAGCGTCGAGAGCAAGGTGTTGGCGGCGGAGGCCACCCGCCCGACCTCGTCGGGCCCGCGGACGGTCACGCGTGCCGCGAGGTCTCGCCGGCGCGCGAGCGCGTCGAGGTCCGATCCGAGCGCCTCGAGCGGCCCGACCAGCCGTCCGGCCATCCAGTGTCCGAGGACCCCGCCCAGCGCGCCGCCGCCGAGCGCCAGGACCACGGCGAGCAGCTCGAGAGAACGGAGCTCGCTGTCGATTCCCTGCAGGGGTGCGGCGACGGCGATCGCGACACCGGGGCGAGCTCGAACCGTCAGCACCTCGAGATCGAGGCCCCCCACGTCGACCGTGGAGCGGAACCCGGGGCGAGCGCCCCTTGCCACCGCCTCGGCACCCGCCACCATCGGGAGCGTGAGCCCGCTCGGACCCACGTGGACCACGGTTCCCGAAGCGGTCACGAACTGCGCGTCGAGGTCCTGGCCGTCGAGGAGGTCGAGCGCAGCGGGCGCGGGCGTACCCCCCGAGCCGGGGACTGCCTGATGAGACAGGGCGAGGGCGTCGGTCCGGAGCTCGCCCGTGAGCGCTGCGAGCGCCGAGGCATGAACCCGTCCGACGAAGAGCCCGCCGAGGATGGCGAGGAGGACGAACACCGAGCCCCCGGTTGCGAACCCGAGCCGCGCGCGCAGCGTCACCGGCCCTCCTCGTCGGGCTCGCGCAGCACGTAGCCGACCCCTCGGACGGTGTGGATCAGGCGGGGCTCGCCACCCGCCTCGGTCTTCTTCCGCAGGTAGGAGACGTAGACCTCGAGGGAGTTGGAGCTCGGGCCGAAGTCGTAGTCCCAGACGTTGTCGGTGAGGACGGCGCGGGTCAGGACCTGGCGAGGATGGGTGAGGAAGAGCTCGAGCAGGGCGAGCTCGGTCTTGGTGAGGCGGAGGGGCCGACCGTTGCGGCTCGCGCTCCACGCGTCCACGTCGAGGACGAGGTCCGCGAAGCGCAACGGTCCGGGTCCGGCGGCCGCCGGTCGGCGCCGGAGCAGCGAACGGAGCCGTGCGAGCAGCTCCTCGAGTGCGAACGGCTTGACGAGGTAGTCGTCTGCGCCTGCGTCCAGCCCCGACACTCGGTCGGCGACCTCGGTCCGGGCCGTGAGCATGAGCACCGGCGTCTCGTCCCCCCGGGCGCGGAGGCGCCGGCAGACCTCCATCCCGTCGAGGCCGGGGAGGAGGACGTCCAGCACCACCGCGTCGAACCGGCCACGCTCGAGCAGCGCCAGCGCCTGCTCGCCGTCGGCAGCGGTCGAGACCGTGTAGCGCTCGAGGGACAGCGCACGCGAGACCGCCGCCCGGACCGCCGGTTCGTCGTCCACCACGAGCACCTGCACCCCGACATTCTCGCCGCCGTCCGCCCTCGGTTCGCCTTCTCGGGCGCCGTCGCTCGTCGCCCGCGCGTTCATGAGATGTTCAGCTTCGGCCGCTTGAGTGGGAGGTGACCCCGCCAGAGCCTGGGCAGCGGGCGGGGGCAGGCGGCCGTAGGGCGGCTAGCGAGGTCTCGAGGAGGGCGTCCATGAGCGTTTCCGAGGATCGGGGAAGAACGAGCGAGGGCTCGAGCCGGTCGGGGGGTCTGCCTTCCCGCAGCCGCTGGCTGGCAGCGCCTGTCGCGGGGCTCGTACTGGCCGGTGCGGCGGGGATCGGGCCCGCGCTCGCCGGCACTCGCACGCCGCCGAAGCTCCCGACGGTCAGCCCGACGAGCCTCGTCCAGCGGATCCTGACCTCGCCGGTGCGCCACCTGTCCGGCACGGTCACCACGAACGCCGACCTGGGGCTGCCCGACCTGTCGTCGTCGCTCGCGGGCGGAGCGAGCGCGGGACTGTCGATCCCGTCGTTCCTCACCGGCCCGACGAGCCGCCAGATCTGGATCGGCCGGCCGGGCCAGCTCCGCGTCGCCACGCCGTCGGGAACCTCCGAGCGTGACCTCGTCGTCGACGGGGCTTCTGCGTGGCTCTGGAACAGCGCAACGCAGACGGCGACGCATCTGCTCCTGCCCGCCACGTCCCGTCCCGCGGGGTCGGCGACGGGCCAGGCGGCAATGGCTGCGGGGATGCCGATGCCGCAGACGGTGGCGGTGCCCATCCTCAGCCACCTGGCGCCGACGACGCGGGTCTCCGTCGTCGGGACCGCGTGGGTCGCCGGCCAGGCGGCCTACGAGCTCGCGCTCGCGCCGCGGGCGGCGGACTCGCTCGTAGCCGACGTCCTGGTCGCCGTCGACGCAGCGAACGGTCTCCCGTTGGAGGTCCAGGTGCTCGCGCGGAACCAGACCTCGCCGGCGTTCTCCGTGGGCTTCTCGAGCGTCTCGTTCGCCCTGCCGTCGTCGAGCAACTTCGACTTCGTCCCACCCCGGGGAGCGACGGTGAAGACGAAGTCGCTCTCGCTCGCCAGCCTCCGCGGTGCGTCTCCTGCCCGGATGGGTGCCGTCACCGGCTCCGCCGCGCCGTTCGGCTCGGTCGCGGGGAAGACGTCACGGGGCGTGAAGGTGCTCGGGCGAGGGTGGTCCGCGATCGTCGTGACGGCACCGACAGCGATCCGCTCGCCGATGCTCCGAGCACTCCTCCGGTCCTCTCCGAAGCTCGCCGGCGGACGCCTCGTCTCGACGAGCCTGGTGAACGTGCTCGTCCTGGCGAACGGGCGGATGCTCATCGGCGCCGTGACCCCCGGAGCGCTTGCCGCCGCCGCGTCGCAGCTGGCACCTTGAGCGTCCCGACCCGGGAAGCCTCCAAGACCGGATCGCCCGGGCCGACGCCGGACGGCGTGGCGATCGAGACGTCCGGACTGACCAAGCGCTTCGGCTCCCAGACCGTGGTGGATGGGCTCGGTCTCGTCGTCCCCGAGGGGTCGGTGTTCGGGTTCCTCGGACCGAACGGCTCGGGGAAGACCACCACGATCCGCATGCTGCTCGGGTTGGCGTTCCCGACCGCGGGCCAGGTTCGCCTCCTCGGCAGGGAGGTGCCCGCGCTTGCGGGTGAGGCGCTGGCGGAGGTGGGTGCCGTCGTGGAAGGCCCCGCCTTCTACCCCTGGCTCTCCGGGCGGGAGAACTTGATCCGCCTCGACCGTGTCGGGCCGCCTCCCGCAGGCAGCACCCGGAAGGAGGCGGCGGCGACCCGCGAGCAGCGAGTGGAGGCGGCGCTCGGTCGCGTGGGCCTGCTCGCCGCGGGCGAGAAGGCCGTGCGCAAGTACTCCCTCGGGATGCGCCAGCGGCTCGCGATCGCAGCGGCGCTGAGTCGGCCCTGCCGGCTCGTGGTGCTCGACGAGCCGACGAACGGGTTGGACCCACAGGGCATGCGGGAGGTCCGCGGGTTGCTCCGCCGCCTTGCGGACGACGGCACCACCGTGTTCCTCTCGAGCCACCTCCTCGCCGAGGTGGAACAGGTCTGCACGCATGCCGGCATCATGAGCCAGGGACGACTCGTCGCCTCGGGCTCCCTCGACGAGCTCCGGGCCGGCCAGCGCGTGGTTGCCAGGGTGGAGACGCCCGATGTCGACCTCGCGGTGCGGACCCTCGACGGCATGGCACGGTTCGGACCGGCTCGGCCCGACGGCCCGGACTCCCTCGTGGTGGAGCTGCTCGCCGGCGCACCCGAGGAGCTGGCGGCCGCGCTGGTCACCGCGGGCGTTCGCCTCCGTGGTCTCGCGAGCTCCCGCCCGAGCCTCGAGGACGCGTTCGTCGCGCTGACCGGGGAGGGCTTCGATGTTGCGGGCTGAACTCGTCCTGCTCTTTCGCCGGCGCAGGACTCTCGTGTTGCTCGGGGTGCTCGCCCTGCTCCCGATCCTCGCCGGGCTGGCGCTCCGATTCTTCGGGAGCCCGCACGGCGGGGGCGGGGGCGGGCCGGCCTTCTTCAACCAGGTGACGAACAACGGGGTCTTCCTCTCGCTGGCCGCACTCACCGTCGCGAGCGGCTTCTTCCTCCCCCTCACGGTCTCGATCGTCGGCGGGGACACCATCGCAGGCGAGGCAGGTCTCGGGACGCTGCGCTACCTCCTCGTCCGCCCCGTGGGGCGGACTCGGCTGCTCGCGGCCAAGCTCGTGTCGGCCCTGGCTTACTGCCTGGTCGCGGCGATCGACATCGCCGTCGTGGGGCTGATCGCCGGCTCGATCCTCTTTCCCGTGGGGTCGCTCACGACGATCTCGGGTTTCCAGATCTCGCTCGTCGACGGGATCGGGCGGGCACTCCTCGCGGCGGTCGTCCTCGGTGTGTCCATGTTCGGCGTTGCCGCGATCGGGCTGTTCGTCTCGACGCTGACCGAGACGCCCGTCGGCGCGATGGCGGGCACGGCCGGCTTCTTCATCGCGAGCCTCGTCATCGGGGGGATCTCCCAGCTGAGCTTCCTCCACCCGTACCTGTTCACGGAGCACTGGGACGCCTTCGCGGACCTGTTTCGCGTGCCGATCTCCTGGGGCGGCATCGTGTCCGACCTCGAGCTCCAGCTCGGTTGGGGACTGGTGGCTGTGCTCGCGGCGTGGGCACGCTTCACGACGTCCGACGTGCTCGCCTGAGCCGGCCCCATCGGGTCCGGGGAACCGGCCAGCGTCCCGTTGAGATGACGCGCTCCGTCGACGAAATCCATGGGATGTGGGCGCGTCCACGCCCTATTCCGTCAGGCTCCGCCGGGACGGGGGTAGGGTCAGGAGGGCGCCCGAGACCGGTCGTGCAGGGGCGGGCGATCCCGGATGGGATCGCCACCGCACGGCTCGCCGAGGCCTGCTACGGGTCATGCTGCGCCGCGAAGCGGGTTGTGGCCGGGAGAGGAGGGGATGTGGACGGCGAGGCCGGACGAGATGGCGTGAGCACCCGGCGGGGAGGTCGAGCCCGCGGCGCCGCGGTCCCCGGAGCCGGCGCGGATGCGGAGGCCGTCCACGGACAGACGATCCACGGGGAGAGCACCTGCGGGGAGAGTGCCCACGGAGGAAGGAACGGTGCGGCGCGCTCGGGAGGGGCGGAGGTCGACGAGGGGGAGGAGCCGTGCGCGGAGACGGGCGCCTCCTTCCCGGCGGCAGCGGGAGCGGCCCCCCCGGGCCACACCGACCGGAGCGCTGGCTCGGGGGACCACGTGCGACGCCGCCGAGGCAACGCCGAACCCGTGGTGCTGGACGACATCTCCAAGCGGATCGTCGAGGAGCTCCAGGTCGACGGGCGGCGGAGCTACTCGGCACTGGCGCGCACGATCGGGCTCTCGGAAGCGGCCGTCCGCCAGCGCGTCCAGCACCTCCTGCGAGCCGGGGTGATGCAGATCGTCGCCGTCACCGATCCCCTCATGCTGGGATTCACTCGCCAGGCGCTGATCGCGGTTCGAGTCGAAGGTGACGTGCGCGCCGTGGCGGCGGCCCTCGTCGCCGTGCCCGAGATCGACTACGTCGTCATGTGTGCCGGCGCCTACGACGTCCTCGCCGAGGTGGTCTGCGAGGACGACGACCACCTGCTCGTGATCCTGAACGAGACGATCCGGGCGATCCCGGGGGTCCGCGACACGGAGACCTTCGTCTACCTCCGGCTCGCCAAGCAGACCTACACGTGGGGCACCCGTTAGGCGGCCAGTTCCGCCCCACGGACACGGCTAGCGTCTCCGGTATGGGGGATGTCGTCGAGTCCGCTCCCAGCGAGGTCTTCCTCGACGACCGAGTGCCCCTCGACGAACGGGTGCTCCTCGACGACACGGGGGGCAGCGGGTCGAGCCCGCGCTCGGCCCCGGCTCGCGGCGATCACGACGACCGAGCCGCCCCCGTCGCGCCGAGCCAGTTCCGGCGGAGGGGGCCGCGCTGGTGGCGCCTCCTGCGCCGCGCGTTCGAGCTGGCGCTGGTCGGCGGCGGCGCCTACGCCCTCTACTCCGAGCGGCGGGCGGTCGGGGAGGGGGCGGCGTTGCTCGTCCAGCTCCGCTGGGAGTGGGTCGTCGTGGCAAGCATCGCCGAGGTCGCCTCGATGGTCGTCTTCGCGCGTCTCCAGCGGGCGCTCCTTCGCGCCGGCGGGGTGCGGCTCTCGCTCTGGCCGATGGTGGAGATCACCCTCGCTGGCAACGCGCTCGCCGTCTCGCTGCCCGGGGGTGCGGCGTGGTCGGCCGGGTTTGCGTTCGCCCAGCTCCGCCGACGCGGTGCCTCACGGATGTTGTCCATCTGGGTACTGCTGGTCGCCGGTGCGCTCTCGAGCTTCGCGCTGTTCGTCCTCCTGGTGCTCGGGGTGGAGCTGGCCGGCCGGCGTGGGCCCGCGAGCGAGTTTCGCCTCGCAGGGCTCGTGCTGGCGGCGATCCCGGTGGTCGTCGGCGTGCTCGCCGTCGTGATCAGCCGTTCCGGGTGGGCGGCGACCACGGCACGCCGCGCGCTCGGGATGCTCGAGCGCGCGGCGTGGGGGGCGTGGGCTCGTCGCTTGGGAGCCGCCGCCTGGGAGCGGGCGACGGCGGTCCGCTTGCGACCGCGGGAGTGGCTCTCGGCCTTCGGCCTCGGCGGGCTCAACTGGGTCGAGGACGCGGGCTGCCTGGCCGCATCGATCCTGGCAGTGGGTGGCGGGATCCCCTGGCCCGGCGTGCTCGTCGCCTACGGGGTCGCCCAGATCGGCGCCAGCCTGCCGATCACCCCGGGTGGGCTCGGTGTCGTCGAGGGCAGCCTCACGTACGCGCTGATCCTCTACGGGATGCCGGTGCGGGACGCCATCGCGGCGGTCCTCCTCTACCGGATCATCAGTTTCTGGGCACTGGTACCGATCGGCTGGGGTGCGTGGGGGCTGCTGCGCTGGGCGGGCCGGCGGCGCGAGCACGAGCACCCCTGGGCCCTCCCGAGCGCCTGAGCGCGTTCGCCCGCGGATGCCGCCGGCCCGTCCAGGAGGAGTGGGGTGGGTCTGCGACTAGCATCAGGTCGTCGCCGCAGCTCGCGGCGCCACCCCAGAAGTCCGTCACGGCTCGTCGCGTCGGTCTTCCCGTCCGACTGGAGCAGTGATGACCACCCAGACCTTCCTCGACCTCGGCGTCCCCGCGCGCCTCGTTGCCTCGCTCGCCGAACGCGGGATCATCGAGCCGACCCCCATCCAGGCTGCCACCCTCCCCGACGCGCTCGCCGGGCACGACGTCTGTGGTCGGGCCCCGACCGGCTCCGGGAAGACGCTCGCGTTCGGGCTGGCCCTCGCGCTGCGAGCGGAGCAGGGGGCGTCGCGGCGCCCGAGCGCGATGGTCCTCGTGCCGACCCGCGAGCTCGCGAGCCAGGTCCAGCGGGAGCTGGCCCTCGTCTGGCAGTCGTCTCCGCGCAGGGTGCTCGCGATCTACGGGGGCGTCGGCTACGGCGGTCAGCAGGCCAGCCTGTCACGGGGTGTCGACGTCGTCGTCGCCACGCCCGGTCGGGCACTCGATCTCGTGGAAAGGCGCGCGCTCGATCTCTCGTCGGTCGGGCTGGTGGTGGTCGACGAGGCCGACCGGATGGCCGACATGGGCTTCCTGCCTGCCGTGCGGAAGCTCGTCGACGCGACCGCACCGGCCCGCCAGACCCTGCTGTACTCGGCAACCCTCGACGGGGAGGTCGACGCCCTCGTCCGTCGCTACCAGCGTTCCCCACGCCGCCACGAGGTGGTCGTGCCCGAGGCGGACCAGGGCGAGGTCGCCCACCTGTACTGCGAGGCGGAGCGGCCGCAGCGGGTTGGCCTGACCGCCGGCCTGATCGCAGCCCACGGACGGACCATCGTCTTCTGCCGGACCCGCCACGGCGTCGATCGGGTGACGCGCCAGCTCGGCCAGCTGGGCGTCGCCGCGGTCCCGATACACGGGAGCCGCAGCCAGGCGCAGCGCGAGCGGGCGCTCAGCGCCTTCAGCGCGGGTGGCGCAGACGCCCTCGTCGCGACGGATGTCGCGGCACGAGGCATCCACGTCGACGACGTTGCGTGCGTGGTCCACTTCGACCTGGCCACCGACGCCAAGGACTACGTGCACCGGTCCGGCAGGACCGGCCGAGCCGGCGCCGACGGTGTGGTCGTGTCGCTCGTCGCGTCGGCGGAGCGGACAGGGCTTCGCGCCCTCGAGCGCGGCCTCGGGTTGCGGATCGAGCGGACCGGCGACCCGGCGGGAGGCGCCGCCGGGCAAGTGGCCACGGTTGGTGTGCGACCGGGCGGGGCGCCGACGACCCCGGCAGGGCGCCCGGTTCGCCCGCAGCCCGTCGGGGGTGAGCCCGCAAGCGGGAATGCCCCCCGGCCGGCCGTGGCGGGGACGCCCTCCCGGCGGCTCAGCCGGTCGGGCCGACCGGGGGGCTCGGCCGGCGCTGGGCGTCGAGGGCGTTCCGGGCGGCCATGAACGACGCCGCGGCGACGGCCATCCCGAATGCCAGCACCTCCGATCCCGCTCGGAGCGAGATTGCTGCCACGACGGGGATGAGCGCACCGAGCACCCAGGCGAGCTGGAAGCGAGACTCGAAGCGCCCGAAGGCGCGTCCCTGGTGGAGCTCCGGGGCGTCGCGCTGGACGAGCGCGTCGAAGGAGACCTTCCCGCACCCGGCCGCCAGGCCCATGACGGCGGCGAGCCCGATGGTCGGCCAGTCCCCGCCGCCGGCAGCGGCGACTGCGACGCTGGCGACCACGACGCTGAGCAGGCTCGCGACGAGGATGGTGTCCTCCCGCACGTGCCGTCGGAGCCGGGGCGCGACGCGTGTTGCGACCAGGTTGCCGCCTGCGCTCGCCACGAGCGCGGCGCCGTAGATGTAGAGGGGCGCGTGCGCGTCACGCAGGTTGAACGCGACGAGGAAGATCAGATATCCGACGCCGCCGCGCAGCACCGCCATCGCCGTCGCCGCGACGAGCGTCAGCGGTGCCCAGGCGCCGAAGAGGAGATGTCGCCCACCGTGCCGCAGGCCAGCCGGCCGCCGCGCCTGCCCCTGCCGGTGCCCGGCACTCCCTGACCCTCGCCCTTCGGTGGCCCCACGCCCGGCACGGACGCCCGGCCGAGCGGCGGTGTCACCGGCGAGCTCGGATGTCCCGGGGTCCCACCCGGCCGTCGTGGACGCGTGGGGATGGGACTCGAGCACCCCGGTATCCGTCCGCCGGGCCTCCGGTTCGGACTTGCGCAGCCACCCGGGCTGGCGGACGAGGAGCGTGCTCGCCGCGAGCGCACCGCCCACGAGCACGACCGCGTCGAGCCGGAGCACCCACGCAGAGCCGAGGCCTGGGATCGACAGCATCGCCGCACCGACGCCGCCTGCGACGATCGCGCTGAGCCCCGAGAGCAGCGAGAGATGGGAGTTCGCCCCGACGAGCTGGTGGTGGCAGTCGACGGTGCCCGGCACGAGGGATGCCTTGGTCACGGTGTAAGTCTTCGAGGCGATGAGCACGAGGAACGCCTCGGGGAACAGGACGAGACTGTGCAGGTCTCGTGCCATGAGAAGGCACAGGACCGCCCGAACGAGGGCGGAGAGGATGACCATCGTTCGCCGGGCGGCACGTGTTCGGTCCAGAAGGGGCGAGAGCAGCGGCGCGACCACGATGAACGGTGCCATCGTGAGGACGAGGTAGAGGAGGACCTGGCTCCGCGCGGCATCGGGCGAGATCGAGAAGAAGAGCGAGCCGGCCAGCGCGACCGTGACCAAGGTGTCGCCCGAGACCATGAGCACGTGCGTGCGTGCGAGCCGGCCGAGCGGGGTCGTCGGATGGACCAGGTCGTCGACGGGGCCGTCCACGAAGCGGCGCGCCCTCGCGCGAAGTGCCCCGGTTGCCACCCGCTCATCGTACGGCGTCACCCCGCGGCGGCTCGGACACGAGGGCACCGGCTCGGCACGCTGCGCGCAGACCGGCGTGGCAGTTGGTACGGTTCGGGGCGTGCTGCGTGAGACCCCTGCAGGTGCAGCTGGCGCGCCGGTGCTGGGCGTCGATCTCGGGGGAACCAACGTCCGGGCCGGACTCGTCACCCAGGGTGGTGTCGTGCTCGAGCGGCGCGCGCGCCCCACACCCCGCGGTCCTGGGAGCGCGGGCCAGCTCGTCGACTTCTTGCGGAGCAGTCTCGCCGAGCTCACCGGCCAGCTGGGCGTCGCCGGACACGCCGCGGACGCCGGCGCTACTCCTCCGCCCTCCGTCCGGGCTGCCCCGGCGCCAGGAGCAGGCACGGGTCAGGACTTGCTCGGGGTGACCGGTGTGGTGATGGGGGTGCCCGGCTCCGTTGACTACCAGGACCAGCGCGTGCTCGTCGCGCCCAACCTCGACCGGGAGGTCGTCGGCGCCTTGTCGGCAGACGGGCTGGAAGCGGCGCTCGGTGCGCCGGTCGAGTTGGCAAACGACGCCGACCTCGCGGCCGTCGGCGAGGCGACCTTCGGAGCTGGTCGCACCTATCGAGACGTGGTCTATCTCACCGTCTCCACCGGGATCGGCGCCGGCGTCGTGCTCGGCGGGCGGCTGGTCCGCGGGCGACGCTCTGCGGGCGAGGTCGGCCACACGGTGCTGGATGCCTGCGCCCTGCGCGCCGGACAGCCGGCGACCCTCGAAGAGCTCGGGGCGGGACCTGCCCTCGAACGGCTGGCGCGCCGGGAGGGGAGCAACGCCGGTGGTGCCGAGCTCGCCCGACTCGCGCTCGAGGGCGACGCACGCTCGGCGGCCATCCTGGACGAGGTAGCGGAGGCGGTCGCGCTGGGCGTCGGGAACCTCGCGCTCTGCTTCGCGCCGGATGTGGTCGTGCTCGGCGGTGGCCTGGGGCTCGCCCCCGGGTTCTTCCCCCGCGTCGTCACGGCGCTGCACGCCCTCGACCGCCCCGCCTTCGATCCCGCCGAGCTGGCCGTCGTGCCGTCGGCGCTCGGTGACGACGCCGGCCTCGCCGGGACGGGTGCCTGGGCGACAGCAGCAGGGACGAGCGTGCAACCGGCGCACCCCGCTCGTGGGGCTGGGAGGCCGTCGCGGTGCGCGCTGTGACGGCCGACGACGTGAGGAGGCCGCCCCAGGTCCTCGTCGTCCGTCACGGCGAGACGGCTTGGAGCCGTGTCGGGCGTCACACCGGCCGCACCGACGTGCCGCTCGACGAGGCGGGGCGCGCTGCTGCTCGGGGGCTGGTCGGCGTCGCCGACCTCGTCGGTGTCCCGGCTCCGGGGCTCGTGGCGACCTCCCCGCTCTCGCGCGCACGTGAGACCTGTGCGCTCGCCGGCCTCGAGGCGACCGGCCCGGCGGTCGTGCTCGACGACCTCGCCGAGTGGGACTACGGGGACTACGAGGGTCGCACGACCCCGGAGATCCGCACGCAGCGACCGGGTTGGTTGCTCTGGCGTGACGGCGTCCCCGGAGGGGAGCGCCTGGAGGACGTCGCGCGCCGCGCCGATGCCGTGCTCGACCGCCTCCGGGCATACTCGGCGCCCGTGGTGTTGGTCGCCCACGGGCATCTCCTACGCGTCGTGACGGCGCGCTGGCTCGACCTCGCTCCCGTGGCAGCCTCGGGCTTCGTGCTCGGTCCGGCACGCGTGGGTGTGCTCGGCTGGGAGCACGAGCTGCCGGCGCTCGAGCTCTGGAATGCCACCGTGGCCGAAGGGAGGGTGGTCGCCTCGGGGGAGCCGTGACCGGTGCCCGCACATCCAGCCGGTAGGCCCGGCCGCCCGGGCGCAGCCGGAAGGGCCCGGTCAGGAAGTCCTGTTCGGATGCCTGAGAGCCCTGGGTCCGCTGGTGTCGACGCGAGGGTGGGAACCAACGGGGAGCCGAGGGCGTTAGAACAGAACGGAGGAGCCGGGCAACGCTCGGGGAGAGAGGGACGATGGTCGACAGCGCGGTGCCGGTTGCGGTCGTGGTGGTCGGGGCGCTCGGCGCTGGCTGGGCCCGCGTCGTGTCCTCTCGGGGCCGCCGAGGGCGCCGGGGTCCGGCGGTTCTCCCGATTCCGGTCCGCGTCGACCAACGCGCCCCTCGTCGGCCTCGCTGAGGCAGGCGGGACCGACGAGCGCCCGTCCCGGCCCTCTCGGCGCCGCAGCGTCTCGGGCGCGACGGTGATCCGTGGCCTAGGCTTCGGGCGTGCACCGGGAACGGACCTCGTCGCTCGGGACTGGTACGCGTGACGAAGTCGGAGCGTCCCACCCGTGACCGAGATCCTCGCCCGAGAGACGGGGCTCCTCGAGGCGAGCCCGACCGCACTCCTCCTCGGTGGGCGGTGGCGGGCCGGGGCCGGTGGTGTGACGATCCCGGTTCTCGACCCGGCGACCGAGCTCCCGCTGACCCAGGTCGCGCTTGCGGAAGCCGTGGACGTCGCCGACGCGATCGAGCATGCGGCGGCTGCCTCGCGAACCTGGCGTCGGGCCGCGCCGGCACGTCGTGGCGCCGTCCTCATCGAGGCGGCCGAGCTGGTGGTCGGCCGGGCAGAGGATCTCGCCCTGTTGCTCAGCCTCGAGGCCGGGAAGCCGCTCGACGAAGCGCGTAGCGAGGTGCGGGTGGCGGCCGCGTGGCTCCACTGGGCAGGAAACGCCGCGGTACAGCAAGCTGGGCTCACCGGCAGCAGCGCAGACGGTGCTGCTCGCGTCCTCGTGGCGCCGCGCGCGATCGGTCCCACGGTCGTCGTGGCGCCGCCGGCGAGCCCGCTCGCTGCTGCGGCGGCCCACGCCGGGAGTGCGCTCGCGGCCGGGAGCCCGGTGGTGCTGATCGCGCCGGGAGCGGCGCCGCTCTCCGTGCTCGCACTCGCCGCGGCACTCTCCGAGGCAGGCGCAGAGGGTGGGCTCCTCGGGGCACTGGTCGCGGGTGAGCTGCCCCCGCTCCTCGAGGCCGGGCTCGCCCGGGGTGGTGTGGCGCAGGTCGTCGCCCCTGACGGCGCGGTCGCGCTGGCGGGCCTCGCATCGATGCGCGTACCGCCCGGGGGGATCGTGTCCTCTGGCGGCCCCCCCGTCCCGTTCCTCGTCTTCGCCGATGCCGACCTCGACCTCGCCGTCGAGGCTGCAGTGGCCTCGCGCATCCGTAGCCCCGCGGTTGCCGGTGCGGTGCCGACGCGCTTCCTCGTGTCGGGCCGTGTCGCAGAGGACTTCGTCGAGCGGTTGGCGGCCAGGGCGGCGGGGATGGTGCGGGGCCGCGGCACGATGCCCGGGGTCGAGCTCGGCCCACTGGGCTCGGCGGCGGCGGTGGAGGCACTCGCGGAGAGTGTCGAAGACGCCCGCTGGCTGGGTGCGACCGTGGTGACCGGTGGTGCCCCAGACCCCGGCCCGGGATACTTCTTCCCCCCGACCGTCCTCGCCTCGGTGCACCCGAGCAGCCGAGTCGTGACCGAGCGGATCGACGGCCCGCTCGTGGCGGTGGAGACCTTCTCCTCCGACGCCGAGGCGCTGGCCCGTGCCGACCCGGGCGGGACGGGGCTGGGGGAGCTGCCGCCGACGGAGTTGGCGTTCGTCCACACCGGCGATCTCGGTCGGGCGCTTCGCGTCGCGGAACTGCTCGAGGCGGCAACGGTGAGCTGCAACGAAGCGAGCCCCGCGAGCCTGGCCGGCCCCGGCCTGGGTAGCCTCTGGCCGGTGGGCGCGCCGACGGCGGGTGGGAGCCCGCTCGACCCGTTCTCCCGACGGCGGCGGTTCCTCCTCGGCAGGGGTTGACACTCGGGGGGCCACCCCCGGCCCGGCGGGAGTGTCTCGGTCGGCTGGCGGAATCGAGAGAGAGGAGCACACGTGCGAGACGAGGAGATCGTGGCGAGGATCGGCGAGCTCGTCGAGGAGGAGCACGCGCTCGAGCGGCTCCACACCGGCTCCGAGGTCGACGACGAAGTGGCGGGGCGGATTCAGGAGCTCGCCGTGCAGCTGGACCAGTGCTGGGACCTCCTCCGCCAGCGGCGGGCGCGCCGGGCTGCGGGCCAGGACCCGGATGAGGCGACGCTCCGCCCGGGCGCGGTCGTGGAGTCCTACCGCCAGTAGCGCCGGCCCGCCCTCCGAGTGGCGACCGACTCCACCCCGACCCGCCTCTCCCCGGTGACCCCGCTCAGCGAAGCCGCCGGAGGGCCCACTCCGGTCGGGTCCGCCAGGGCCTGACCTCGGCGAGCTCGAGGGTGGCCGCTGCTCGGCCGTCTCCTTCGCGACAGTCGAGGTAGAAGAGGCCCCGGGCGAGCTCGGGTGCGTCCTCGGCGAGGAGGCCGAGCCGGACGAGCGCGTCGAGCGCACCAGGCCAGCGGTTTCCGGCATCGGGTCCGGCGGCGGCCTCGAGGACGCCGGCCGCATCCGGTGCTGCCAGCGGGAGGAGACACACGGCGTGGGGCGTCGGTGGGACGCGCCGGAGGGAGGAGGGCGCGCCCGCAGCGGTCTGGAGCGAGAGCAGCGGGCCATAGGTGGGGTCCTGTACCAGGAGTCCCACCAACCGGAGCTGGTCGGGGCGGCCGCCGGCGGCAGCCGTCCGGTCCGGCCCGACGACGAGGCCGAGCGAGGCGACCAGACGGGCCGCCTCGGGGGCGGGCAGGCTCCCTGCGCCGCGGGAGGCGAGTGCGCGCGATACGAGGCCGCACGCTTCGGCGGACGAGAAGTTCCGGGGGCGCTCGACGACGCTGCCCTGGCGCCGACGCCAGGTCGCGTAGTCGGCCAGGCTGGCGAGCGCGAGCGCGGCTGTCTCGGGAAAGCGGTAGGCGGGCACCGGGGGGATCGGCTCGGAGCGATGGGGGCTCGCAGGCGCGCCGCGGGCGGCCGCAGCGCGACCGGGACCGCCCGTGACGTCTGTACCCCGGGCGGAGGAGTCGGCGCTACTGGGGCTGCCACGGGCGTCGTGCGCAGGAGCAGCGTGGCCCCCGCTCGCGTCGGCGGGCCGGGTGGCCGAGACCGTCAGCACGTTCGCGACCACTGGTTTGCGGTACCCGCGGCGCGCCGCAGCGTGCACGCCCTGCGCGAGCGCACGCGTCACCGCCTCGATACGGGCCACGCTCGCGGTGCGCGGGTCGCCGGGCTCCTGCCCACCGGGCTCCTGCCCACCGCGCTCGGCGATGGCGAGCGGTGCCTCGGTCAGCACCGTCGGGACGAAGCAGGCGAGCACGGCGTCCACGTCGGGGTCGTCGAGCAGGCGCTCGAGCGTTGCTCCCCATGCTGACGGCGGTGCGTCGAGGGGAAGGGTTACCGGGTTGGTGCGCGCCGCCGGCTCTGCTCGATCGGAGCCTGCCGAAAGAGCGGAGCCGGTCGGCCGGGCGAGCTCGAGCCCGTTCCCGAGGCAGGAGTCCACGGCGAGCGCCACCGGGCCCCCCTGGTGGGACAGGATGGCGACCCGCCGGCCCGCGGGGAGTGGCTGCGTCGCAAGGGTACGACCGACGTCCACGAGGGCTTCGAGCGTGTCCACGCGAACGACCCCGGTGTGGCGGAACAGCGCTGCGATCGCCTCGTCCTCGCTCGGCTGGAGCGCCTCGGCGCTCGCCCACGTCGCGGCGGCCGTGTCGTCGGCTTCGCCGTCGCCGCCGAGGCGGCCTCCTCCAGGGCCTGCGCGTGAGGGGTCCCACCCGGCGGGGACGGACCGACCGCCTCCCGCTCGGACGGCAACGATCGGCTTCGTCCGCGACACTCGCCGCGCGACCCGCGAGAACGTCCGTGGGTTGCCGAAACTCTCGAGGTAGAGGAGGACGACATCGGTCTGGGGGTCGGACTCCCAGAAGTGGAGGAGGTCGTTGCCGGAGATGTCCGCCTTGTTGCCTGTGGAGACGAAGGTCGAGATCCCGAGGCCGCGCTCGAAGGCCTCCTCGAGGATGGCGAGCCCGAGGGCACCCGACTGGGCGAGCAGGGCTGCCGTGCCGCCGAGGGGCGGGCGCAGCGAGACCGTCGCGTTCAGTGAGACGTCGGCTGCGGTGTTGACGATTCCCATCGAGCCCGGTCCGAGCACGCGCATGCCGTGCCGCCGCGCGCTGCGCACGAGCGAGCGTTCGCGCGCTGCCCCGGCCTCGCCTTCCTCGGCGAAACCGGCGCTCACCACGACCAGGGCGCCGACCCCCTTGGCGGCGCACTCGCCAGCGACGGTCTCGACCATCTCGGCCGGCACCGCGACGACGGCCAGGTTCACGTCGTCGGGGATGTCGAGCACGCTCGGGTAGGCGCGAACGCCGCCAACGGACGTGGCGGTCGGGTGCACCGGGTACGTCGGCCCCGTGAAGGGCCCGGCGAGGATGTTCCGCAGGAGAACCTGGCCGACCGTGCCCCGCCGCCGGCTCGCACCGACGACCGCGACCGAGCGGGGGGCGAGGAGCTTCCGCACCGACTCGATCGTGTTCCGGCGCTCGCGCTCGTGCATGGCGGCGACCGACGCGGCAGTCGGCGCGATGTCGAAAGCGACGTGGACGACCCCGTCTCCGAGGCGAGTCCGCTCGGCGAACCCCGCGTCCGCGAAGACGGCGAGCATGCGCTGGTTGTGTGGCAGGGTCTCGGCGACGAACCGCCTGATCCCTGCCTCGCGCGCGGCGAGGGCGAGGTGCTCGAGGAGGAGGGTGCCGAGCCCGCGCCCTTGGTGGGCGTCGTCGACGACGAACGCCACCTCCGCCTCGTCGCTGCCGGGCAGGCGGTCGTAGCGGCCCACGCCGATGATGTCCTTCGCGAGGAGCGCCACCAGTGCGAACCTGTCGGCGTAGTCGACCTGTGTGAAACGGGCGAGCATCTGCTCGGAGAGCTGCGGCAGGGGGGAGAAGAAGCGGAGGTAGCGGGTCTCCGGCGAAAGGCGAGCGTGGAGGGCGCGGATCGCCTCGGCATCCCCCGGGAGGATCGGGCGAACCGTCACCGTCTTGCCGTCCCTCAGGACGACGTCTGCCTCGAAGCGGGCCGAGTAGCCCGCCGGCCGGTCGCCTCCCTGGCGCTCCCCCGTAACGGGGCGCGAGTCGCCCGACTCCCCGGCCGGCGACGCTCCCGACTCCCGCATCAGTGCAGCAGCGCGCGGGCGGGGCGGTTCCCCCGCGCCCGCTCGACCATGTCGGCCAGGGTGAAGGAGTCGAGGTGGCTGCGCATGTGGGCCCCCACTTCGGACCACACCGCCAGGAGAACGCACTGGCCCTCGTGGTCGCAGGCACCGTTCTGGTGCGGCTCGCCGAAGTCACCGGCCGTGATGGGCCCGTCGACGGCCGCGACGATCTGGCCCAGGGTGATGTGTTCCGGGGAGCTCGCCAGCACGTAGCCGCCCCCCACGCCACGCTTCGAGCGGACGAGGCCTGCGCCCTTGCACGCGAGGAGGATCTGCTCGAGGTAGGGCTGGGGGAGCCCCGTGCGTTCGGCGAGCCGCTGCACCGACGTCGGGGTCTCCGCGCTGGCGTGGAGGGCGAGGGAGAGGAGCGCGCGGCTCGCGTAGTCGCCCCTGGTCGAGACCCTCACGGGCTGATCGTACTGCCCGGGCCCCGGCGGGGCTGGCAGCGCCGCGACGCAGGCGGCCCGGCTGGGCGAGTCCAACCACGCCGGGATGCCTACGCTCGTGCCGTGTCGATGCCGACCGCGCCCGGCTCGTCCGGGCCCGCCCTCGGGGAGTCCGGCGCGCCGGGGTCGACCCCTTCCTCGACGATCTGGCCCGGGCCGATCTGGCCCGCCTACGGCCGGGGGAGCCTGGCCGACCTGCTGCCCGCGCTCCAGGCAGTTCTCGCGGGCATGCCAGACCAGCCGTCCTGGCTCCCCGCAGAGATCGAAGGGGCGCGCCAGGTTGTGCTGTTGGTGCTCGACGGCCTCGGCGCCGAGCAGCTCGAGCAGCACCGGGAAGACGCGCCCTTCCTCGCGGGGATGCCGGGTGGGGCGATCTCCTCGGTCGCGCCCACGACGACGGCGACTGCACTCACGTCGATCACGACCGGCCTCTCGCCCGCCCGACACGGGGTGGTGGGGTACCGCATCCGGGCCAGGAACGGCGAGATCCTGAACGTGCTCCGGTGGTGCGCTCCGTCGGGTGACGCCCGCGGGGCCGAGCCACCGGAACTACTCCAGCCCAACCCGCCCTTCGGCGGCCGCGCGGTGACGGCCGTGACGAGGGCCGAGTTCGCCGGGACGGGCTTCAGCGAGGCGCACTTGCGCGGCGCCGAGCTTCGCGGTTGGCGGGTCCCGTCGTCACTGCCGGTCGAGGTCGCCCTCGCACTGGAGGGGGGCGCGCCCTTCGTGTTCGCCTACTACGACGGTGTCGACAAGGTCGCGCACGAGCGCGGCCTCGGGCGCCACTATCGGGCAGAGCTGCGCGCAACCGATCGACTGGTCGGCGACGTCGCCGCCGCGCTCCCGCCAGGCTCCGCCCTCGTGGTGACGTCCGACCACGGTCAGGTCGAAGTCGGTCCGTCGGTCGTGGCCCTGGAGCCCGACGTCCTGGCTGGCGACGTCGTACAGCTCTCGGGTGAGGGCCGCTGGCGCTGGCTCCACGTCCGACCGGGCCGGGAGGAGGCCCTCGCTGCGCGGCTGGAGCAGGCCTACGGCCAGCTGGCCTGGGTCCGGCTCCGCCGGGACCTCGAGCGTGCGAACGCCTTCGGCGGGTCGCTCGGGGCCGAGGTCCGGGCTCGGCTCGGGGATGTCGCGCTGCTCGCGCGCGCGCCCGTCGCCTTCGCCGATCCCGCCGACCAGGGTGAGCTGGCCCTCGTGAGCCGGCATGGGTCGCTCACGGCTGCGGAGCTGTCGGTCCCGCTACGCGTCTGCGTGCCCTGAGTGCCCGCCGCTGGCCCCGGGGCCGCCTCGTCCCAGCCGCGGCGCCGGTCGGGGCGCTCCGCCAGCGGCATTCGGGGTGCAGCTCCGGCGAGGCGGTCGCTGTCCTCGGGGTCGAGCGGTAGAACAGTGGGGTGAGCGAACAGCGCGGGTCGGCACCCCGGGTCTCCCCTCTCCTCGTGGTCGAGAGCGCGCCGCCGGGGTCGGAGGAGTTGCCGGCACCGAAGGAGGGCGCGGAGCGCGAGACGATCGAGCAGCCGGCGAAGGTCCTGCGGATCGGGTCGATGATCCGCCAGCTCCTCGAAGAGGTCCGTCAGGCGCCGCTCGACGAGGCGAGCCGCGAGCGCCTCCGCGAGGTCTACGACACCTCCGTCCGCGAGCTCGCCTCGACGCTCTCCCCGGATCTCGCGGGCGAGCTCGGACGCCTGACCCTCCCCTTCGACGGCGGGGACGTCCCGAGCGACGCCGAGCTCCGAGTCGCCCAAGCGCAACTGGTCGGCTGGCTGGAGGGTCTCTTCCACGGCATCCAGGCCACCCTGTTCGCGCAGCAGATGGCGGCTCGGGGCCAGCTGGAGGACATGCGCCAACGCGGGCTCCCGCCCGGCCCGAGCGCCGAGGCTGCGGCCCGGCCCGGGACCTACCTCTGAGCCCTCTGAGCGACTGGAGCGCCCCGTGCGGATTGCGATCGGGTCCGACCATGCCGGCTTCGCGCTGAAGTCCGTCGTCGCGGAGCACCTGCGCGACCTCGGCCACCACGTCGAGGACCTCGGCACGCACTCGACCGAGCCCGTCGACTACCCGGTGTACTGCTCGGCCGTGGCGCGAAAGGTCGTGAAGGGGGCGGCGGACCTCGGGATCGTGATCGGTGGGAGCGGCCAGGGCGAGCAGATCTCGGCGAACAAGGTGCGTGGAGCTCGCGCCGCGCTCTGCCCGGATGAGTACACGGCCCGCCTCGCCCGGCTGCACAACGACGCGAACGTGTGTGCCCTCGGTGCCCGGGTGCTCGCGCCGGAGTACGCGCTCGCGATCGTGGACACCTTCCTCTCGGAGTCCTTCGAGGGTGGCCGTCACGTCGCGCGCCTGGAGGAGATACGAGCCATCGAGGACGAGGAGGCCGCGAAGTGAGTCTGTCGCCGACCGGAGCTGCGTTCCGGGCGCTGGTCGTGGAGAAGCCGGGGGAGGGGGCTACCGGCGACGGGCCGCGGGTCGAAACCTGGGACGAGGGACGTCTCGCGCCGGACGGGGTGGTCCTCGAGGTCCTCTGGTCCGGCGTCAACTACAAGGACGCCCTCGCGGCGAGCCCGACGGGGAGGGTGGCGAGGATCTCGCCCCTGGTGCCGGGCGTGGACCTCGTCGGCCGGGTGGTCCGGGTTCCCACGGCGCTCGCTGCGGCTCGCGGGGACGCGGCGCCGCCGACCGAGGCACGAGGCGCCGAGCCGGCGCCGGGCGCCGGAGGGGAGACCAGTCGGGCCGGGACCGACGCTCCCGGCGCGTGGCTGCCGAAGCCGGGCGAGATCGTCATCGCGCACGGCTACGAGATCGGGGTCTCCCGCCACGGGGGCTTCGCCGAGCTCGCCTCGGTGCCCGCGGAGAACCTGGTCCCCCTTCCAGGGGGTCTGGAGCCACGCGACGCGATGGCGATCGGTACGGCGGGGTTCACGGCCGCTCTCTCGGTCGTCGCGCTCGAGGAGGCAGGGCTGACGCCGGGTTCGGGCGCGGTCGTCGTCACCGGCGCGACCGGCGGGGTCGGGAGCCTCGCGTTGTCGATTCTCGCCGCGCGGGGCTACGAGGTGGTGGCGAGCACGGGGAAGGCGGATGCCGCCGGCTGGCTGGCCGAGCTCGGGGCATCGTCGGTCGTGTCGCGTGAGGAGGTCGTCGGGGACCCGTCCCGGCCGCTCGCCAGGGAGCGCTGGGCCGGCGCCGTGGACTGTGTCGGGGGCCAGACGCTCGCGGGTGTCCTGCGCAGCCTGCGCTACGGTGCGGCAGTTGCAGCGAGCGGCCTGACCGGCGGTGGTGACCTGCCGACGACGGTCTTCCCGTTCATCCTCCGCGGTGTCTCCCTGCTCGGGATCGACTCGGTCGAGACGCCGATGCCGCGCCGCCGGGCGATATGGGGCCGTCTCGCTACCGACCTGCGACCTCCCCACCTCGACGCCACCACGACCGAGTGCGAGCTGGAGGCGGTTCCCGACGTGCTCGCGGGGCTGCTGCGCGCCGAGGCGCGGGGGAGGACCGTCGTGCGCCTCGCCGGCGACTGAACCTCGACGAACTCTCGAGGCACGCCCTCAGCCTGGCGCCTCGCCCCCCGTCCTCGTGTCGGCTCCACCGATGACGCCGTCGTCGCCGGTGGGCTCGCCTCGGGTCGGCTCGCGGTCGGCCGGCTCGTGCGCCCCGTGTGCCCCGCTCGCGAGCCCGCCGGGGGACTCGGGCCGGCGGTCGACCGGGCGACGGGGCGCGACCGGCACGGGGACGAGCACCGGACGAGGGCCGGTCCACGGCGCCGCTGGGGCGAGGACACGGGCGGCGATCTCGTACGCGATCGCCTCGTAGTTGACCCGCCAGCCACGGAAGTGGGGCCAAGCCTCCGCGTCCGTGCGTTCGAGTGGGAACCCGATGGTTCGGAGGATGGCCGCCGCCTCGCGGAACTCGTCCTCTTCGAGCAGGATGGGGTCCGACGGCGCCGGGTCGGGATCGAAGTCGATCCCGACGGTCGTCGCGACATCCCGGAGCGCGGTGAAGCCCATGCGCAGGCAGTGCCGGGCCTGGCTCGGCGCGCTCGAGGGGTTGAACGCGAGCAGCAGGGCTGCCGAGTCGAGAACGGCGACGAGGGCGACGATCCACGAGCTGTGGCGGCGGGGGGAGCGGAGGAAGAGCAGGGACGGGTAGGTGCTGTGCGTCTCGGCGAGGTCGGCTGCCCACGCCTCCCAGGCGGCGTAGAGGCTGGGCAGCTCGTCGACGGTCGAGATGAGCTGGTGGCGAGCGAGCAGCTCCGGTCCCCACGCCGGGATCCCTGCGCGGCTCTCGAGCATGGTCACGAGCTGCTCTCGGCGGTTGAAGGCGCCGTAGAGGGTCGGGAGATAGGCGATCTGGAGGGCGATGACGACGAGGCCGGTTCCCGCGGCCAGGAAGTCGACGAGGCGCGCCACGCCCCCGCCGTGGGCGGCGAAGCCCAGCGTGAACATCGACGAGCCGGCCTCCGTGAGCGCCGCCGGCAGGGAGTAGGGCGGGATCCGCCAGAGGATCAGGGCGTAGCCGAGCAGGGCTGCACCCATCCAGATCGCCAGCACGACGACGACGCCGACCGGCTGCGCCATCGCCAGGAGACGATCTTGCGCCTCGTAGGTGCGTCGGAAGCCGGCCAGGCTGCGAAAGCCGCGCCGGATGAGCCGGCTCACGAGCGAGATCGCGCTCCGCCTGCTCGGTGGTCGCGGGACCACGAGCGCGCGGAGCACACTGACCCCCACGCTCGCGACGAGCACGATCCCCACACCGAGCGCGAACCACCGGAGCGCGTCCACCGCCACCTCCTCCTGTCTCCGGCCCCCCGTCTAGCGTGACGTCCCTCGGGCTCCCCGTCTGGCGTGACGGTAGTGTGAGGTCTTCGCTGGCGGTGTGGGGGAGAGGGAGAGTGCGCGTGGAGGTCGAGCACGAAGCGCCGGGGACCGGCGGGCAGGCCGGGTCCCCACCCTTCCGGGGCGTCGGTGCCGCCCTGGTCACGCTCTTCGACGACGACGGCGAGCTCGACGCGAAGGCGACCGGCGCACTCGCCGCGGAGCTCGCCGGCCGCGGGGTTGCCGGGGTGCTCGTCGCCGGGACGACGGGCGAGGCGGGAACGCTCGACGCCGCCGAGCGAGTGGCGCTGATCCGCGCGGTCCGAGCAGCCCTCCCGGCCGGGGTCGCGCTGCTCGCCGGTACGGGAGCGCCCTCGGCGCGCCAGGCCCGGCGCTTCACCGCAGACGCCGCCGCAGAGGGTGTCGACGGGCTGGTCGCGCTCTCCCCGCCGGGGACGGACGACCCGCGCGCGTACTACGACGAGCTCGCCCGAGTGGCGGAAGGCGTGCCACTCCTCGCCTACCACTACCCACGGGCGTCGGCACCGGGGTTCCCCTCGTCGCTGCTCGGGGCGCTCGCCGTCTCGGGCTGCAAGGACTCCTCGGGGGACCCCGCCCGCCTCGCGGCCACGCTGGCGAGCTTCGACGGGTGGCTCTACGTCGGGGCGGCACCCCTCGCCCTGACGGCGGGCGCGCTCGGCGCGACCGGGGTGATCCTGGCGCTCGCCAACGCCGAGCCGGAGCGCTGCGTCGCCGCCTTCGCCGGCGACGCACGCGCGCAGCTCCAGCTCGCCGACGCCCAGGCGACGAGCGAGGTGGGGTTCCCGAGCGGGATCAAGTCGCTGGTCGCACAACGTTTTGGCTGCTCGGCGAGCGCGCGGTTGCACGGCTGAGCACCCCCCGTAGCGCTACCCTGAACGACACCCGTGTGGTTCGGGGCGGGTCGATCCGGGCGGCGACGAAGGAGGCGCAGTGGCGGTAGCGAAGGGCGGCTCGTTCTGCCACCTCCACACCCACACCGAGTTCTCGATGCTGGACGGGGCTGCCCGGATCGGGGACCTCGTCCAGGCGGCGGTCGAGGACGGCCAGCCTGCGATGGCCATCACCGACCACGGCAACATGTACGGCGTCCTCGACTTCTACAAGGCCTGCCGCAACGCCGGGCTGAACCCGATCATCGGGACCGAGGCGTACATGGCGGCCGAGAGCCGCCACGAGCGTCCGGTGCGCCGGGGGAGGGTCGACGACACCGGTGGTGAGGGTGACGCCGGGGAGAAGCTCTACTACCACCTCACGCTGCTCGCCGAGACGACCCAGGGCTACGAGAACCTGATCCGGCTCTCCTCCGCTGCCTTCTTGGAGGGCTACTACTACAAGCCACGCGTCGACTGGGAGCTCCTCTCCCGTCACCACGAGGGGCTGGTCGCGACGACCGGGTGCCTCGGCGGCGTCGTGCTCCAGGCGCTCCAGCGTTCGGACGAGGCGGAGGCCGAACGGCTCGCGGGCCGGCTCCAGGACATCTTCGGCAAGGACCACCTCTTCGTCGAGCTGCAGGACCACGGGCTCGCAGCCCAGACGGCGACGAACCCGGCGTTGGTCCGGATCGCGCGCCGCCTCGGTGCCCCGCTGGTCGCGACGAACGACAGCCACTACGTGGCGAGGAAGGACGCGATCGCCCACGACGCGCTCCTCTGCGTGCAGACCGGCGCCACGATCTCCGACCCGAACCGGTTCAAGTTCGACGGAGACGAGCACTACCTGAAGACCGCCCAGGAGATGCGCCGGCTCTTCGCCGAGCTGCCCGAGGCCTGTGACAACACGCTCTGGATCGCCGAGCGCGCCCGCGTCGAGCTCGAGCTCGGCCAGCCGCGGCTCCCGGAGTTCCCGGTGCCGGAGCAGTTCCGCCGGTCCACCTACGACGAATCCGCCCGGGCGTACCTCCGGCATCTCACCTTCGAGGGCGCGGCTCGCCGCTACGACACGCCGCTCCCCGCGGTGGTCGAGGAGCGCCTCGCCTACGAGCTCTCGGTCATCGAGGACATGGGCTTCCCGGCCTACTTCCTGGTCGTCTGGGACCTGATCCACCATGCGAAGACCCACGGGATCCGGGTCGGGCCCGGTCGGGGCTCTGCGGCGGGTTCCTGCGTCGCCTACTGCCTCGAGATCGTCGACCTCGACCCGATCCGCTACGACCTGCTCTTCGAGCGCTTCCTCAATCCGGGCCGGAAGCAGATGCCGGACATCGACATGGACTTCGACGAGCGCTTTCGCGGGGAGATGATCCGCTACGCCGCCGAGCGCTACGGGGTGGACCACGTCGCGCAGATCGTGACCTTCTCGACGATCAAGGCACGTGCGGCCGTGCGCGACGCAGCTCGGGTGCTCGGCTACCCCTACGCGCTCGGCGACCGGATCGCGAAGGCGATGCCGCCGCTGGTGATGGGCCGGGACACGCCACTCGCCGCCTGCCTCGAGCGCCAGGACGCCTACGAGGACGGCTGGAAGGCCGCAGCGGGACTGCGTGAGATGTACGAGGCGGACCCGGACGTCCGCCGGGTCGTCGACGTCGCGCGCGGCCTCGAGGGGTTGCGTCGCCAGGACGGCATCCATGCCGCCGCGGTGGTCATCACCGAGGAGCCCCTCGTCTCCCACCTCCCGATCCAGCGCAAGCCCGAGCCCGGTGCGCTCCCGGAGGAAGCGCCCATCGTCACGCAGTACGAGATGCACGGCGTCGAGGAGCTCGGGCTGTTGAAGATGGACTTCCTCGGCCTGCGAAACCTGTCGGTGATGGAGCGGGCCCTCGACCTCGTCCAGGCGAGCACCGGCACCCGTCCCGACATCGACCGGCTGGCACTCGACGACGAGGAGACGTTCGCGCTGTTGCGACGCGGGGATTCGATCGGCGTGTTCCAGCTGGAGGGCGGCCCGATGCGCACGCTGCTCCGCAGCCTCGCGCCGACGACCTTCGACGACGTCGCCGCGCTGCTCGCCCTCTACCGGCCCGGTCCGATGGCGGCCAACATGCACAACGACTACGCGGACCGCAAGAACGGCCGCAAGCCCGTGACGTACCTCCACCCCGACCTGGAGGAGGTCCTCGGGGAGAGCTACGGGCTCATGATCTACCAGGAGTCGATGATGCGGGTCGCCCAACGCATCGCCGGCTACTCCCTCGAGGAGGCGGACAACCTCCGCAAGGCGTGTGGGAAGAAGATCCGCTCGCTCATCGCCGCCGAACGCGAGAAGTTCGTCGCGGGCTGCGTCGAACGCGGCTACGGGGCCGAGCTCGGCACTGCGCTGTTCGACATCATCGAGCCCTTCGCCGACTACGCGTTCGGGCGGAGCCACGCCTACGGCTACGGCCTCGTCGCCTACCAGACCGCCTGGCTGAAGGCGCACTACCCAGTCGAGTACCTCGCGGCCCTGCTCACCTCGGTGAAGGACGACAAGGACAAGACGGCGGTCTACCTCGCCGAGTGCCGGAGCATGGGCATCCAGGTCCTCGTGCCCGACGTCAACACCTCCGAGGCGGACTTCACCCCCCTCCCGGCGGACGGTTCCGGCCGCGGGCGTATCGCGTTCGGCCTCGCCGCGGTGCGCAACGTCGGCGCCGGGCTGGTCGCCCACATCGTCGCCGCTCGGGAGGTGGGCGGCCCGTTCGGTGACTTCTACGACTTCTGCCAGCGGGTCGACATGAGCGTGCTCAACAAGCGAACCGTCGAGTCGCTCATCAAGGCCGGCGCCTTCGACTCCCTCGGCCACCCGCGCAAGGGTCTCGCCATGGTCTTCGAGCACGTCATCGACAAGGCGCTCGCGCGTCGGCGGGAAGCGGAGGCCGGCATCATGACGCTGTTCGGGTCGCTCGATGCCGGCGGGAACGCCGGTTTCGACGACACCAGGGTGCCGATCCCCGACATCGAGTTCGACAAGACGGCTCGGCTCGCCCTCGAGAAGGAGATGCTCGGCCTCTACCTCTCGGACCACCCGCTGCTCGGGCTCGAGCGGGCGCTCGCCCGCTTCACCGACTGCACGCTCGCCGAGCTGCTCGAGCTCGCCGGGACCGCTCGGGAGGGGGAGGCGCACTCGGTCGGCGGTGTCGTGTCCGGCCTCTCGCGCCGCTACACCAAGGCGGGGGCGCCCATGGCGACCTTCGTGCTGGAGGACCTCGAGAAGGCGGTGGAGGCGTTCGTCTTCCCGAAGGTGATGGCGGCCTGTGGCCAGCTGCTCGAGGACGACGCTGTCGTCGTCGTGCGGGGGCGCCTCGATACCCGGGAGGACACGCCCCGCCTCGTGGTGCTCGACCTCAGCCGGCCGGTGCTCGCCAATCGCGACCAGCACCCACTTCGCGTCCAGGTCCCCCTCGCTGTGTTGAGCGACGAGAACGTGGCCCGGCTGCGCGCGGTGCTCGAGAGCCACCCCGGGTCCGTGCCCGTGCTCTTGCACGTCGGCGCGAAGGTCCTCCGACTCCCCCCGGAGCTCGGTGTGGAGGTCCGCAACGGGCTGCTCGGGGAGCTCGTCGAGCTGTTCGGACCGGCGGCGATCCTGCCCGAGGGGCAGCCCGACTCGACCCCGGAGGCGGGCGGGTGGGCCGAGCGGGCTGCGGTCTCGTAGCCGGCAGGGCTGCGGCCTCGTCGCCGTGCCGGGCAACAGCCGTCGCCGCCAGGCTGTGGACGCGAGGGTGGCCCAGGCTGCGGTCTCGTCGCCGTAGCGGGCCTCGCGGGCCCTTTTGACCTGCGCATCTGGATGGAAGAAGCTCCCGTCCCGTAACCTGGTGGGAGGTTTCTCGGAGGGAGTGGGCGAAGCGCGATGGCGATCGAGGTGACGACCAAGGACACGACGGCGCTCAGTGATGCCGAGGTCGCAGAGATGGCCGACCTCTGCGCGGCCGGCGAGTCCGGCCTGGATGTAGGCCTGGTTTCCAAGCAGGTCGAGGAGTGGGTGCTCAACACCCAGGCACGCGACGGCGACCGGCTCGTGGGCTTTGCCTTCGTGACGCTCGAGCGCATCGGCGGTACTCCCGCCGTCCTGGTCGGCCTGGCGTCGATCGCCGCAGGCCCCGCCCAGGACCAGGTGCTCGCGGCCCTGCTGGCCGAGGAGTACCGCAGGGCGCTGCTCGCGTTCCCCGACGAGGACGTGCTGCTCGGGACCAGGCTCCTCCGGCCGGTCGGCTTCCAGGTCTTCGCCGGCTTGCAGGACGTGATCCCCCGACCCGACCACCGGGCGACTGGGGAGGAGCGTGCCTGGGGGCGGCGGCTCGCGAAGCGATTCGGGGCCGAGGGGCGCATCGACGACCGGAGCTTCGTCCTCGCCGGTACGGGGTCGCCCCCGCCGGCCCTCGACCTTCCGGCGGGAAGCGCGGCGTGGTCGCCGGATCCCGAGCTCGGCTCGCTCTTCGCAGGCGTCGACGCCGCACGGGGAGACTGCCTGGTGGCGTTCGGGTGGGCGATGGCCGAGGACCTGGCTGCAGGCAAGCTGCCCGGGTGACCGTCCAGACGGCGCGGGGCTCCGTTCCCCCCCCGGAGCGGGTCGCCGTGGTGCTGGGGGCGGGAGGGCTGGTCGGGATCGCAAGCGAGATCGGGGTCCTCCGGGCCCTCGGTGAGGTGGGCGGGCTCGACGTCTCGGCTTCCCGGCTCCTGGTCGGGACCTCCGCGGGCAGCGTTGTCGCTGCCTACCTCCGAACGGGTCACAGCCCCGAAACCCTCTGGGGGCTCGTCACCCAGACGGGCTCCATCCCCGAACCCTCCTACCGCAGCCCGCTCGGCTTCGTCCGGCGCCTCACCGGCTCGGCGTTCGTCCTCGCGCGAAGCGCTGTGCGGGTGCCCATCCCGCCCGTCCCGGCCGTCCTCGGGCAGGCCTTCCCGGCGGGGCTGCTCACCTTCGGGGCGAGCCGGTTCCGCCTCGAGACGGACCTTCCCGACGCCTGGCCGGACGCGCCGCTCTGGCTCTGCGGCGTGGACATCTTCTCCGGTCGGCGCGTGGTGCTCGGGCGTGAGGGGGAAGAGGCTCGCGCAGGGCTCGCCCAGGCCGTGCGCGCGTCCTGCGCGGTTCCCGGTCTCTATCCACCGGTCCGGGTCGGCCGGCAGGTGCTGGTGGACGGCGGGACGCATTCGACGACCAACCTCGATCTCGTGGCGGCGGAGCCGGTCGAGCTCGTGGTGGTGGTTGCACCGATGGCCTACGACCCGGCAGACCCACCGGCGCCAGCGGACCGGATCGCTCGCCGTCTCCCCACGCTCGGCCTCGCCCGCGAGGCGGCGCGCGTCGAGCGTTCGGGGATCCGGGTGTTGCGCTTCCTGCCCTCGGCCGACGAGGTGCGGGTCCAGGGCTTCCGCCTGATGCGGAACGACGGTCTCGACGCCGTTGCGCGTGTGGCCTACGAGCGGGCGGTCGCGTCCCTGGACGCCGGGTTGGCCGTGGCATGAGCAGTGACACGAGCGGCGCGGCTGGTGCCGTGGGCGGCCCAGGCGGCGCGGGCGATCGAAGTGGCTCGAGTGGCGTGGGCGGCGGGTCGCGGCGGCCGAACCGGCTCGCAGGCTCCTCGAGCCCCTACCTGCTCCAACACGCCGGGAACCCCGTGGACTGGTGGGAGTGGGGTCCCGAGGCCCTCGCCGAGGCCGCACGGCGGGACGTCCCCATCCTCCTCTCGGTCGGCTACGCCGCGTGCCACTGGTGCCACGTCATGGCGCACGAGTCCTTCGAGGACCCCGATGTGGCGGCGGTGCTGAACGACTCCTTCGTCCCGATCAAGGTGGACCGCGAGGAGCGCCCGGACGTCGACGCGCTCTACATGGAGGCGGTCCAGGCGCTCACCGGCCAAGGGGGATGGCCGATGACCGTCTTCCTGACGCCGGACGGCCGGCCCTTCTTCGGGGGGACCTACTTCCCTCCCGAGGCCCGCCACGGCCTGCCCGGTTTTCCCGGCTTGCTCGCCGCCGTCTCGGCGGCCTGGCGGGAGCGCCGGGCGGCGGTGCTCGCCGACGCGGACTCCCTCCTCGCGGCAGTCCGCCAGCGCACCCGGCTGCCGGCGCGTGGCGGGGCGGTGGGGACGGTCGCTCCGAGGGCCCCGCGCGAAGGTGCCGATGCGGGCGGGAGCGCCGCGAGCGACGCTCGGCTGGGCCCCACGGCAAGCTCTGGCGTAGCGCCGCTCGAGGGGGTGGACGGTCCGGCGGTCCTCGCGCAAGCCTTCGCTGCCCTCGTCCGGGAGTGGGACCGTGCCCGCGGCGGCTTCGGCCGAGCACCGAAGTTCCCCCAGCCTGCCGTCCTCGACCTCCTCGCACGCCTCGGCGTCGCTCCGGTCGGCGGTGTCGATCCGGGCCTCGCCGTGGAGATCCTGGAGAGCGCCCTCGGGGCCATGGCCGCAGGGGGCATCCGTGACCATCTGGGGGGCGGCTTCGCACGCTACGCCACGGATGCCGCCTGGCTGGTGCCGCACTTCGAGAAGATGGCCTACGACCAGGCTGGTCTGGCGCGGGCATACCTGCACGCCTGGCAGGCCACGGGACGAGCGACCTGGCTCGGCCTCGCAGAGGAGACCCTCGAGTACCTCTGTGACGAGCTCGGCGATCCGGCGGGGGGGCTGCACTCCTCGGAGGACGCCGACTCGCCCGAGGGTGAGGGGCGGTACTACGTCTGGACGCCCGCCGAGGTCGAGGGGGTGCTCGGCCCCGAGCTCGCCGGCCTTGCGTGCGAGTGGTGGGGCGTGACCGACCGCGGCAACTTCGCTGGCCGCTCGATCCTCCACCGGCCATGGCCGCCACCCGGGGGCACGGCAGCCGCCGATACGCTCCGGCTCTCGCGAGGGGAGCTGCCGGCGGATATCGAGGCGGCGCGCGCCCGACTGGCCGCCGCTCGCCTGCGCCGTGCGCGCCCCGGCCGCGACGACAAGGTGCTCACCGAGTGGAACGCAATGGCCGCCGGCGTCCTCGCGGAGGCGGCGCTTGCGACCGGGTCGTCGCGTTGGCTCGCCGCTGCGGAGCGCATCGGGACGTTCCTCCTCGGCGCGCTCCGGCGCGCCGACGGCCGTTGGCTGCGCTCCTACCGACAGGGACGGGCCGGTCAGCTGGCCGTCGCGGCGGACTACGCCTGGCTCGTGGACGCCTTCACCCGGCTCGGCGAGGCAAGTGGGCGGGCCATTTGGACCGACGAGGCCCACACGGCCGCAGCCGAGCTGGTCCGGCTTTTCTGGGACGCCGAGGACGGAGGCTTCGACACCGTCGGTCGCGACGCGCCACCGCTCGCGGTGCGCATGAAGGACGTGTTCGACGGTGCGATCCCCTCTGCCAACGCCACGGCGGCTTTCGCCCTCTGGCGACTCGGGCGGCTCCTCGGGAACGAGGAGCTGGTGGCCAAGGGGGAGCGGATCCTTGCGATGCTCGCCGACTGGATGCGCGCCGCGCCGCTCGGGGCCGGCTGGGCGCTCGTTGCGCTCCATGCCACCTGCGCCACCCCCTCCGAGGTCGTCGTCCCGGGGGTCGCACCCGACCTCGTGGCCGAGGTCGGACGGCGCTTCCTGCCGGGTGCCGTCCTGGCCTGGGGCGACCCGTACGACTCCCCGCTCTGGGCGGGGCGCCAGACGGGGCGCGCCTATGTCTGCAGGGGCTACGCGTGCGGGCTCCCGGCCGAGCGCGCCGACGAGCTCGGGACCCAGCTCGATGCGATCGGGGGGGTCCGGCGATGATCGACTCGGGGACGGAGGGACGGCGGTGATCGACGCGAGCCCGTCGGCTGGCCGCTCCCCGGCGGAGCGCCTCCAGCGCCACGGTCGCGGGCGCCAGCTCGCCCTCCGGGAGACCCGCCCGGGTGCCGAGCTCGAGCTGCTCGTGCTGGCGGCGGGTGACGGGGGCTGCGTTGCGGTGGACCTCGCCTCCGGCGCCTTCGTGCGCGCCTCGTGGCCGGCTGCCGTGGTGGATCCCTCGGTTGCCGACCTCACCGATCCCGAGTGGCACGACGTCACGGCGACGGTGGACGTGGAGGATCTCCGCGACGGGTTGGAGGAGAGGGCCCGTGTGCAGGAGACGTCCAGACGCACAGCACATCGGCGTCACCCCAGGGGGAGCGGGGGGCGTGAGGAGCGGGAGCGCGGAGCGTCTGGCGAGGGGGGTCGGTTTCGCCGTTGGGGGGGCTTCCTCGGGCTCGAGCTGGAGGGAGCGGATCCCCCCCCGTCCGGTGCGGAAGCAGGCGCCGGAGCGGAGGCGGCACCGGCACTCCGTCCGGAGGGCGAAGCGCCCGAGGGGTTGACGGCCGACCGCGAGGCTGGTGCAGGGCCCCGTCTCGGGGCAGGAGACGACCCGGAGGAGCGGGGGCCAACGCAGGCCCCTGCGCCGGGACCTCCGCCGGTTCCCGCGCCGGGACCTCCGCCGGGAGTGGCGGATGGACCGCCGCAGGTGCACCTGCAGCCGCTCTGTCTCGTCCGGGGCAGGATCGCGTCCGACGCCCCGTTGTTCGACCCCAGCCGACCGGAGGGGGTGCTCCTCGAGGAGCCGCCCGTCCTGTTCGGCGGTGCAGGTCCCCTCCAGGCGCGTCGCATCCTCGGCTCGGCGGTCGCGCCCGCCGGGCGGCCCCTGCTCGGCTTCAACGGACCCTCGATCGCGTACTGGCAGCTCCAGGGAGACCACGGGTCGGTCGCGGTGGTCGAGGTCGGGAGGGAGCTCGCGCTCCGGTGGGGAACCGACGGCGGCCTCCGCGCCCGGTTCCGCTGGGGCGGGACGGACCAGGACCTCCCGGTGCTCGATGCGACCCTGGTCGACCGCCTCGCCGGCACCAGGACCTCACCGATACCGCCGGCAGCGCTGCGGCGTCGGCTCGGCTGGGAGCCGTACTTCCTGGTCGTCGCGTTGACCGGGCCGCGAGGCGGGCACTGCTACAAGGTGGTCGCGAGCGCGCTCCCGCGGCCGTAGCGGCGCTGCGGCCCGCGGTGCAGGCGCCGACGGCTGGGGGAGCGACCGGCCGGGCGCAGAGAGGCGGGCGGGTGAGCGGCGGGGGCAGGCCAGGGGGACCAGGCAGGGGGCGTAGGCAGCCTCGGCGGAGCTCAGGGGAGTGAGGGGGGGTCGTGGGGGAGCTCGAGCACATCGCAGTCGTGGTCGGCGGCGGACTCGCCGGCCTCGTCGTCGCCGTGGTCCTCGGGTTCGTCGTTCGGCGCGGCGCCCGCCGAGTCTCGGACACGGCCGAACACCCCGTCCTGGACCGTCTCACGGGGCCGGGCCGAGCATTGCTCACGGTGATCGGCGCGGCGCTGACCCAGACCGTCCGCCCGGTCCCCGGCGCGGCGGGCGCCGGGGTCGCCCACGGGCTCTACGTGGCGGGGGTCGCCGCGGGGGCCTGGGTCGCCTATCGGGCCATTTCGGTGCTGGAGGACCTGTTCGTCGACCGGCTGCCCTCTGAGGGCAAGGACGCGATCGCTGCTCGCAGCTCGAAGACGCAGGTCATCGTCTTCCGTCGGATGGCGGGGGTTGCGATCGTGCTGTTGGCGCTCGCACTCATCCTCTTCAGCTTCCCGCAGGTCCGCGTCGCCGGGGCCAGCCTGCTCGCGTCGGCGGGGATCCTGGGGGTCGTCGTCGGCATCGCCGCGCGTCCCATCACGGAGAACCTGCTCGCCGGCATCCAGATCGCCATTGCGCAGCCGGTCCGCGTCGACGACATCGTCGTCGTCAACGGGACCTGGGGGCAGGTCGAGGAGATCCGGCTCACCCACGTGGTGCTCCGGCTCTGGGACCGACGCTGCCTGGTGCTGCCGATCTCGACCTTCGTCGGGACGAGCTTCGAGAACTGGACCCGGACCGGGATGCGGCGCGTGGAGGTCGTGGATGTCCTGGTCGACCCCCGCCTCCCTGTGGAGCCGGTCAGGGAAGAGCTGTCCCGGCTCCTCGGCACGCTCGCTGACTGGGACGGCCGAATCGGCCGGCTGGACGTCACCTGGGCCGGGCAGGGCGGCGCGCAGCTCCATGCCACGGTGAGCGCGCCGGATCCCTGGGCGGGGTGGCGCCTCCAGGGAGCGGTGCGCGAGGGCCTGCTCGCGTTCCTCGCGCGGGAGTACCCGGACATGCTCCCGAAGTTGAGCTCGGGGTCGAGCAGCTCGAGCTCGCCTACGGCCACACCGGGCCCGGTGTCGACCGGCACCAGCACGACCCTGCCTGCCGGCGTTTCGAAGGCGCCGTCAGGTAGCGCAGGGTGACACCCCTTTCAACCGGAGAACGGCCGCGACGTCGGCATCGAGCACCGAGACGTTGAGCCTCCTGTCCTGGACTGCGGCGACGAGCGCCTGGATCGTCGCGAAGCCGGTCGTCGTGGCGGCCGTCGCGCTCGGGGCGGTGTAGAGGAGCATCTGGACGCCAGCCAGCACGGCGACCACCGCGGCGGTGGGCACGCCGAGACCCGTCGCGGCGATCGCCCCGGCGGAGAGCGAGTCCGTCATGACGAGGCCCCGGAAGCCGAGCCGGTCCCGGAGGAGCCCGGTGACGGCCGCCTCCGACAGGCTTGCCGGTCCGCTGGTGAGCCCGGGGACGGTCGCGTTCGAGACCATCACGACAGGGATGCCCGCTGCAATCGCGTCCCGGAACGGGATCAGGTCGTCACCCTCGAGGAACGAGAGCGGTGGGGTCGTAGCCGGTCCGACGTCGGTGTTCCCACTCGCGTGGCCGAGCCCGGGGAAGTGCTTCACCACCGGCACCACGCCCGCCTCCTCGAGCCCGGTCGCGAAGGCGAGCCCGTAGGTGGCGGCGACTGCGGGGTCGGCGCTGAAGGAGCGGGTGCCGTCGGGATAGCTGGCGTTCGGTCCCGGCCCGTCGTTCACGTCGAGCACGGGGGCGAGGTCCATCCGGATCCCGAGGGATCGCATCCGGGTGCCGAGCTGGCGAGCGAGCGCCGTCACCGCCGCCGGGGTCATGGTCGCGGCCATGGTCCGAGCCGAGGGCACGTCGCCGACCACGTTCGCGATCCGCTGGACCGCGCCCCCTTCCTCGTCGGTCATCACGATCGGGGCGACCCCGCCCTGCGCAGCCGCGTCGAGCGCGTCGAGCTGGGCGGCGAGGTTTGCCGGCGCCGCGCTGCCGAAGAGGATGATGGCACCCGCCCCGGCTCGCACCAGGGGCAGCGCGGCCGCGACGTCGTCCTCCTCCACCGGGGCCACGAGGAGCTGGGCGGCCCGGCGTGCGAGGCTCCAGGAGTCGATCGCCGCCGTCGCGTCGCAGTGGGCGCTGGACGTCACGGTGGGAGCCACAATCGTGGTGGGAGGTGGCGCCGTGCTGGTGGTGCCTCCTCCGGCGTTCGAGGTGCTCGGCGAAGTCGTCGTGCGAGGCGGCACCGTCGCGGTGCCGGGCACCCCGGTCGTGGCGCTCCTCGGGGGCGGCTCGGAGGATCGCGAGCTGGGTGCCGGGGCCGAAGAGCACCCGGTGCAGAGTGCAGCGAGCCCGAGCGCGAGGAGGGGTCCGGCACGGCGAGCTCGCGACCGCGCCGGGGTCGGTCCGGCCAGCCACCTCGGCGCCGGGCGAGCCTCCGGGGCAGGCGGACCCGGCAGCCCGGGGCGGGACGGCGCGACGGAGTGGCGAGCGGGGACGGGCACGGTGGCTCCGACCTCTCACCGGCCGGCTTGGTTCCCGCGCGGCCCCCTTCGAGGTCGGCCGGCCGGGATGGGTGTCGTGGTCGACGCCGGCCTGCTCGTCGCCCTCATGGTTGGCGACGAACGCCAGCCAGCCAGGCCTGCGTGCGTAGCTCGAAGCTGGGTGGCTCCCGGCGAGGACTCGTACGCGCCGGGCGGGTCGCTGACCGAACACCTGGCGGAGCAGGCCGGAACCCAGGTGTGGACGCTCGACGGCCCGCTCAGCAACAACGCGGCCGCCATCGGGCGCCCGGTCGAGCCGATTACCTGACCTCCTGCGATCCCGTGAGCTCCGGCGGACACGGCCCATGGGGAACAACGGAACGGAGAGTCACGATAGGCAAGCCGAGTCTTCGTCGGCGGACAGCTTCTGGGGGGCCGTACCAGGCATCACCAGGGAATGTGCACCGAGCGGGCCCAGGATTGCCAGGGCCCAAGAACACGACCGAACTTCGTCGGCACGTAGGACAGTCCACTCGTGGCCAGAGCGTCGGCCCTCCGCAACCGAGCGCTACGCGAGGTGTCACGGTGGTCCTGAACTGGGCGAAGCCGGCGCCCACAGGCACTGGAGCAGCGGAGGATGGCATCTGGTCTCGGGCGGTCGCAGCCCTTGGCGTGACTTTCCGTTCCGTTGTTCCCCAAGCCCCTTGCCCTTCAGGACGCCCTCGGTCTGGCCGCCCGTGAGCGCTGCGGCGGTCGGGGCGTTCTGTGCCGAGGGGTTGTCTGAGAGGATCTCGTTCTGGTCGAAGCTCGACGCGGTGAGCGTGGTCTCACCCGGGTTGAGCATCACGGGCACGTTCCAGGACCAGCTACCCGCCGTGCCGGTCGAGGAGAGGCGGTCCGCGCCGCTCCACGCGGGGGCGTGGCGGTGGTGCCGAGGGTGTTCGAGACGGTCCCGCCGCTCCCCGACGTGGAGCTCGGCGGCGCGAAGTCTTCGAGCGATCCGCTCGTCGCGCCCGACGCGGAGAGGCGCCCTGCCCCGCGTTCCCCGCCACGCGTGGCGCGGCGAACGCAGCGGGGGCTCGTGCCAGCCCCGTGCCATATCTTTCTGGCACAAGGCCGCGTGAAAGCGCGCGAAGCGCCGCGACGCCTTGCGCAGGGAGTGGGGAGGTTTGCTGCTCAGGAGGGGAAAAGCGCTGGAGCGGGCGACGGGAATCGAACCCGCATGACCAGCTTGGAAGGCTGGGACTCTGCCATTGAGCTACGCCCGCGCCGTCGGGGAGGGGGGATTTGAACCCCCGACCTCCTGCTCCCAAAGCAGGTGCGCTACCACTGCGCTACTCCCCGAGGTCGGGCTCATGCTAGCCCCCGGGGCCCACCGGCGCGATGGCGCTCCCCGGTGCCGCCGCCGACCCCAGCGCACGCCCCGACGCGGGGCCGATCTGCGAACGACGAGGCTGCACCGGCTCCGCGCCGGCTCTTCGCTTCAGGGGGACCGACTCGAGCGGGGCATGAGTAGCGTCGGCGGGAGTGGACTTCCCGAGCGGCCGAAGGTGGGCCAGGCGGGGAGTTCGAGCCCGCGAAGCCGACGCCGCTGCGGGGGTGCAGGCCCACGAGGCGTTCCATCTCCCGACGTGGTTCGGCCGGAACCTCGAGGGACGGCTCGCGGAGCGAGTGGGCGGTCTGGCCCGACTCCGCGTTGTCACGCTCCTCGCCTGCGTCCTCGCGCTCTCGAGCGCGGACGGGGCCACGGTGGGTGCCGTCGCCCTCCCACTCGAGCACTCGCTCGGTGTCGGTGCGGTCCGCCTCGGCCTGCTGGTGACGGTCACGACGGCCGTCGCAGCGCTGGCCACGCTCCCCTTCGGCGTGCTCGTGGACCGTGTCTCGCGGGTGCGCCTGCTGGTCGCGTCGGTGGCGCTCTGGTCGGTTGCCCAGGCGGCCTCGGGTCTCGCCCCCAGCTACGGGGTGCTGCTCGCGACTCGGCTTGCGCTCGGCGCGGTGGTCGCCGTCGCCGGCCCGGCGGTTGCCTCGCTCACCGGCGACTTCTTCCTCCCCGGCGAGCGAGCCCAGATCTACGG
>JAJYWE010000064.1:10699-13140 GCA_021791675.1 Actinomycetes bacterium | reverse complement strand
TCGTCCGGCGCATGCAGCGCGCTCGGATGAGCTACTCCGGCGTTCGAGCACCACAGGCCGATCGGGCCGAGGCCCGCTTCGATCTCCTCCACGCAGCGCCGAATGGCGTGCTCGGAGCGCACGTCGACCTGACGGGCGAGCGCATTCCCGCCACGGTCCGAGATGGAGCGGGCGACGGTCTCCGCGCCGGCTGCGTCGAGATCGGTGACCACGACCCGCGCGCCCTCTGCGGCGAACCGGCGAGACAGCGCCGCGCCGATCCCACCGGCTCCACCGGTGACGACGACGACTTGGCCTCCGACGCGCACCCCGGGGATGCTACCGGCGAATGGTCGTGTGCTTGAGCTCGTTCAGCTCCGGGTGCTCGGTGAGGAGCCGCACGACTCGCTCGATCGTCTCGGTTGCACGGACGGCGTCGCCGTTGGCCCGCTCCATGATGCGAACGAAGGCCGCCTGGCCATCGACCATGAAGGTGGGGACGCCGAAGGCGGCGTGCTCGGCAACCGACTTCTCGTGCTCCGCTCGTAGCGTCTCACGGGGCCACCCGTCGCGGACGAACCCGAAGACCGAGTCGACCTCGGCCGCGTCGAAGCCGGCGGTCTGCAGCGCCGCGCGCACCACACCCTCGTCCCGCAGGTCGCCCCCGAGCTCGTGGCGGGCGTCGAAGAGCGCCCGGTGGACGGCGAGGAAGCGTTCCGGGAGCCGGTCACGCACGGCGATGCCGACCTCGAGCGCAAGGCGGTCCGGCGCTCGCTCCGGGTTGTCCCAGACCGCAGGCTCTCCCTCTTCGAGGTGAACCTGGTTGAGGCAGAACGGGACGAACTGGACCTCCCAGTCCGCGCCGCCTTCCAGGGCCGTGATCACGTGCTCGTGCACGATGCGGGCGAAGGGACAGCGATAGTCCCAGTTCACCGAGAACGCGAGCGGTTTCATGTCTCCGTCAACCTCCTTGGGCGGCAGGGGAATCTCGTGTATCAACCTTCCCGGGCCGCAGGGGATTCCGGACCGCGCCGCCGGATCGTCGAGCTGGGGCCGAGGCACGACGTCCGCGGCCCGATCGGGACGGCGCGCCGCCAGAGGAAGCCGAGCCCTGCCCCGAGGACCGCGCCGCCGAGCACGTCCGAGGTGTGGTGGATCCGCACGTAGATCCGGCTCGTCGCGACCAGGACTGCGATGCCGGCGTAGAGCGGCCACGAGGAGCTTCCCTCGCCGAGCACGAGCGCCGCGAACGCTGCTGCGCTGGCGTGGCCGCTCGGGAAGCTCGTGGTGAGTGGCCGGCGGAGGGGGAGGGGTCGAGGGCTGTCGTCGACGGGGCGTGGGCGCCGGAAGAACGACTTGATCACGCCGTTCACGAGGACGGACTCGCCAGCAAGGCCGATGGTTGCCCGCAGGGCGCTGCGCCGGTGGCCGCGGAGGATCCGGAGGAGCGCGAGTGCGTGCCAGATCGCGCTGAACTCGCCCGCCCACGTGGCGGCGTAGAAGACCAGGTCTGCGCCGCGCCGGCCGCGCAGGCCCTCGAAGAGCGCGTCGCCGCGGCGGTCGAGCAGGTCCACCAAGCCGTGCCCGCGCCGGTCCAGGGCGCTACGGTCCGGGTTCACGCGAGGGACACGGCGAGGGGCCGGTGTGCTGCGGGGTGCCGGCGGCGGGGGAAGGCGACCCGGGCACCGTCGGGGTCGCCCCCGAAGGCCGGGCAGTAGGGCTGCCAGGCGCAGGAGCGACAGAGCCCGGACTGGCGCGGGCGGAAGTCCTCCGTCGCGCAGCCGCGTTCGACTGCCGACCAGACGGCGTCGAGTTGACGGCGGAGCCCGTCCAGCACCTCGGGAGTGGGCTCGGCGGTGATGACCACCGGCTCGCCGAGGTAGAGGAGGCGGACGACGCGGGGCCGCCTGCCGAGCACCGCCTCGCAGAGCAGCGCGTAGAAGGTGACGCCGGTGAGGCTGGATCGCTCGAACGCGCTCCGCGGCGCCCGTCCGGTCTTGTAGTCCGTGACGACGAGGTCGCCGTTTGCCGTCACGTCGAGCCGGTCGATGATCCCGCGGAGGACCGCGCCGTGGAAAGCGGTCTCCAGCGTGAGCTCGACGCCGACCGGTCGGACGAGGTCGGGGTCCTCGAGGGCGTAGTAGCCGTCGACGAGCAGCTCGGTCTCCGCGCGGAGGCGCTGGTGCGCCGGCCCTGTGAGCTCCAGGGTCGCGACCTCCTCCGCGAGGTCGTCCCAGGCGTCGTCGAGGCACACCTCGGCCCGTGCGCGGTCACGCCGGCCAGGAGGGGTCGACCAGAACAGGCGCTCCAGCGCCCGGTGCACCAACCTGCCGCGTGTGGTTGCCACCGTGCCGGGCTCTTCCAGCTCCTCGACGGCGGAGAAGCGGAACGCGAGGGCGCAGTTGCGGAAGGTGCTCACCTTGGTCGGCGAGAGGGATCGCGGGAGGGGGAGGCTCACGGCC